>CP003801.1:0-352531 GCA_000299115.1 alpha proteobacterium HIMB59 | reverse complement strand
TGATGACCTGTATAAAAATGTTCTAATTCTCCTACACCGCCACTAGCAATCACAGGGATGGTAAGCTTAGATGTAATTGATTTTAACATTTCTGCGTCAAACCCTTTTTGAACTCCATCTGTGTCCATCGATGTTAATAATATTTCACCTGCGCCAATTTTTTGAACATATAACGCCCAATCAACAAGTTTTTTAGGTGTTAGTTCTCTTCCTCCCTTAATCACCACTCTAAAATTTCCTTGAAATCTCTTCGCATCAATAGCCACAACAATACATTGAGAACCATGAACCAACGATGCTTTTTTAACTAAGTTAGGATTTTTTACCGCCGCCGAGTTAATAGAAACTTTATCTGCACCTGCATTAAGAAGATTTGTAATATCTGATAGGTCCGAAACGCCACCTCCTACAGTTAGGGGGATGTTGATGACCTTTGATATTGACTCCACGGTTTTGATAAAAGTTTTTCTGTTTTGATAAGAAGCATTGATGTCCAACATACATAATTCATCTGCACCGGCTTCTGAATAAAATTTTGCCATTTCAACAGCATTTCCCATAACTTTAATATTTTTAAAATTAACCCCTTTAACGACTTTGTTTTTAATAACATCTAAACAAGGAATTATTCGAGTTTTAAGCATTTAATTTTATTAATTCATTCAAAGAAAATTTATTTTCATAAATCGCTTTACCTATGACCATATGATCGAAACCATTTTTGATGCCAATTTGAACATCAGATAAATCTTTTACACCGCCCCCGATGGTTATCTTTTTATCAGTTAGTTTTTTAATACTTTCAAATGTAGACATATTTAAACCCGATAGCATTCCATCATTAGCTACATCAGTTACAAAGAATGAGTGTATTGGTAATGCATTATAAATATTTACTATGCTTTCAAGACTATTTGTTGATGTTTGCTGCCATCCATGAGATGCGATTTTGTTATCTTTTAAATCAATTGCTACCGATATTTTATCTAAAATATTATTTTCAAATTTAGAAACCTCATCAATACCTTTAATAGCAAAAGTTCCGATTACAATAATATCAAATCCTTGATTTATTTTAGTTTGTATAGCGGCTTTGTCTCTTATTCCGCCCGCAACTTCAATTTTAATATCAATGTTTTTTCGAACTAATTCGAGTGTTTTGTCATTACTTCCTTTTCCTAGAGTGGCATCTAAATCTACAACATGGATGGTTTCAAAACCCTTATCCTGATAAATCTTAGCCATTTCAACAGGTGACTTATCGTAAATAGTTTTATTTTCGGCTAAACCCTTAGTGAGTCTTACGCATTCACCATTTATAATGTCAATAGCAGGGAATATTTTCATGAATTTAAAATAAAATTTTTGATCAATTTAAGTCCATTTTTATGACTTTTTTCTGGATGGAACTGAACTCCATATATGTTTCCTTTATTCACAACAGATGGAAAATTTTTACCATATTTTGTCGTGGCCAATACATCAGATTTTTTAACCTTTTCAAAAATGTAGCTATGAACAAAATAAAAATCTTTTTCATCAAAAACTGAGGATAAGATCTTATTGTCTTTTTTAACTTTAAGAGAATTCCAACCCATATGGGGTATAATTAAATTTTTCTTTTCGAATTTTTTTATTTCACCATGAATAATACCAAGGCCTTTGGTGGTTTTGTCTTCATAACCTACATCAGAGAGAATTTGCATTCCTACACAAATGCCTAAATAGGGAAAGTTATTTTCTAAGTAAATTTTTAAAGAATTAAAAATTTTTAATTTTTTAAGATTAGAAATCAAAGTAGCATATGCGCCCTGACCCGGCAGTATAATTTTAGAAAATTGATTTGGGTCGAATTGCGATTGAATGATTTTAAGCTGGTATGGCTTATCTTTTATAATATCTTTGATCGCTTTTTTTATAGATCCTATGTTTCCTGATTGACCATCAATCAGTCCAATTGCTTTTTTTTTCAAAGTTTGCCTTTAGAGCTTGGGATATCTTTTTTTCGAGGATCAATGCTTACTGCTTGTTTCAAAGCAAGAGCAAAAGATTTAAAACAACTTTCGATAATATGGTGATTATTATCACCATATAAATTTTCAATGTGACAGTTCATTCTTGACTCAGTAACAATCGACTTAAAAAACTCGGGAAAAAGTTCTTGGTCCATATCTCCAACTTTTTCTAATGTGTTTTTAACATTCCAGATAAAATAAGGGCGATTACATAAATCCATGGCTGTTCTTGTTAAGCACTCGTCAAAAGTGACATAAGAGTGAGCAAATCTTGTGATACCTTTTTTATCACCTAGGGCTTTGTTAATACACTCCCCCATTGCTATTCCAACATCTTCAACGGTGTGGTGCATATCGACTTTCAAATCACCTTCGCACTTGACTTGAAGATCAATTAGGCCGTGGGTGCTTATCTGCTGGAGCATGTGATCAAAAAAAGCAATCCCTGTATTAATAGAGTGTTGGCCACTGCCATCTAAATTTAGAGAAATAGAAATTTTGGTCTCTTTAGTATCTCGGTTGTAAGTAAATTCACGCATTTGTAATCAGATAATTAGTACCTATATTTATAGGAATAATGGACAAAAATAAAACAATAATACGCGCAACAACAGTTGTTTGTGTCAGAGATGACAAAAGTGTTGTTATTGCATCAGATGGACAGGTAACACTTGGAACATCTGTCATCAAATCTAATGCCAATAAAATTCGAACCTTTCATAATGATCAAATCATTGTCGGCTTTGCTGGTTCTACCGCTGATGCGCTTACTTTGTTTGATCGACTTGAGAAAAAATGTGAAGAATTTTCTTACAATCTAAAAAGGGCTTGTGTTGAATTGGCCAAAGATTGGAGAACAGATAGATATTTAAGAAGATTAGAGTCCATGATTATCGCAGCAGATAAAAACGAAACATTTTTGATTAGCGGTACAGGTGATGTGCTTGAGCCCCAAGAAGGAATAGTAGCAATTGGTTCTGGAGGAAACTTTGCATTGAGTGCTGCTCGTGCACTTAAAAGAAAATCAAATTTATCTGCAAAAGAAATTGCTGAGGAAGCCCTTCATGTAGCAGCAGAACTGTGTATTTATACAAATGATACATTAAACATTGCAGAGATAAAAATTTAATGGATGATCAAAATTTAACACCCAGTGTTATTAAAGAAGAATTAGATCGATATGTCATCGGTCAAGATGAAGCAAAAAAAGCAGTTGCCATTGCGCTACGAAATCGCTGGAGAAGATTAAATATCAAAGATGAAAGTTTACGCGATGATATAATTCCTAAAAATATTTTAATGATTGGGCCCACAGGTTGTGGTAAAACAGAAATTGCCAGAAAACTTGCTAAACTCACCCATTCTCCTTTTATTAAAGTTGAAGCAACCAAGTTTACAGAAATTGGATATGTAGGAAGAGATGTAGAACAAATTATTCGTGATCTTATTGAAGTTGCAATTAATCTAGAAAAGAAAAAAATCAGAGATCGTTTTATTGATGAAGCCAAGCTTAATGCTGAAGAAACAGTTTTAAAGGCATTATTGGGAGATAACCCATCAGAAGAAACGAAAGAAAAATTCCGAGGGATGCTTCGTAACAACAAGCTCAATGACAAAGAAGTTGAAATAGCTATTGATCAAAAATCAAATCCTTTCCAATCTTTAGATATACCAGGCATGCCAGGTGCGCAGATGGGAATGATTAACATGAATGACATCTTCGGAAAAGGATTGAAAAATAAGAAGAAAACAAAACTAAAAATTGGAGAGGCTTATGAGCCTCTAATTCAAGAAGAGATTGAAAAGATAGCTGAAAAACAAAACGTCGTTCAAAATGCTATTAAAAGTGTTCAGGAGAGTGGCATCGTTTTTATTGATGAAATTGACAAGATAGCCCCTAACAGTGAGAGGCGAGGTGGAGATGTTTCTCGTGAAGGCGTGCAAAGAGACCTCTTGCCATTAATTGAGGGCACTGTCGTTTCTACTAAGTATGGAACCGTTGAAACAAATCATATCCTCTTTATTGCCTCTGGCGCTTTTCATCAATCAAAGCCCAGTGACTTGTTGCCAGAACTTCAAGGTAGACTGCCCGTTAGAGTACGATTAAATGCATTAAAAAAAGATGACTTTATTCGTATCTTAAAAGATACAGATAATAGCTTAACAAAGCAGTACAAATCTCTATTTGAAACTGAGAACATCGAACTTGAATTTGATGATGAGGCGATTGAAGAGATCGCCAATCTTACTGAACAAATCAATAAAGAAGTTGAGAATATAGGCGCAAGAAGGTTACAAACAATGTTTGAAAAAATTTTAGAAAAGTTAAGCTTCGAAGCTAATCTTAGTGAAAAAAGAACTGAAGTAGTTAGTAAACAATGGGTATCGGATGCTATACAATCAGAGATTAAGCCAACAGATGAAAAAAAGTTTATTCTTTAACTCGTAGTTTAATATAAAAAGCACCAAGTCCACCATGTTGAATTTTGCAAGGACTATAAGACTTCACTAAGTTTTGAAAAAAAGTAGTTTCCAGCCACAGTGGGAATTGTTTTCTAATTTTACCTGTGAAAAAACCATCTCCATCTGACTTATTTCCAAGACCAGTGATTACAATATGTAATAAATTTTTTTTATTATAATTATTTTTCAAATAAGCACTTAGTGCTTGATGTGCTTCATCTACTGTGTGGCCATGTAAATCAATTTTTTGAAAAGTCTCTTTTTTAAATTGCTTAAATAATTGTTGGTCTAAAACTACTGGTTTTGTTTGGTTTTTAGCGATGTTTTGTGAAGGTATTTTTTTTTCAGGTGATAGTTTTTTATTCTTTACGGCCTTTTTTCCCAAGGAAATAGATATCTTTTGATTAGGCAAATCTTCAAGTGCATTGGAAGATTTTAAATCTAATTTAATTTTATGAGACAAGTTTGATTGAAAATAATTTCCAATTTGGGTCAGATGATTGTTTTTCTTTCTCAAATCCCCATTCTTCGACAACCGTTAAAATTTCATTGTTCGCAACATTATAGTGTTCAGTTTCAAATTTAACTGATTTGACTAATCTTGTTTCATCTGACTTGTCTTCAATAATTGAACTTGATTTCACTTCAGAGAATTTTATTTCTTTAGGGGCTTTGGCTTGTTCCATGGCTCTTAAAGCCTCAGGTGTTAGAAGATCTTTCACATTCAATATATTATTGCTTTGATAAGCTTGAACAATCATTTCATAAGCCTTATCGGCGCCTTTTAAAAATTCTTCATTATCATTTTTAGGGACGATTTTAGGTTTAAACTTTGTCTGTGCTTTTTTTGTTTTTAAATTAACAATTTTTCCATCGGTTGAACCTAAGATGCTTCTTAGGCGATACACTAAGAAGATGGCTATCAAACCAAAAAGTATAATATCTATAAATTCACTACTCATAATTTTTATCTACTTTTGCCCAATTTGATTTGGGTATATTATTTTTTATAAACTCTTTATGCGCCTCTGTCTCGTCTTTTGTTAAGACAATTTGAGTCAAATTTAATTCTCCAGATAAGTTCAAATCTTCTGTTTTTCTTTCGTTAAGTTGTAAACCCATTTGGTTGATACCTTGTAGCTCCAAATATACATCTGTTAAAATTTTTGCATCTTTTAAAGCTCCGTGAAATTCTCTATCCACCAACGTGTTTACTTTTAATTTTTTAACTAAAGCATCTAAATTTACTTGTTGACCTGGAAATCGATTTCTGGCAATAACCACAGTATCGACCACTCTGTCTTTGGATATCTGGGGTTTGGATAATTTTTCCAGTTCATAATTAAGGAAACCCACGTCGAAATTCGCATTGTGGGCGATAATTGAACTGTCTTGAATGAAACTTAAGAATTCTTCGGCAACATCTTCAAATAATGGCTTATCTTCAAGGAATTCATTAGTAATTCCGTGAATTTTGATGTTTTCCTCCGTTAAAGTTTTTAGAGGGTTGATATATCTATGGAAGTGAGAGCCGACTTCTTTTTTGTTTAGTTCAACACAGCCTATTTCAATGATGCGGTGGCCTTCTTTGTAATCAAGCCCTGATGTTTCTATATCTAAAATTATTTCTCTCATAGTGAATGTAATAATTTAATAATATTTAAACGAAGGTTCAAGATTGAACCATTATTATTAATCGTAAAGTCAGATAAATTTTCTTTAATATTCTCTTTTAATTGTTTTTGGTTCATTAATTGAAAATAATTAGTTGAAGCGCCTCTCGATAAGACTCTTTGTTTTCTTTTTGTAGGATTAGCACTAATAAATATTGTAGCATCAAAGTCTTGAGTGAGCTGCTCTTCAAATAGCAAGGGAACTTCATAAAAAATAGGAATGTATTGCTCAAATTTGGGGGCGATAATTTTTTTCTTTGCATATAGTAGTGGATAGATTACTTTTTTTAATTTTTGATCAAACAATGGATCCGCGAGTCTTTTAATAATTTCCTCTTTATAATTTTTATTGGCAACCCCTATTCTTTTTAAAATATAATCCCGCGATTGATTATTTTGATATAAGGATTTAATGATCTGATCAGAAGAAATACATTTATATCCTATTGATGATAAAAATTTTATAGCCTCGCTTTTTCCTGAACCAATATTTCCTGTTATAGCAATTTTCATTTTAGTTTATTTCTAGCCAATTGATAAATTTCATCGTCGACTTTTATTTTAAGATTACTCCACTTTTCGTAAGAGGGTTTGGCTTGTTCTATAAGCATGGTCAGGCCTCCTACAAATGGAATATTCTTTTTTTCGGCTCGGTTTAATAAAGGTGTGATTTCAGGGTTATAAACAATGTCGATAACTCCTTTTGTGCCATCAACTAATTTAATTAAATTCCTATTTAAAGGTGATTTACCAACCATTCCCCCACTTGATGAGTTAATGATTAAATCATATTTAGTTTTAAGTAAGCTAGTCTTTGTCACGAAACTCTTAATAACAAAGTCATTACAAATATCCTCTTTTCTTCTAAAAGAGGTTGCAAAAACATCAATATTTTCAATATTTTTATGGTTTAAATAATAAAGGATAGATCTTGCGGCACCACCGGCACCTATAAGTAAAACTTTATTTAATGGTATATTTTTAAATTGCTTAAAACTTTTTTTAAATCCGATAACATCAGTATTGTCTCCTATAATAAGATTGTTTTTTTTATAAACTAAATTAACCGAGCCGATTTTTTTTGCCTTAGGTGTAATCCTGTCACACAAAGAGATGAAATTAGTTTTATAAGGAATAGTTACATTAAAACCTTTAATTTTTTTGTTTTTTTTAAAAGATTGAAAAAATTTAAGTAGGTTCTTATCTGATATTTCAAATTTTTGATATTTTAGTTTTTGTTTATATTTTTTGCTCCAATAATTGTGAATATAGGGTGACAAGCTATGCCCTAATTTTTCTGCGACTATGCCGATAATATTATTCATTAAATAGATTTTAAATTTCTTAAAAATTTGATGATATCAAGACCAATAATATTATAGAAGCTACCTTCAATATTTTCAAAAAATTTTTTTGCTGGGCCTTCTATATTATAACAACCAACAGCTGATTTAATTTTAGAAAAATTTTTGTTCACAAATAATTGGATTGATTGATTTGAGTTCCGGTTAAAGTAAATTTTAGTTTGAGAAAGGCTTTTTTTGATAATTTTATTATTAATCATAAAAATCATTCCCGTGTATAAAACATGTGACTTACTGTTAAAATTTTTAAGGAGTTGAATACAGCACTCTTCAGTATCACATTTATAAACAGTCTTGTTACGAAATAAGATAGTTGTATCAAATGCTACAATAATTTTATTTTTGTACTTAGAAGACAAATGATTTGCCTTAGCCTCAGCTATTTTTAAAGCATCATATTTGTTATTATTAATATTTTTAACTTTGCGTTCATCGATATTAGCAGACCTAAATTTGAATGGTAAATTGAGACTATGAAATAATTTTCGCCGGGATTGGCTTTTTGTTCCAATAATAATTTGCTTGGTAATCTGTGGATTAATAAAGTTATTCATTGAAAATCATTCTTCTTAACAGCTTAAATTCAAATTATCTATCAATACTAAGTTTTCCTCAATTGTTATTAAGTGTATATTAATCAATAAATTAAGGGTTTTTCTGGCTAATAAGCTGTTAATCCCCATAATTCGACGTACTACAACAAGTCTATATATATAAATATATATATTTTTATTTTATTTTTTGTTATATACGTATTTCAACTAACCTTAACTATCTTAGGAATTTCCAACAATGCATTTAAACGAATTAAAAGACAAAAAACCTCAAGAATTATTAGATTATGCTGAATCTTTAGGAATTGAAAATGCCTCTGGCTTAAAAAAACAAGAAATTTATTTTTCTGTTCTTAAGAAGTTTGCTGAAAAAAATGAAGAAATTATTGGCGAGGGTGTTTTAGAAACTATGCAAGATGGTTTTGGTTTCCTTCGATCTGCAGACTCTAATTATTTACCAGGACCAGATGATATTTATGTTAGTCCAAATCAAATAAAGAAATATGGTCTTCGAAAAGGAGACACACTAGAAGGCCCAATTAGACCTCCGAAGGATGGGGAAAGATATTTTGCTCTTGTTGAAATTAATAAAGTAAACTTCATTGATATTGCTAAAAATAATAAATTTAAAACTAATTTTGATAACTTAACTCCTCTTTATCCTGAAAAGAAATTTAATTTAGAGACAGATAAGCCAGATACAGATTTATCATCAAGAATAATTGACATTATTGCTCCAGTTGGTGCTGGACAAAGATCTTTAATTGTTGCACCTCCAAGATCAGGTAAAACAGTAATCTTACAAAAGATTGCAAAATCTATTGCAGAAAATTTTCCTAATGTTTACTTAATGGTTCTTTTAATTGATGAAAGACCAGAAGAAGTTACTGACATGCAACGTTCTGTTAAAGGTGAAGTAATTAGTTCCACATTTGATGAACCAGCAGCAAGACACGTTCAAGTAGCAGAAATGGTTATTGAAAAAGCAAAACGCTTAGCTGAAAATAAATATGATGTAGTTATTCTTTTAGACTCTATTACAAGGTTAGGTAGAGCATATAATACTGTTGTACCATCAAGTGGTAAGGTACTAACAGGTGGTGTTGATGCTAATGCACTACAAAGACCAAAAAGATTTTTTGGTGCTGCTAGAAATATTGAAGAAGGTGGCTCACTCACTATTATCGCCACTGCTCTGATTGAAACCGGTAGTAGAATGGATGAAGTTATTTTTGAAGAATTCAAAGGTACAGGAAATTCCGAAATTGTCCTTGATAGAAAATTATCAGATAAAAGAACTTACCCTGCTATTGATGTTCAAAAATCAGGTACTAGAAAAGAAGACCTTCTTTTAGATGCTGGAGATCTTCAAAAAGTATTTATTCTAAGGAAAATTCTATCTTCTATGGGCACTGTCGATGCTATGGAATTCTTACTTGATAAGATGAAAGACTGTAAAACTAACGAAGAGTTTTTCAGTAGTATGAATCAATAAATTTTTATCTTAACCAGTTGTTTTGATAATAGTTTTTTTCTTCTAAAGTCATAATTAACAAATTATCTAGAGTCTGTTTCCATTTTTGTTCAATCTCAAATAAAAAAGGAGAAATATTTGTCTCTTCTTTTAAAATTTGAGCATCATCCTCCCAATGTCCTAAAAACCCATCTTGAGTACCACAACCACTTTTGCCATACTTTTTTAAATCTGGGTTTTGCATAAAACCATTTCCATAATCAAAACCAACTCTATTACCAATAAATTTAAATTTTTGATAATATTCACTACACAAAGTTATAAAAAATTTATTTTCTTTCTCAAAAAGTCCATCATAAATATAAAAGTTTTCCCCAGAGTTTAATAATTTAGCTCCTATAAGATATGCATCAAGTGAACTGAAATAAATTTTTTCCTTTAAATAAGTGTATCCTTCTAACTTTTCAACAGGCAAGGGTTTTATTTCTTTTATAAAATTTTTTGTATTTTTGTTTAATAAGAATTTGTTATCTGACACCAATGTTATAAGGTTTTCATTTTCGCCATGCGGTATATGTCTAAATCTCATATTGCCCTCATTTTTTAATATTGATGCTCCTATATGCTTATGTTTGCCATCCCTATGAGCCACTAATAATACATCCTCTTTTCCATCATTATCAAAATCACCAAATAAAAAATTTTGTATATAATTATTCCACTCATTGCCTTCATGTTTTGGGATATAATTGGAGGGAGCTTCTAATAAAATATGAAGCTGCGAGTCAAATTTATTATTTCCAAGATTTTCTATAATTTGGACCGCAACACCAACATATAAATGCCCTGACCTTGATAAAGCTATATCTAAATCACCATCGTTATCTAAGTCCCATAAACCTACATCTGGCACTGTGGTCCATTTAGATATCATTGGCAGACTAATTCTTTTTTTGAAATTTCCCCGACCATCATTAAGAACAATTCCAGTGTTTGTAGATGGCCCCCCTTCATGCCCAGCATGAACAAGATCTAAATCACCATCACCATCCATGTCACCTAATTCAATACCGAATGCATGAACATTGCCACAGATGCGATAATTCATTTTTCCATGACCATCATTGATCCAACAAGTAATCTGATTTTTGAGTTCTGTTAGTACGATGTCTATGTCTCCATCATTGTCTATGTCTCCAACTGCACCACCATGATCAAAAATTGTATAGTTTGGCTTACTTAAATGTGTTTCTGAGCTTTCAACCCAAGTCCCATCTTGTTGGCTTAAAAAATAACTATCTCTTATACCTTTGTGTGTACCAACCCCATGGTCTGCTATGAATAAATCAAGCACCCCATCATTGTTATAGTCTGCCACTAAATTCTGTCTGGATAATGATTGTCCAGACATCTCTCTGTTATCAATAAACAGTTCACTGCTTAATATAAAATCACCATTTTTTGTCCCTAAAAATAAAGTTGGTCCTGGCATTTCACCAGAGCATCTATCTCCGCCACAAATACCACCAGTATCTTCTCCTGTAACTTCAACGTTGTTTGGATTCATGGTACCGGTATACAAAAAGTCTTTGTAACCATCATTATTAAAATCTTGCGAATGCCAAAACCAACCAAACCAATATTTATTTCTTACAACATTTGGTTCATGTGGCGGATAAGATAAATTTAGATATCTATTTTCTATTTGATAACCACCTAATGCATTAGGCACATAGTTTTCTATTTCAGAGGAAGAAATCTTATCATCTTGTACTTGTTTCCCATCTTTAAAAGTCAATCCCCAACTTAAACAAGGGATAAATAACAATATGACCAAGAGCGTTTTCATTTATAGACTAGATTAATTATAAATTTATAATGTCCAAGCTTTGTTTAAGTCAGGTACTATTTATTCTAATTTTACTCCTTTAGTGAAGTCGCCCGTGATTGGTTATAGGGTCTCGGGAGATGAAGTACTAGAAATTTTAAAAAAATTAACCAATAAAAATTTTTCTAAAGATCATTCTCGTGTCCGAATTGTTAAATTGTATAAAAAGGACGGATCTCTTCTCGATGAATGTAGTGTTGTCTACTTTAAATCACCCCAATCATTCACTGGTGAAGATGTTTGTGAGGTTTTTTTACATGGATCCCCTTTGATTGCCAGTCAGTTTGAACAAACCCTCAAAGATTTTAAAATTCCAGGTCTAAGGCTAGCAAAAAATGGAGAATTTTCTTATAGGTCTGTTTTAAATAGCAAAAATTCTCTAAAACAAGCAAAAGCAATCAACCAAATTATATCAAATGATAGTTTTTCATCACTAGAATATAATAAAAAATTACTTTTTGAGGGCGATCAAGTTAGTGGACTGACTATTTTAAGGGATGAAATCGTTGATTTGTTCTCAGAAATCACCGCATCTATAGATTTTGTCGATGACGAGGAGTTTAATTTTAAGAAAATTATGAAAAAGGTAAAATTATACTTTGATAAATGTCATAATATATTACAAAAAACGAATAACATTAGAAAAGAGAAGAATATTTGCAAAATTATGCTAATTGGACCAGTTAACGTTGGTAAATCAACACTTTTTAATAAGATTATTGATAAAGAAAGAGCTATAGTTACTAATATCAAGGGTACTACTAGGGACGTTTTATCAAACCATTTTGTTTTTGAAGGTAAAATGTTCGAAATATTTGATACTGCCGGCCACAGATATAAACAAGGCAAAATAGAGAAGTTTGGTTACAAAAAAGCACAACAACTATCATCAGAAATTGATCACTTTTTTGTTCTTTTTGATAAGTATTCCTCAAAAAAACAAATTAGTTCTCTAAAAAGAGACTTTGGTATCAAAAATAATTACACTTTAGTTGAAACTAAGTCTGATCAATACCAATATCAATCAAAAAATATTAAAATTAACCACAATTTGGAGAGAGATAGCGTTTTGTCCAAGTTAAAAATATCATTGATACATAAAAAATATATCTCATCTAAGGTCAAAAAAATTGATTTTAATGATGAAGAAATCGATTTTTTAGAAAATATATTACAATATAAGCATGATATACTAAATGAGAGCGATATATTGATTATTGCTCAAATAATGAGAAATATATTAGATGATTTTTCATATGAATTTGGTTATATTAACAACGAAGATGTTTATGACAGAGTTTTTAGTAATTTCTGCATAGGAAAGTAGATTGTTTCACGTGGAACATTACGATGTAATTGTTATAGGAGCGGGTCATGCCGGTGTTGAAGCAGCTAATATTTCAGAAAAATACGGCCTGAAAACTGCCCTTATTACAAAAAATATATCAGATTTAGGAAAATTATCATGTAATCCTAGTATTGGAGGCGTTGGAAAGACTCATATAGCTAGTGAAGTTGACATTTTAGGTGGTGTTATCTGTAAAATTGGAGATAAATCCGCAATTCACTACAGAGTATTAAATCTTTCAAAGGGCCCAGCTGTTTGGGGTGTTAGGGCTCAGATTGATCGAGATTTATATTCAAAACATATGACAAAATACGTTAAATCTTCAAAAATTGATGTAATTGAGGATGAGGCAATCAATATTTTAGAAAAGAATAATAAGGTAATCGGTGTTAATTGTTTAAGTGCAGGGAAATTAAAATCTAAAGCTGTTATTTTAACAACAGGCACTTTTCTGAATGGAAAAATTTATTTTGGAAGAGAGGTTAGAGAGGCAGGTAGAATAGGCAATAGTTCTTCAAAGGAGCTTGCTAAATTTGTTAATAAAAATTTTAGGACTATGAGGCTTAAAACAGGAACTCCACCTAGAATTTACTCTAAGTCCATTGACTATGACGCTCTTGAACCCCAATCTTCTGAAAATAATGGAATATATTTATCATACTTCACAAAACAAAATACGAACAAACATATCAATTGTTATATAACTAAAACAAATAATAAAACTCACAAAATAATTAGAGATAATTTAGATAAATCAGCAATGTATTCCGGAATAATAAAATCCCAGGGCGTTAGATACTGTCCTTCTATTGAAGACAAAATTACAAAATTTGGTGATAGGAATGGCCATAATATATTTTTGGAACCAGAGGGTCTAAATTCAGATTTGGTTTATCCAAACGGCATATCCAATTCATTAGATACTGACATTCAATTAAAGTTTCTTCGCTCAATCAAAGGTTTAGAAGAATGTGAAGTAGACCAATTTGGATACGCTGTAGAATATGACTCAGTAGACCCGAGAGAATTAAAAATAAATTTTGAAACAAAGAAAATAGAAAACTTTTTTTTAGCAGGACAAATTAATGGAACGACTGGTTATGAAGAAGCAGCGGGGCAGGGAATATACGCAGCAATTAATGCGGCTATTAAATTAAAAAAAATTAAATTTAATAATGGGGTTTTTGAAAGGAACAATAGTTATATCGGCGTGTTAGCTGATGACTTAACAAAATTAGGTGTAACAGAACCATATAGAATGTTTACATCAAGAGCGGAAAATAGACTTAAACTAAGAACAGATAACTCATATGAAAGATTTGAAACTAATATTAATAAAACAATATTCAATAAAACTGAATTTTCTCAATTAGAAAAAAACATGAATGATGAAAAAAAGATCATGAAGAAACTATTATCATTAAAATATTCGCCAAATGATTTAATGAAAAAAAATATAAAAGTTAAGAAGGATGGAAAAGTTAGAAATGGTTTTGAAGTTCTTAAATTCTTAAATCCAAGCATTAATGATTTTAAAAACTTTTTTAATATTTCAATAAATCAAAAACTTCTAACGAAAATCTACTTTGATTCAAAATATGAAGTGTTTTATGATCGCGAAAAAAAATCATATGAGCAACTAAATAAAAACAAAAATATGAATTTAAAAAATGTAGACTTTAATAAAATTCCTTCATTGTCAAAAGAGATACTTGAAAAATTAAATAAATTTAAGCCAGAAAATTTATATGATGCTGGAAAAATTTCAGGAATTACTCCAAGCGCCCTTTTTCAAATTGTTAAACATAAAAAAATTAAGGGGGATAGAGTTGCTTGAGCCAATGTTAGAAAAATACTGTGAAGAAAATTTTCAAAATAGCTCTGACGTATCCGCTAAACTATTGGAATATAAAAAATTACTATTAGATGCAAACCAACATATGAATTTAATTGGCAAAAGTACAATTAATGATTTTGATCAAAGACATTTTTTAGATTGCATACAAATACATGAATATATGACTGAGAAAAACAATTTAACCATTGATTTAGGAACGGGTGCTGGTTTGCCAGGAATATTACTATCAATCATTGGATATAAAAATTTACATTTGGTCGAAAAATCCCCAAAAAAATCAGCATTTCTTGAAAATTGCAAATTGCGACTTGGGCTTGATTGTACTATTCATAATCAACCCTTAGCCGAGATATCTTTATCAAACGCACGATACGTTGTAGCAAGAGCCTTCGCGCCAATTTCAAAAATTTTAAATTTTACTAAACAGATGGTTACGGATCAAACTCAATATATTTTATTAAAGGGAAGATCGTACTTAGAAGAGTTAAAATTAGTTAGCAATAAAAGTTTTAGTTGGAAAGATTTTCCAAGCATTACCTCTGACGAATCTAGGATTATAGTTTTACAAGCAAAATGATAATTACTATTGCAAATCAAAAAGGCGGGGTGGGCAAAACTACAACGGTAGTAAATTTAGCAACCGCATTAGCATCTATAGATAAAAAAGTATTAATAATTGATATGGACCCCCAATATAACTCCTCAATGTCATTTAATGCTTATGATGCAGAGTTATCAATATACAAGGTCTTTAGTAATTCTATTAATATTAATGATGCTATTCAAAAATCCCAGATCCCAAATCTCCATGTTATATCTGCTTGTGAAGATTTAGCAGCAGCAGAGTATGAATTAGCTGAGGATGAAAATAGAAATTATTTACTTAAGAATTATATTTCAAATCTTAACCAAAGTTATGATTATATTTTTATTGATACGCCACCCACGCTTGGTTTACTTACAATTAGCTCGCTGACTGCAAGTAATGAGGTCTTAATTCCTGTTCAATGTGAATTTTTTGCACTTGAGGGTTTATCTAAATTAATTAAAACAATCGAAGCTGTTAAAAATAATTTAAATCCTGAATTAAAACTGAATGGCATTATTTTAACCATGTTCGATAAAAGAAATTCTTTATCATCTTTAATTGAAAAAGAGGCACGTGAATATTTTGATACGAATGTTTATAAATTTAATGTGCCAAGAAATGTAACTTTATCTGAAGCACCAAGTCATGGATTACCGGCAATAATTTATGATTTAAAATGTAGTGGTTCTCAGGCCTATATTGCATTAGCAAAGGAATTTCTAGAAAGGAGTACTTTAAATGGCGTCCAACAAGAAACTAGGTAAAGGTTTATCCTCATTACTTGGTAATAAGACCAATTTAAGTTTTGATAAACCAAACGAGAACGGATTGCTTTTAATTCCTATTGAGAATATTTTTAGGGATGAAAACCAACCAAGAAAAGAATTTGATAAAGAAAAAATAGAAGAACTTGCACAATCAATTAAAAAGAATGGTTTAATACAGCCACTCATTTTGACTAAGAAAGATAATGCAAATTATGTTTTGGTTGCTGGGGAGCGAAGATGGAGAGCTGCACAAATAGCAAATCTAAAAACGATACCTGCATTATTATTACCCCAAGATCTTGATAAAGATGAAATTTCTTTAATTGAAAATATTCAAAGGGAGAACTTAAAAATATCGGAAGAGGCCCAGGCCTATCAAAGATTAATTGATAAAAATAAGTATACACATGAAGAATTGTCCCAAATCGTAGGTAAAAGTAGGTCGCACATAACAAATCTGTTAAGAATTTTGAGCTTAGACCCGTATTTTTTTGAACTTCTTAACAAGGGTGTTCTCTCAATGGGTCATGCAAGGGCTTTGGTTGGAAAAAAGCCAGACGATCTAGATGCAAAAATACTAAGCCAAATTCACAGTGGAAAAATATCAGTTAGAGATATTGAAAAAAATAAATCAAGAAAAAATTTAAATGAACCAAACTTAATACAAGAAGAAACACATTTAAGTCAAACCATTGGATTTAAAAGTAAAATAACTTATAGCAAAAGCGGCAAGGGTAATATTAAGATTTTTTTTAATAATCTAGAACAATATAATTTCTTAGTTAATAAGTTAAAAAATTAAGCTTTTTGTAAATTGCTTCATTTTTAATATTTAAATATAACGATTTAATATTCAAGTTTTCTTTTTTTAGATTAAAAATAATTTTTCTTATACTTGCGATATGATTAATCTCGGCATTAAGTTGAGTATCTGATATATAATTTTTTTCATTGATTGAGTATTTTGTTAGTTCTGAAAATAAAAAGGCAGGATTATTTTTACAAAAATTTAGTAGTTCAATATTATTTACAAGAAATTCTTCCTTAACAAAAAAAGTAATATCCTGTTCAAACTGATATGTATTTATTTTCTCACAGTCTTCATTAGTTTTTTTAAAATTTTTATAATCAGTAAGTATTATTTTTTTTTTGGGAGAATTTAAATGTTCATTGAATTTTTTAGCATTTGTGCAATAAAAAATTTGCAAACTTAAATCACCGAAAAGATCATTATTATTATCATTAAGTTCCTCAAAAGAAATTTTTATATGATGTTTTCTTGCAAAATAATCAATAATTCTGATGTAAGTCTCATTAACTTCCTCATTTATTTGATTGATGATAAGATTTCTATTTCTTGACTTGAGATATTTTTTTAATTTTTCAATATTATTAGCCATCTTTATTACATGATGTTTCGACAAAATTAAGATTTCTAACCAGTTTTCTTACTAATTCCTTAGTATTGTCCTCTTTAATTTTTTTGACAGCCTTTTGATTACTTAAAAATTTATCTGCAGAGGCAAAAACATAAAATTGGGAGACATTTATTTCATCGTTATAGATAATACATTCTTTCTTATTGTCTTTTAATTCAACTAATAGAGAGCTATTAATATTTTCTCTGTCAGATGTATTATCTATATTCGTAACATATAAATTAGAACTGTGTGATATGGATGCTTGTAATTCCAAATTAGAAGAGGGATCGTAGAGATCTAGATTATCTAGATGAATAGTTAAAAAATTTTTTAAAAGCAATCCATCATATTCGCCACCGATGTAGGCGATAGAATATTTTTGTTCCTTTTGATGATGATAATTTTTAGAACATGAAAATAAAATAAAACTAATTAGTAATAATATTAATGATTTTATTTTTAACATTTATGACCTTTAATATTTTTTTATTATCTATTTTATTCTTAACTTTTTCGATTTGATATATTTCTTTTAATATATCGTCTTCTTTATAACCTTTTTCTGTTTTGATTGTAGTTATTAACTTACCTTGTATTTGTATTGGTAAAGTAATCTCATGCTCTTCGAGTAATTTTAAATCAATTGATGGCCAGGTTTCATTTGATATTTCTTCCTTAAAAATATTTTCATAAGTCATTGACGAGAAGCGAGGTAGTATTGGAAATAGACAAATAAGAATTTTTTTACTTATTGGGTTATTATATGTATAAATATTTTTTTTTTCTAAGAAATTAAAAAGAGTGTAAATGCTTGCAACACATTTATTTAATGAAAAATCAAGAATATTTTTTTCAATATCATAAATAAATTTTTCAACATTTTTGATAGCATCATCATCTATTATTGTTGTTTTATTTTGAAAATATCGATCCATACGGTTGATAAGATTTTTTGAACTTTGTATTCCCTCGTCAGTCCACTCTAATTCTCTATCGGGTGGCGAGTCGGATATCATGAATATCCTTGTGGCATCAATGCCAAAGTCCATTAAAATTTCATTAGGCTCAACAACATTTTTTTTGGATTTAGACATTTTTTCAGTTGGTCCTTCAGTTATACTTTCTTTAGTTATGACGTGAACTAAATTTCCATCAACAATCGCAACATCCTTTGGCATTACCCAGTCGTTATTATTGGTTTTATATGTCTTGTGCGTAATCATTCCTTGAGTAAAAAGCTGATTAAATGGTTCATTGATATTTAATTTGTATATGTCTCTTAACGCTTTCATAAAAAATCTTGAGTAAAGTAAATGTAAAATAGCATGTTCAATCCCCCCAATGTATTTATCTACTGGTAAATATTTATCTACATTTTCCTTGTCGAAAGGTTTTTCAAGCTTGTTATTTAAAAATCTGATGAAATACCAAGACGAGTCTACAAAAGTGTCTAATGTATCAGTTTCTCTATATGCAATTTTTTTTGTTTTTGGACATATAATTTTTCGCCAATCATCATTATTAAGCAAGGCATTACCTTTGCCTTCAAGAGAAACGTCATAAGGAAGAACTACTGGCAGTTCGGCCTTGTCTAAGACTCGATATGTACCATCTTCATAATAAATTACTGGTATTGGGCACCCCCAGTATCGTTGACGAGAGACCCCCCAATCTCTAATTTTATAATTGATAGATTTTGAGCCAATATTATTCTTTTCCAGATATTCAATAATTTTAGTGATAGCTTGATTTTTTGTTAGCCCATTTAATAATTCGGAATTAATTACAGTGCCGTCATCAGTGAATGGTAATTCTTCATCTTTACATTCAATGACTTTTTTGATGGGCAAGTCATATTTTTTTGCAAATTCGTAGTCACGCTCATCATGAGCTGGGCAACCAAAGATCGCGCCTTCACCATAATTATCTAAAACAAAATTGGCAATATATATAGGGATCTCCTCTTTGGTTATTGGATTTTCACAGTTAATTCCTAAAGAAATGCCAATTTTTTCTTTATCATGATTGATGTTTGCAAATTGTTTTTTTATTTTTTCAATCTCTTCATCTTTTAAGAAAGTAGCTATCAGAGGATGATTTACTGATAATGCAATAAATGTTGCACCGTAAATCGTATCAGGACGTGTGGTAAAAATTTTAATTTTTTGACTATCTTTTTTGACATCAAAATCAATTTCTGCACCAATAGACTTGCCAATCCAGTTGCGTTGCATGACTTTAACTTTTTCAGGCCATAAGGGCAGGTTATCTAAATCATTTAATAACTCTTCAGCATAGTCAGTTATTTTAAAAAACCATTGTGATAAGTTTTTTTGCTCAACTGTAGCACCAGTCCTCCATCCCTTGCCATCAATTACTTGTTCATTGGCCAATACAGTTTGATCAATAGGATCCCAATTTACAAGTGCATCTTTTTTATAGGCAAGTCCATGATTGTATAAATCAATAAATAATTCTTGTTGATACCTGTAGTAATCCTCATTGCATGTTGCAATTTCTCTGTCCCAGTCTAAATCTAAATCCAATTTTTTGAGTTGAGATTTCATATTCTCAATATTGGACAAAGTCCAATCTCTTGGATGTGTTCCAAATTGAATAGCAGCATTTTCAGCCGGCAAACCAAAGGCATCCCATCCCATAGGATGTATAACCTCATCACCTTTTAGTTTATGATATCGAGCACAGATATCACCTATGACATAATTTCGAACATGCCCCATGTGAATGTTTCCTGACGGATATGGAAACATTTCCAAAATATATTTTTTTTTATTCAATTTTATAGATTGGATAGTTGGGAAATTTTGCTAGCTTCGTTTAAAATTTTAAGTGTCAGTTGCTTTTCCTCATTTGTGTAATCAATTCCGTCCGCCACCCATATTTCATCCACTTGCTTTTGACACAAGAAGTTTGACTCAATACCATTTGAGACTAGTTCGGTTGATAAGATGCTTATCTTGATGGCGCATCGCTGATTAAGACTATCAATCGAATAGATCCAGTCTGTTTCGATATAGCCACCTTGATTATCAGCAATTTTCAATGGATATTCCTTGGTAATTTTCAAAGCACTATCCCAAAGAGGTTTATTGACAGAAGCAATATATGTTCCACTTCCACGCTCAATTGAAAATAAATCACTCAAATTTGTTCGCAGTTCATCCATTTCTAATGGCTCTCCACTAGATCTCTGTTTGTCAACACAAATTTTGTACTCAATATCTGTTAATTGACGATGGGGATTATCACAACCATAAACTTTGTCCATGTTTGCAAGAACTTTCTCATTGTTTCCAGAACACGAGGATATCAAGAATAATGCCAATAAAATAATAAGGTTTTTCACTGATGATAATTTATTGAAAATAAGGAAAAATTAAACAAAAAAAACCAAGAGGGAATAACCCTCTTGGTTTATTAAATATAGTTAGTGTTTGGTATTAGAAGCTAATGCTTGAACCAACAGCTACGGTAGATGAGCTCTTAGTTGAAGTTGTTCCAATTGTTCCACCTGTGCTTCTCATTTCAGCAAAGACAGATGCACCGCCACCAAGGCTTCTAGATACAGTTACGTCTGTTGAGTTACCAGACTTACTGTTAACATCATATGTCTGATATCCAAGACCGATAGCTGTACCGTCTAAGTCCATTGAGTATGCAACACCAAAAGTAGTACCGTTAGTTGTTGTTGTATCACCTTCGAATGAGCCATAACCAAGTGTTAAAGTACCAGCACCTGTAGGATATGAGAAAGTAGCAGATGACTCAGTATCAGTTGTACCGTTCACATCACCACTTACGTAGTTACCACCAAGAGTACCACCAGCAACAGGCATTGAGATTGCAACACTAGTACCAGTGTTAGCAGCACCGTCAAGGTCACCAGAACCTACAGTACCAGCTACTTTGTCATAAACGTAAACGACTGAAAGAGCTGCGCCACCAAATGATGTTGATAAAGATACACCAGCACCTTCGTCATCACCCATACCACCAGTGTTTGTTACACCGTTTGAGTTTAAGTCAGCAACAGTTACTAATTCACCAACAGAAGCAGCACCATCAGCAAGACCAATATCATAACCAGCAGTGATTGTTGCGCCACCAGTTGCGAAAGAAACAGATGATAAACCAGTTACACCAGGAGCAGTATCTGCGCCATCAGTGTCTCTAGTAAGACCAGCACCTGAAGAGATAGTCATACCTGAGTCAGTTGTAGTTGATAAACCGAAGCTGATAGAACCACCGTGTACAATAGTTGTGTTTCCACCAGCACCGTTATAAGCAACGCTTGCAGAACCAGCAACAGAGATATCTGCGTGTGCAGCTGAAGAAAATAAACCAGCTGAGATAGCAGACATTAAGTATGCGATTTTTTTCATAATTTAATCCTTTCAAAGATTATTTTTTAGAATAATTACAAATTTGTTGTCTTTTTTGAATAAATTAATGAGAAATTCAAGAATTTTTGAAAATATGTTGCGTTTTTGCAACAATACTAAAATTATGGTTTATAGCCAAATAATGGACCATCCTCAATGATGGGCAGGCCCTGTTTTATCCAATATTTTCTTTGTTGATGAATTGCGCTCCAAAATTCATCTTTTTTATCCTCGAATTCCAATTTTTTAACAGATTTGGTATGAATTTTTTCTTTTACCTGCTGCGTACTGGCGGTTTTAGAGAAAAAACCCTCTCTTTTTTCCTCGCTATACGAAGATTTGATTTGTAAAAAATCATATAACTTCATTTGATTATTTTTTTGGTCACTAACTAGTTCCTCATAATTGATGGTTATCAGATTTTCATCTCCATCAAGAACATTATCCCAATAAGTATTCATGGCTTCGTGGTTAGACATTTTGATGCCAATGTTAAAGAAGTTTGTGCTCCAAGGTATGTTTTTGACATATCTTTGTTTATACAGTGATATCGCAGTATCCCAGGGATCACGATATATCCTAATAATTTTTGAACCCGGTAATATTTTTCGAATAAAGCCAATTAGCATAACGTTACCAGGAAGTTTATCTACAACCTTTTCATAATCATTTTTTAAATAAGAAGTTCTTCTCAAGTATGTTTTTGAAATATGATCTATAAAAGGTTTTTTTTCATTAATACTTTTTTCAGTCAAAGAGGCAAATAAATCTTGAAATGAAAGAAGTTCGCCTGCTGGAAAAATTTCATCATTAGCTGTTATAATCGACTCAGTCAAAGTAGTACCCGTCCGAGGTAAGCCAACTATAAAAATATTATTTTTACCTATTTCTTGTTCATAAAAATTTTGATTTTTAAAATACTCCTCATAAAAATTTATGTCCTTGTTGATTGATTTTTGACTAGTGTTTAAATTATATCTTAGTATATCTCCTACGTTTTTATTTGCTTTGTGAAAATATAATTCAGATTTTTTTTTATCATGTTTTTGAAAATAGTATGCCAAGCCAAATTGCAACGGAACAGTTTTGGAAAATGAAATTATCTTTGAGTCATAATAAATATTTTCAGTGAGTTTATGTTCTGCAAATTCCACAGTTTCATTATTAAGTTTCTTGGAGTCAATGGTTGAAAGCAAATAAAAAACATTTTCATTAAACTCCTCTGATAAATAATTTTGAAGCATTAATACAGTCTCATGATTTTTATTTAATGCATTGTTGATATCTGCTTTTAAGATTAAACAGTGAAAGAAGTCATCAACTTTTTTACTTAAACTTTCAAATATATCGATTGCTTTATTAACATGTTCAAGCGCTTTTAAAAAATCTCTTTTAACGATTAAAACCTCAGCTAAATTTTGATGTGCAGGACCAAAATCACTTTTCATTGAGATTGTCATGTTTAATAGTTCAATGGATTTTTCGAAATCTTCAGTTTTCATATAAAAATATCCAAATAAATTTAATACTTCATGATCACTGATATCTTGAACATTATTCTTGTTTGAATATTCATTAATTTCGTCTATGGCCTCAATATTTCTTTCTAAAAGAAAAAGTATGTAAAAATGAATTTTTACTACCTCTATGTTTGGGGAGTATTTTTCGTATAATGGTAAAGAAAATTTATATGCCTGGATATAATTTTTAGATGATACTAAGTTTAAGATATGAGATATTTCTTTTTCTATCATATTAATATAAATAACTAGTGTGTCTTTGTTATCAAAAATAAAAGTTCAATACCACTTTAAAGTATTAAATGATCTTTTGGCTTCAAATAATTTTCTAGATGCTTCAAATTATATCTCAAAAATTAACGATAATAATATCAGATTTGAAATAGCAAAGAACTTCATACCACAACTTTTTAAGAATAGTAATGTTGGTATAGATAATCCCAAAATCATTTGGTTAAATTCCTTTTCGAATACTTCTATAGAACTAGTTGAGAATTTTTTAATTTATTATTTTAAGGAGTCAGCACAAAAAATTAACCCCTCGTTTTTTTCCTATGAAGATTTAATTGATAGTGTTGTTGGTAAAAATAATTTTTTTGAAAAAATAACACTGGTTGAATGGATAAATTATTCCTATTTTTTCCAATGGTTGATAAATGATGATATAAATAATTTCAAATTCATCAAAAACAAAAAATCTTTTTTTTCAACTCCTGAAAATCTAAACTTCACAAATTCAAACTTCACAAATTGTTTTTTTTGTATTGTTGATCATCCCTATGATGTTTATTTAAATTTAAAAAAAGAAAATGATAATGATATAGAAATTAGCAAGAATCTTTTTCTTAATTTAGATAAAAGACCTGAGATAATCCAAACTATCAATCGTACATTTGAGTTAACTAATTTGGGTTGGGCAGTTCATACCCAAAGTTGGTTGGATGATAATGTTCAAAATTCTCTAAAAGGAAAAATATTAAATTTAAAAAATCTTAGAGACGAGCCCTTTGATTTTTTTTCAGATATAATTATGCATCTGATTCAGAATAATAACGCAATTACTCTCAATTATGATGTCATTGAAAATTATGTAAAAAATAATGATTTTATTACTTCAAGTAATTCTTTTGATAATCTCTCTAATAATGAAAAAAAATTTATCAATCAACAAATTGAAGATATATCCTTAAAGCTAGGATATGAGCTTTAAAAGTAATTTAAACCCTACAAATTATTTAAAATTATTAGACGAAGTTTCTGCATATCCTCAATCAGATTTAATGGTAGTTACCAAAAACCAAAGTGAACTTACCGTAATGGATTTAATCAATAAAGGGCAAAGAGTATTTGGAGAAAATAGAATTCAAGAAGCAAAAAGCAAATTTGCTGATATCTCAGCAGAACTTTATCAATTACACCTTATTGGCCCACTTCAATCTAATAAGGTGAAAATGGCATTAAATACATTTGATGTAATTCAATCTATAGACAGACCAAAGATAATTAATGAAATTGGTAAATTTTTGCCAAATGCTCCCAAAACAAAAGAATTTTATATTCAAATCAATATTGGAAAAGAACAGCAGAAATCTGGTGTGATGCCGGAATTAATTCAAAATTTTTATGATACTTGTATAGAAAATAAATTAAACATCACTGGTCTAATGTGTATTCCGCCACTAGATCAACCGGCTGAATTTTATTTTAAAAAAATGGTAGAAATAAAAAATAATGTTAATCCTAATTTAAAACTAAGTATGGGAATGAGCAATGATTATAAATTAGCACTAGATTTAGGAAGCAATTTAATAAGAGTTGGATCCTTATTGTTTAAATGAAATATATTTATTTAGCTCTGATGCTACTAGTGTTTAATAATTTAAATGCTCTTGAATTGTATTGTGATTTTGAAGAGGTTTACCTTGATGGAACTACCCAGCAAGGTTTTGTTTTAATTAAAGATGATAAAATGAGATATGAATATTTAGATGAAAAATTATTTATAATTTTTAGAAATTCTAATAACTTTTACTTAGTTGAAAAAAACAACAAGAAACAATTCCAAAAGTTAAATCAAAATAATTCAATATTGAGCGAGTTAGTAAATTTAGTTGATGAATATCCAAATTTTGAAAATGAGTATTTCAATGATGATTATCGCATTCTTGTTGAAGCAAGTAGCACTAGTGCCTTTTTAAAAAGAATTGCCTTCTTTTCTGACACTGTAACATTAAGCATTTATTTTAATAATTGTAGTTTTGAAAGTATGTACGATCCTTTTTTTAGATATGATGACCCAATAAAATATTTTCGAAAATGATTATATTTAAATCTGTAGACTCATTCTTAGAAATACACTTCAATAATTTAATAAGACAGCTTAACTTATATGGCGTCGATACTAATAAAAATTTTATTTCAATTGATTTGATAACAAATAATGATCAACTAATTGTGGACGTTGTTGATGAAAATATAAAGTTTAATTTACCTTTAAATTTTAATGAATTTTTTGTTTTTTTAAAAAAAAAACTTATTAGTACTTTTCTAACAATTGAGAACATAAAATTTTATCCATTCAAAAACTTAATTGTTTATAATGACTCAAATTTTTATTTAAAAGATATTCATAATATTATCTTTAGTAATTTAATTCTTGATATCGATCGAGGTATTAACAAAACAGATCTTTATAAAATTCTCTGGCCCCTGGATAAAGATATTTCAATAAATAAATTAGATACTCACTTGACTAATTTAAAAAATCAAATTTATGATAATTTGAAACTTCAACTTCAAATTAATTCTAAAAATAATTTATTAAAATTAATTATTAATTAATATCTCTCTTTTTCCAGCGTGATTGGGTGCTGACACAACACCCCTTTCTTCCAGGGTTTCCATTATTCTGGCAGCTTTGTTATAACCAATTTGAAAATTCCTTTGAAGAAAACTTGTAGAAGCTTTATTTGTGCTTTTAATAAGATCTATTGATTTTGTGACTAACGCTTCATCCTCATCAGTCAGGGTATCGAAGTTTTCATTACCACTTTTAATAATCTCATCTAATTCTTGAAGGTATTCTACTTTTTGGCTTGATTTAATTTCTTTTATTAATTTATTTACTTCATTGTCAGAAATAAATGCAGACTGATATCTAATTAAATTCGAACCATTTTTTGACATTAACATATCTCCGTTTCCTAAGAGTTGTTCAGCACCAATTTCTCCAAGAATTGTCCTACTGTCATATTTACTTGCAACTTGAAAACTGATACGAGAAGGAAAGTTAGCTTTGATGCTTCCAGTGATGATATCAACGCTTGGTCTTTGAGTTGCCATCACAACGTGGATGCCACAAGCTCTTGCCATTTGCGCTAATCTTTGTACGTAATGTTCAACTTCTTTTCCTGCAGTCATCATTAAGTCAGCCATTTCATCGATAAACACAACGATAAAAGGCAAAGGGTCAGGTGATTTTTGATTATATCCCTCTAAGTTTCTTGTTCCTTCCTCATTCATCAGCGAATATCTCCGTTCCATTTCTTTACATACCCACTTCAGTGCAATAATGGCTTTACGAGGTTCTGTAACTACGGGCGTTAAAAGATGAGCAATATCATTGTATACACTCAACTCTAACATTTTAGGGTCAATAAGAATTAACCTTAAATCTTTGGGGGAGAACTTGTATAAAAGACTTGTCAAAAGAGTATTGATGAAAACTGATTTACCTGAACCAGTAGTACCAGCAACGAGTAAATGAGGTGTTTTACTTAGGTCAATTACTTCAATATTTCCCGATATATCTTTGCCAATACAAATTGGAATTTTATGAGAGGAGTTTTTAAAGTTTGAGTCACTTAGAAGTTCCTTGATAGTCACACTTTCTCTTTGTTCATTTGGTACTTCAACACCAAGATATTGGGTTCCAAAAATTTGTGCTATTCTTACCGCACCAACACCCATACTTCTAGAAATGTCTCCCGCTAAATTAATGATCGTATTAATTTTTATTCCAGCCGAGGGTAATATTTCATACAGAGTTACCACAGGGCCTAACTTCACATTTATGACTTTTATTTGGATATTAAAATCAGCAAAAACATTTTCTAGTTGTTC
Source organism: alpha proteobacterium HIMB59 (assembly GCA_000299115.1). Classification (NCBI taxonomy): domain Bacteria; kingdom Pseudomonadati; phylum Pseudomonadota; class Alphaproteobacteria; order Candidatus Pelagibacterales; family Candidatus Pelagibacteraceae; species alpha proteobacterium HIMB59. The sequence continues at coordinate 325,072 of CP003801.1, read as the reverse complement.
TGATCTTTGCTGAATATTTGATTGATTATTTTGTTTTGCATTTTTACTTGACGTATTATCTAAAATATCAAGAGAGGGTGAAATAAAGTTTTTATTTAAATTATTTTTGTTGTCGTAGTCATTATCCTGAATTTCCTGATCACCGTTTTGATAATTATTTTGATACCTTTGATTTATGATTGGATCTTTTTTTGTTTTGATATTTTTTTCTTTTGTTTGAGATAATTTACTAAGATTAGTAAATCCAAATTTAGGCATTTTAAATAATCTTAATAAATTTTGAGCACGTAAGAATACAGTGATGCCAACTAATGAAAATATATAACTTGCCCATTCATGGTTATGTAAAGAATAAACTTTATAACTAATTTCACCCCAGCAATTTAGCTGTTCAATAAATTTTATTTCTAATTCATGAAAAAAAAATATTTGTGGTATTAGTATTAAACTTAAAAAAATTAGGAAAAAACGAATAAAAAAATAGTCAAAACTTTTTTTTGCCATAGAAAAATAACAGGCAGTTGAAAAAAAAATTACGAGTAAATAGCTCAAACCCCCAAAAGAATAAATCAAAAAACTTGCTGTGTATGATCCAATCGGTCCTAAGAGATTTGAGTAATTTTCGCTAGTCTTTGTTAAGAATGAATTATCATTCATATCAAAAGTCAAAATTGCTAAAAAAATACTTAATGCCAAAAATAAAAAAAACAAACCCTTAAAAATCGAACTAATTTGAGCTATTTTTAATTTAAAGACTTCTGGTATAAGGTTATTTTCCATTTTAATTTAATATATGTCTGTTAATGAAAAATAAAATATTTAATTATGATTTTTTAATTATTGGGGCCGGTATGATTGGATCATTGGCTGCCATCGCTCTCAATAAAAAAAAATACAAAGTATTAATTGTTGAAAAACAGAAATCACTTAATGATGATAAGCGTACTTTAGCAGTTAATGCAAATTCAAGAGATTTTCTGAGAGAATTAGGTCTTTGGAATAAACTAGCAAATGAGAAAGAGCCTATAGAGAAGATCATAATAAAAGACTCAATTAATGAACAGGATTTAATCTTTCAAAACTTAGAGGAGAGTATGGGAACTGTCATCTATAACAAATCTTTATTAAAAGCAGCTAGGAAATATTTAGATGACCATAAATTAATTATGACTGGCATAGATTTAGATATGCAGAAAATAAAGTCCTCATCTCCTATTAAAATTAAAAACAAAACTTTTTATTTTAAAAAAATAATTATTTCTCTTGGAAAACATTTTACTGATATTGAAAAAATAAAAAAAATTAATTTTCCTTCAAAGCATCATGCCTATGTTGGATTTTTTAATCATCAAGTAAATCATAAGCAAATTGCATATGAAATATTTACACCAAAAGGCCCCCTGGCAGTTTTGCCTTCCCCTAATAATACCAAAAATAAATCGACTTTCATATATTCAACTCAAGAAAAATTAAATCTAAATGACTTATCAAATCTTATTAAAACACATTTTAAAAATACTCATGGAAATATAAAATTAATAAATTCGATCAATTTTTTCCCTATCAGTCCTCATTTATCAGAGTCTAAAAAAAAAGATATTTTGATTTTAGGAGATACGGCACACTCAATTCATCCGGTAGCAGGTCAAGGATGGAACTTGGGTATTAAAGACATTCAAGAGTTGTTAACACTTTTGGATAATTTAAAGATAGATCACCCAGACTTTGATAAAATTTTTTCTTCTAAAAGAATTATTGAAAATTTTTCTTATTTATCTTTCACTTCATTAATAAACTATTTATACGAAAACGAACAACCTATTACAAAGTCAATTGTTCGACTCAGTTTTACTATTTTTAATCGTATTCCCCAATTAAAACAATTATTTATAAAACAGGCTATGGGGAAATTAATTTAGCTTATTCGATTGATTATTGCTGACAACTTGAAAAGTATTTAAGTCTAATATTGAGTTTATTGTGCTGACTCTAGACATTAGGTTGGGTGATTCCAAGATAGCTTGTTTATCAATTTTATTAAAGGGCGCTAACATTGCTAGTGTGGATAATAGTTGTAAGTTTGATGTATCTGATAAGATATTTTTATCAATTTCTAGTTTTTTCATTTTAAAAAAATTTTCATATTTATGAATGAGACTTGTGCGATCTATCTGGGGCTCCATAGAGTTTAAATCTTCCAAATAATCAGAGCTATTTATTGTAGCCTGGTAGTATCCTTTTTGAGTTAAATCTCTTTCTTGTAAAACAAAACGACAAACACCCTCTAAATTAAGAACAATTCTGTAATCGGGAGTTTCTATGAAAGATGTTATTTTACCAATACAACCCATCATAAATAATTCATTGTTATTATTTTTAGGTTGAATGACTCCTATCATCCGATCTTTCTTGAGACTATCAAAAGCCATATTTATGTATCTTTCCTCAAAAATATTTAATGGCAATTTACCGAAAGGGAGTAGTAAAACGTTATCTAAAGGAAATAGCGGCAGTGATTTTGGAATCTGGTTTGGTTTAATTTCAAATAATTGTTTAATGTTATCTTCCATTATTTAAACATAAGTGATGATAGCTTTTTTCGAGCTTCAACAACATTTGGATCATTGAAACCAAGTAAATCAAAATATTCTAAAAGTTTTTTTTTGGCAGCCTCTTCGTTCCACTTTGGGTCTTGTTCGTAAAGTATTAATAATTCCTGGAAGCCCTGATCAGTTTGATTAGATTTTAAAAGTTCAATTGATAATTTTAGTCGATTGTTTTTATCATTAGGATTATTTTTCAATTTATTTTGTAATTCATTTATTGAAGAAGAGTTTTCATCACCATGAAGATTGTCCATCAGTTTTTTAATTTTATTAATTTCAGGGTCTTCTAAAATCTTTTCATCTAATGAGTCTAGCATCTCATTGATATCTTCGAATTTTTTAAGTTGCAGAAGAGTCCTTAGGAGACCGGCAATGATTTTTATATTACCAGGATCTAAAGCAATAAGATTTTCATAGAGATTTTGCGCTTTTTCATAATCTTGATTTTTAAAACAAGAATCAGCCTCTTCTAATAGTTTTGGTATTTCGTTTCCTGGAGTTGCATCAATGAGTTTATCAATCATTGCTTCAATTTTGCTTTCTGGCTGAGCTCCTTGAAACGCATCTATTGGTCTGCCCTCCACAAAACCGTACACTGTGGGTATTGATTGTATTTTTAATTGAGCTGCAATAGCTTGATTTTCATCAACATTGATCTTTGCCAGAATAATTTTTCCATTTTTTTTATTAACAATACTCTCTAAAACTGGTGTTAGTTGCTTGCACGGTCCACACCATGGAGCCCAGAAATCAACAATTACCGGAATAGTTTTAGATTTTTCAACTACTTCTTCTACAAACTGATCTTGATTTATATCTATCACGTGGCTCATGTATTTAGAGATAGTATTGAATTATATATTTACAACCAAGTATAAATTGAATTTACTAAGTTGTTTTAACTTGATCGGTTCTTTAAAGAAGTTTATAAATACAACACTTCTATTGATAAGTATTAGCGGGCGTAGCTCAGGGGTAAAGCGCAACCTTGCCAAGTTCACAACTCACCTAATAACCACTTCTAACGAACCTTAACTAGCTCTATAACTATCGATTCTACATACGAATTAGTTAGATTCATTACTAATGGTTCGTAATACTATTGGTGGAATGGTGGTGGAACAGAAATCAACCCACCCCCAAGCCTTTATTGTCATTAATATAGCTACTGATTTCAACAGAGGAGTAATTTTCTAATGGCTTCTCAGGATAGAAAATCAGTTAATCAGATAACCTTTAACAGAAAGAATATCCGTAGCCTTGCTACTGACAAACGAAGAAGAGTTTGGGACTCAGAGTTCAAGTGATTTTTTATTTTAGTTTTACCAAGTGGAGTAAAGACTTACTGGGCTCCTAGCCCCAGTGTTTTATAGACTTTTATAAAAATTAGGCTTGAAAAAGTATATGCATAATGATTTTCTTACTTGAGTATGATAATAAATAAAAATATTGCATTACCCTCAAATCAGAAATTTGGATATTTTTTTACATTAGTTTTTTTAATCACCTCAATCTACTTTTATTTTAGAGAAAACAATATGGCATTCTACGTTCTAGGCGCATGTTCTATAGTCTTTTTCATAGTCACGCTTCTTAAAGCTGAAATTTTAAAACCTTTAAATAAATTATGGATGGGTTTTGGTTTAGTTTTAGGAATGATTGTTAGCCCAATGGTTATGGGGGTTATCTTTTTTATGATTTTTACACCCATTGGTATATTAATGAGATTGTTTGGTCGTGACGAATTGCTTTTGCAATTTAAAGCTAAGTCTTCTTATTGGATCAAGCGTCATGAGGATATTCATTCAAATTCATTTAGAAGGCAGTTTTAAGTTATGGAAATATTAAAAGAACTTTGGAGCTTCCTTCGTGTAAGAAAAAAATTATGGTTAGCTCCAATTATTATTGTTTTAGTTATTTTAGGTGGTTTATTAATTTTAGCTCAGGGTTCTGTGGTTGCCCCTTTCATTTACACACTCTTTTAGTATCTGCTAGTGTTTATTTTAGGAATATCCGCTTTTTACCACGATAGTGCCGCATGCTTAATCCATGACGGAGATCTTATTGCTGCAGCACAAGAGGAGAGGTTTACTAGAATAAAACATGACTCAGCATTCCCAACCAACGCTATTAAATATTGCTTAAAAGAGGCAAAAATAAATTTAGAGCAAGTTGAAAATATAGTTTTTTATGAAAAACCCTTTCTCAAATTTGAGCGTCTTCTTGAGACTTATTTAGCTTTTGCTCCTAAAGGTTTTGTAAGCTTTACTAAAGCAATACCTATTTGGATTAAAGATAAACTTTTCCAAAAGTCATTATTAACAAAAGAACTTAAATTTTTATTTGGTAAAGATGTAAACTGGAGCGAGCGGTTACTTTTTTCTGAGCACCATTTATCTCATGCGGCAAGTGCTTTTTATCCGTCACCTTTTGAAAGGGCCGCTATTCTCACCCTTGACGGTGTGGGTGAATGGACAACGACATCTCTAGCTCTCGGAAAAGGCAAAGATATAAAAGTAATCAAAGAAATAAAGTTTCCTCATTCTCTTGGGCTTTTATATTCAGCCTTTACCTATTACACAGGATTTAAAGTAAACTCTGGTGAATACAAGATTATGGGGTTGGCGCCTTATGGTGAACCGCGTTATGTAGATTTGATTAAAGAAAATCTTATAAATATTGCTGATGATGGGAGCTTTCAACTCGATATGAGTTACTTTAACTATGCTACTGGCCTAACAATGACAAATAAAAAGTTTGATAATTTATTCGGCGGGCCTTATAGAAAACCTGAAACTAATCTAACACAAAGAGAAATGGATCTTGCTGCATCTATACAAAAAGTAACTGAAGAAATTATTATTAAATTAGCAAAGAATACTGCAAGAGAAACGGGTGAGAAAAATTTATGTCTTGCAGGCGGAGTTGCATTAAACTGTGTTGCGAATGGCATTTTGATGCGTGAAAAGATCTTTAATAATATATGGATACAACCAGCTGCTGGTGATGCTGGTGGTGCATTAGGCGCCGCACTTTTAATGTGGCATCAACATCACAACAAAGAACGCTCTGCTTTAAAAGAACATGACGCAATGAAAGGAGCTTATTTAGGCCCTGAATTTAGTGATGCTGAAATTGAGGCCGCACTTACAGCTTGTGGGGCAATATATAAAAAGCTATCAAAAGCTGAAATGATTGAAGAAGTTGCATCTGCATTAGCTGATGAAAAAGCAGTTGGCTGGATGCAAGGACGTATGGAGTTTGGGCCAAGAGCATTAGGGGGACGTAGTATCATCGCTGATCCGCGTTCACCCATTATGCAGAAACAGCTTAATTTAAAAGTTAAATATAGAGAAAGCTTCCGTCCATTTGCACCTAGCGTGCTGCGAGAAGATGTTAATGAGTGGTTTGAACATAATGTAGATAGCCCATATATGCTTCTTGTAGCTGACGTTAAGGATAATAAACGCCGTGCGATGACCGCGGAAGAAAAGGATTTATTCGGCATTGATAAACTAAATGTGCCCCGCTCCACAGTACCAGCAATTACACATGTTGATTATTCTGCACGAATACAAACAGTAAATGCTGATACTAATCCTTCCTTCCATGCGCTTATCTCCAAATTCAAAGAAAAGACTAGTTGCCCGCTCTTAGTTAATACTTCGTTCAACGTACGTGGAGAACCAATAGTTTGTTCACCTACTGATGCATTTAGGTGTTTTATGGGAACAGAATTAGATATCTTGGTAATTGAAAATTTTATTTTATTTAAACATAATCAGACCAATAAAATTTATAATAAATACGAAATTAATTATGAACTTGATTAAAATTCTTCTTATCAATTTTATTTTAGTTGTGTTTTTTTTAGGTATAGTTTTGGTTTCACCCCCTATACTATCCTTTATTAATCAATCATTATTTTCGGCAAATGAGATTATCGATAAAAGATCTAATTTAAAAATTTATCAAGATTATGATTGGGCAAATAAACATTTTAGTGAATTTCATTCATTATCAACAAAATACTTTGATTTTTATTCATGGAGAAGGAATGATTATAAAGGTGAAACAATAAATATTAATGACGGTATAAGACATTCATACCAAAGTAATGCACACACTACAGATATGAGTTATTGGTTTTTTGGTGGGTCTACTACGTGGGGACTAGGTGTTAATGATAATAACACTTATCCATCCATCTTTGCAAAAAAAATGAATGCAAATGTTAAAAATTATGGAGAAACGGGTTATATATCGCGGCAATCATTAAATTACCTCCAAAAAATTTTGATAGAAAACGATAATTATGCAGATTTGACTAATATTAATATTTTTTTTTATGATGGCGTTAATGATGTAAATGTTGGCTGTAGAAAATCTGTCAAAGGTTTAGAGACTTCAAGACAAAACCAATTTCAAGCACAAATAAACAATAATGCTCATTTGAATCAGTTTTCTTTCAAAAGAACTTTTTCTCAATCAATTGATTTTATAAAAGCTATAAAGAATAAGTTTAAAAAAGAAAACATTACTTTAGATCAAGAAATTGACAAATATAATTGTCATAATAATAAACAAAAAGCCTTATTTGTTGCAGAGAGTTTAGTTAATACTTGGGAAATCACTTCACAAATTGTGAGATCTAGAGGTGGAAATTTTATAGCAATACTTCAACCTGTTGCTCATTATGGTAAATCTAATTTAGGAGAAGTGATTTTATCTGAAGCAGCAAACAAACCTTTGTTTATGCAATATCAAGAAGTCTACCCAATTATTATCCAAAAAGCCGAAGAAAAAGGTTTAAATTTTATTGATTTAACCTCAATATTAGATCATTGCGTTGATTGTTACATTGATTTTTGTCATGTTGGACCACAAGGCAACACAATAATAGCCAATAGCATAATCAAATCGCTTAATGTATTTAAATAATTATTTTCATAGATAAATTTGTAATTAAAAACAAGTTAATTATTTTTATAAAATCACTCTATTGCTTTTTTATTGTTACTAATTTAATTTTAATCACTATATTGCCTTGCAATTACAAAAATATATAATCCAGAACGCACTAGAAGAGATTACTGGTGGAATAGTGGTGGAACCACATACTATACCCAATAGTGTTATTCCAGAAAGCCCTTAATCTCAACACTAAGCGGGCGTAGCTCAGGGGTAGAGCGCAACCTTGCCAAGGTTGAAGTCGAGGGTTCGAATCCCTTCGCCCGCTCCAACTTAAAAATAAATATCCACGAATAACGCCATACCTATTAGTATAAATATGTAGCCAGTAATCTTATTTAAGACATAATGATTTTTTTTCACGAAATTCAAAGAAACACTTGATGTTGTCAGTACAGTCAAAAACATATACCAAACAGAGTCCACTATTCCGGCAGTAATAACCAAATAAGCGTTAAATAAAAAAGCATTTTTTTCAGACATAAATTGTGAATAAATTGCAATAAACCATATCAATATTTTTGGATTTAAAATTGATATAGCAAAGCCCTGAAAAAAAGACTTAGTACCACCCATGATATTTTTATTTTCAAAATCAATGTCTTCCTTATTAAAAATTGATTTTACCCCCATATATATGAGAAAGATAATGGAGACTATTTTTATACTATTAAAGAGTATTAAATTAGTTTTTATAACCATTCCTATGCCGATTACTGCAAATACAGCATAAATCGAAATTCCTATTCCATGTCCAATTGATGTTATAATTCCATGATATCTGTTTTTAAAAATAGCATTATTGATTACAACGACCATACTCGGGCCAGGCGACATAGCCCCCACCAGACATATAGCAAGTACTTTTAAAAAAATAAAAAGTGACATTGTCTCTTAAAGATTAAACTTAAAATTTAAATTATGTTAATTTTATTTCTTTCTAAAATAAAATATTAAAGAAACAGTAAAGATTAAAAAAAACAAACAAACATAATTTAGGATTTTATAATAAGAGGGCAAAGTATACTGAAATTGATTAAAATTCATGAATTGTTCAAGATCATCCTTTTCAGAAACTTTAAAATGATCATATGGCTTACAGTTATTCTCTTCAGGGAATAAAAAACAACTAGGTTTATAAAAATTGAGATTATCTTCTAGTCCTTCATAGGGATTGATTAACATGACATTTAAATCAGGAAATTCTTTTACTTCGTTAATAGTGAACTTAGATATATCCATTTTTTCATTTAAATATCCATGTAGTGGCTCATAACAATTTAATGTTGAAATATCACTAAAAATTAAATCATTTCTTGTCAGAGGATACTCTAGCCTGTCATTGTTTTTATTGACAAATAAAGCAACACTCTTAATAGAAGATAGTTCATAATTTTGATATTTTTCTATTAGAGGAAAATTAAAAAAAATAATTTTATGTATTATTATAAATTGAAGAGACAGATATAATAAGATTAAAATGAGATTAAAGTCGATTTTAATTATACTTGAAATTTTTTGAATTGTTGTTTCCGAACCCAAAATAGCTATTAAAATAAATGGAAAAATAAAAATTGATAGAAACCTCATTGGCACCAAAGTAAATTTATTTATATAAAATAAACTAGCAATTTCGCTATTAATCATAATTGACGTTAAGCATATCAAGATAGCTGTATAAAAGAGAAATGTTCTTAATAATTTTTTTGTAAATTTAGTATTGAATAGAGATACAATTATTAGAACTAGAATTATAATTGATAAATTATAACTTAACTCATGATTTTCGATTTTTAGCTTACTTGATATAGAATTCGAGACACCAAAATCTGACCCAAAGCCGAATAAAGAATTGAAAAAGAATATAATAAAATCATAAATACTTTCAAATGACCCTGTTACTAATTCCCTAGGGTTATTCATTAAAACTTTTAAAAATAAGTAAACTTTACTCCAACCTATTATTAGACCTATTCCTATGGAGATAAATAAATTTATAAAGATTTTTAAAGTAAGTTTAAAAAAATCATAATAGAGAAAAATTATTAAGAAAGCAGAGCTTAGAAAATAAGGTAAAATACTTGCTGAACCAGAGTATATAAGGCTTGTTATAAGTAAACTACTTATTAATAAATAACTAATATTCTTTTTTGTTTTAAATTTTGTTGATTGAGCAATTAAAAATATAAAAAGGGGCAATAAGTTAAAGTCTATAAAACCTAAGTGACCATAAAAGAAACGAATTAAAAAAAAACCATTTAGGCAAAAAATAACTGCTCCCAAAATTGAAGTTTGAAGATTTAACATAAAACTCTTATTAAGTAGAAGATATGATCCTAAAAAACCTATCGAACAATAAATTGCAAAAATTAATTGATATGAAATAGAGCTTGGCGTTACATTGAATATCAATTGTTTTATTGAATAAAACATATCTTGCGGGTTGGCGTAGGAGATAAATCCACCACAAAATCCTGGTGAGAATAGAGGAGCAATGATCGATTTATTTAAAAAATATTGCTTATTAAATTGCATAATTGGCAAATAGTAAGAAAAGTCTGGTCCTAAAAAATTATCTTTAAATAAATAAAAGCTTAAAAACAGAGATAAACACAGAATAAATAAAAATTTAAAGTAAAAGATTTTAGTCAATTAATTTTCAATCAAAAATTAATGTATATATTTACATAAATTTTAATAAAATTCTACGAACTCTTGATTAGTAATAAATTTTTTAATTTTATATTTCATTAACCAATGATTAAAAAAAATAAATCAATCTCTTTTATTATTCCCTGTTTTAATGAAGAAAAAAGAATAACAAGCCTTCTTGATAATATTTCAACTTTTAAAAAAAAATATGATCTTAAATATAAGTTAAGCTTTATACTTGTTGATGATGGAAGTACCGATTTAACTAATCAAATAATAAGAAAAAATAATTTATTTTTATCTCAAAAAATAAAATTAATAGATTATTTTCAAAATCAAGGCAAAGGCTATGCTATTTCAAAGGGAATTGAAAATTCAAATGATGACTGGATAATTACTATAGATGCTGACCTATCAGTAAATTTTGAAGATGCTTTAAATATTTTTTTTAAAAATTATAATAAAAATTATTATGTTTATTTTGGTTCACGAAATCATAATCTTTCAAAAGTAAAAAAAAGAATCCATCGTTATATATTTGGTTTTATTTTTAATAAGATAAATAAATTCTTACTAGGTATTAATATATCTGATACACAATGCGGCTTTAAAATATATGAAAAATCAATAGCAAAGAAAATTTTCAATAAACTTATTGATAATTCTTTTGCACATGACATTGAGATTGTTCTTATTTGTAAAAGTATAAATATTGAAATTAAAGAAATACCAGTAGTATGGGTGCACAAAAGTGGGAGCAAAGTTAATGTCTTCATTGACGGTTTTAAGATGCTACTAAGCATATTAAGTTTAAAAAAGCGATTTAATATTAAAAATTAAAAATAATCACAAATGAAAGTTAATTATAAATTACCAATATATTTTTTTGCTTGATTAATTACACTTTGCCAATCACCGGGTTTAATTTGATTAAATATTCTTATCTTGTCATTTTGATAATAATTTTGTCCTTCATGATTATGCCAGTACCAAAAGGGACTGTATTCTAATAAAAGTAGGACCTTAATTTGTAAAGCTGCAGCTAAGTGTGCCATGGCAGTATCGGTAGTAATAATTAAATCTAGATTTCTTAAAATTTCAATTGTTTCGATAAACGCATCATTTTTCTCAGAAGAAAATAATTTATTATCAATTATTTTAAAATTACTTTTACGATCAATATATTCAGTTTCATTTTCAGAAAGATCAAAATTTAAATTATAGAACGCCATTTCTTTTAAATTGATTATTTCATCTAATTGATGAATATCTAATGACCTATATAAGTCTTGTGCATATTTTAAATTACCCTTCCAGTTTACTCCTATTTTTTTCTTAGAATTAGATTTTAAAAAGTAATCTTTCCAAAAATCATTCTTTTTTTGATGAAATGGTAAGAATTTTTCAAATTTTAATATTGCAAATTTATTTTGTTTTTCGTGGTATTTTTTGAAAATCCCAATTAAAGAAATAAAATAAATATTTTCTGGTTTCTTAATGATATTATCTACTTTATTAAGATCAATAACTTTAGTTTTATCAGATTGAAAAAGATAAGATAACCTTTCAAATGTACAAAAAATAATCTTTGTATTTGGAAAATTTTTATTTAGAAAGTTTATATACCTATAAAAAAATATTTGATCTCCAAGTGCTATGCCTTTACCTTGATAAACAATTAGACTCTTATTATCTAAATTTTGATTTTCCCATTTCTTTATTCCAGAAGATAAAAAATAGTTTTCTAAATCTGTATCTTTAGTTGCTTCATACAGAAAATTAATTCCACTTTTAAAATTTTTATTAGATAAATATAGATTAAAGAGACCATAATCCTGATTTTTTAGTAATTTATTGTTATCTTCAATGCATCGTATCGCTTCGTCATATTTTTTAAATTTACCTAGTATTAAGAATTTTAAGGAATTAAATTCTTCTATATTTTTACAATTTTTTTCAAATTCATTGATTTTACTTAAGCCAATTTCAAAATTATTCTGTGCTATATCAAATTTAATAAAAAATAACTTTTTAGTGCATTCATCTATATTTACTTTCGATAAGTTTTTTATCTCGTTTTCGATATCTTTAAATCTTCTTAATCTCAGTAGACAATCTAACATCATTAAGACATTAACTTTATCTAAACCAGATTGTTTTCTTATGTTTTCAATAATTTTAATACATTTTTCAAAATCAGAGCGTTTAAAATAAAGATTTGATAAAATTTTTAAATGTTCAGTTGTGTAAAGTTTAGTTGGAATTTTTTTGAGAGTATTTTCTGCAGCATCGAACATCCCCAACATTAGCGAACTCTTTGCTAATAAAAGAACCGCATCATAATTATTAGGAAATTTCGAACAAAATAAATCTAGGTAAATTATCAGAAGAGGTAATTTTTTTTCTTTTTTTAAAAAATTAATAACTTTAATTAAATCATTTAATAATTCCTCATTATCAAATAATTGAATTAATTCATTTTTGTTTTTTTGTATAAAATTGTTAAAGATAAATGGATTTAAATTGAATTTTGAATTTAATGTGTTTTCAATACCATCTTTAAATATTTGTCCTAACATAATTTAGATTTTTTTAATAAATTTTTCTTCAATTTTTAATTTCGATAATTTCGAGTCATTAATTTTTTTTATTAGGTATTTATCTGCATTCGTATAAATAATTTTTTTAGTATATTCCCATATTGGTAAATCCTTTCTACTATTACCAACATAGTCAAATTCATAATATTTTAGTTTTTCGTTAATAAATTTTACTTTATTTATACCTACCATATTATAATTATCACTAGTTCCAAAAACTTCATTAAACAGATTTATATGATTATTAATTTGTTCAACAAGACATTGATGACTACCAGAAATTAAGTACACAAGACGATGCTGATTTTTATTCTTTTTTATAAATTTAATACATTCAGTATTAAAATTTAAATTATTTATTGGAACTATAAATTCTTTAGAAATTTTTTCTTTTAAATAAGCTTTACCAAAAAAAAGAAATAAAAATAAATTTAAAAAAATTTTGATTGGATTATTTTTAAACATCTTCCAAAAGGCTAAATCTGATAAATCTTCTTTTATTAATGTTCCATCGAGATCTACAAATAGAGGTGTTTGATTAATCATTTTTTTTATAAAAAGAAATAGATATTATAATACTGTCTTGGATAACTTTTTCTGAAATTATTTGAAAACAATCAGCTTTTAGTTTTAATCCTTTAATCATTATTTGGTTATAAAGCAGACTTTTAATATTTAAAATTTCTTTATTTTTAAAATTTTTTCTTCCCCTTTTCTCCTCGGGAAATTTTTTAAAAAAATCATTTATCAATTTAATACTAAATTTTTTTTCAAACTTAATGTTTTGATACTTTATTAGGGGTTTGAAAGTTTTTTTAGGAGGCCTTGTTTTATAAATTTCAATCAATGTTTAAAATGTCTCTGGCTTAAACAAAAAAAGTTTAATTTTTTACTTATTATAAATTTTTTTATTTTATCATCATTTATGGACCCCATCGGAGCATAACAAGCTAATTTAAATTTTGATTTTTGAATTAGTCTCAAGGAGTCAATGAATGGAAAAAAAGCATCAGAAAATAAAAATAAATTTTTTGATGGACTAATTTGATGCTTAAATTTTAATTTAGAGATGCAATTTTCAAGGGCATCAATTCTAGAAGTTTGTCCGCCAGTTTGAGAAATAAGTGAGTTATTATCAAAAATAGCTATTGCATTGGATTTTACTAATTTTAAGACATTAACAAAAAAGTTTGCTTTTTCTTTAGATAATAAATTTTTACCAAAAACAGATTGAATAGTTGTGTTTTTATTATTCGTTTCTTGAAGTAAGGTTCCAGCAAAAATCGATCTTTGCTCTATTTTAGAAAATTGATTTTTAACTTTTAATACTCTTAAGTTTTTCTTATTTTTTAAAATTTTTAATGCTTCCTTTTCAAAATTTGGTGCAGCTATTACTTCATAAAAATGTTTTGATAATTGTTTGGCAGTTTGAGTAGTTACAATCTTGTTAAAGGCCACGATGCCACCGAAAGCGCTTAATTTATCTCCATCCAGGGCTTTCTTATATGAATTTAATTGAGTGTTCATAATTGCAGCTCCACATGGAGTATTATGTTTAATAATTGTGCATATGTGATTTTTGGTTTTTGTCTGATAAGCAATACTAATTGCAGCATCTAAATCCAATAAGTTATTAAAACTTAATTTTTTTTCACCACTTATTTGTTTGATAATTTTTTGGTCAATAATAGCTGTAGCTTTCTGTTGTGGATTCTCCCCATATCTTAGTGGGTACTCTTCAGTTGCATTTCCCTCAAACCATTTTGATATTGCGATATCATACTCAGTTATTGAATGTAATGCTGAGATGGCAAATTTTTTTCTGTAGCTATCTATTTTATCAAAATTTTTAATAAAAAATTCATAATCTTGAGGCTTAGTTAACGGAACAGTTTTTTTAAAATTTTTTACTGCAGCACGAATTAGACTGTGACCTCCAATATCTACCATTTCAATAATTTCCTTTTCATTCTTAGTTTTTTTTAATGTTTCTTGAAAAGGATAAAGATTGATAATCAGCAAATCAAAATTAATGATTTTTTCTTTTTTAAGTTCTTTTTGATGTTCTAAAGATTGAGTGCTCAGCAATCCACCAAAGATTTTAGGATGAAGGGTTTTAACTCTACCTCCTAATATTTCTTTTTGACCCGTGTACTTAGAAATTTCATAATAAGGGATACCAAGATCTTTAAGGACTTTTGATGTCCCACCAGTCGAATAGATATTAAATTTCTTTTTTAATAAAAACTTTGCAATAATTTCAATATTGGTTTTATCAAAAACAGATATGAGTGCATTTTTATATTTAAACATTAATTAAAAAAATCAAATAACTCAGATGCTGCTTGGGTTAAGCTACTTTGATTGAATAGAAACGATCCAGCAACCAAAATGTTTGCACCTGCATTTATACACTCTTGACCTGTTTCATAATTGACCCCTCCATCTACTTCTAAATCAACAGAGAGTTGATTATTTGAAATAAAGTTTTTTAACTGAGCTATTTTAGATAACTGATTATTCATAAATTTTTGGCCGCCAAAGCCTGGCTCAACAGTCATAATTGTAACTTGATCAATATCATCCAGATAAGGTTTAAGATCTTCCCAAGGTGTTGCAGGTTTTAACGCAATTCCACATTTAATATTATTTGATTTAATTTTGGATATTATTTCATTCATATTCTCATCTATTTCTATATGAAAAGTAATTATATCCGAGCCAGCTTTTATATAATTATCAAGAAATTTTCCAACGCGATTAATCATTAAGTGTACATCAAAAATTTTTTTTGAGTATTGACGTACATTTGAAATAAATTGTGGCCCAAAAGTTAAGTTAGGAACAAAGTCCCCATCCATTACATCAAAGTGAATATATTCAGCTTTGGATTGATCAATTAACTTAATGGTATCTTGCATATTTGCAAAGGAGCCACCAAGGATAGAAGGTGATATTATTATGCTCATTTTGTTTTTTTTAACACCGATACAAAAAATATATCAGAGCCACCCAATTCCTTAAATGTGAGTGGATTGATAAAATATCCATTTTGTCTTTTTATCATTTTATCGGACTGTAAATTAAGTGTACGAATATTCTTATGTTTTTCAGTGATTTTATCAATGACGTTGATTGTCTCAAAGGGATGAAAAGAGCACACAATATAAACAATTATCCCATTTTCATCTAAAATGTTAATTGCTTTGTCGAGCATTTGTATTTGAATTTTTTGGTTTCGTTTCAGTTTTGATTGATTGATTTTTGAGGCAACATCAGGATTACGGCGAAAGGTTCCAAGAGCACTGCACGGTGCATCTAAAAGAATAGATGGCATACTTTGATTAGTTGTTAATTTTAAAAAATCTTTTTTTTGAATATTTAAATTTAGGTTTAATCTCTTAAGATTTTCTTTAAATTTTATGATTTGAGAATTCGACTTATCAATACAATCTACCTCATATCCTAAAGAGTGCATAAGTATAGATTTGCCTCCAGGGGCAGAACATACATCAAGTATTTTTTTTGATTTAAAAAAATGGTGAGTAGCATGAATGACTTCATAATTTCCAATATCTTGAACAAAACAATTTTTTAACAATTTTGATTTAAATGGCAAAACTCTTTTTTCATAAATAGCTTCCTTATGGTCGCTAAGGCAAATTTGATAATCTACAGGTTTTGTAAAAAATGTTTGATATAGATATTCTCTGATTTTACTACTAGAAAATATTTTATCTAAAATTTTTTGAAAATTATCAGGAAGATTTTTTTCTATTATTAAACTTTCTTTATCTCGAAGAATATTTCTTAATACAGCATTAATGAGTTTAGATTTATCAAACTGTTTTGAAAATTCTACGGCATCGTGAACTATTGCGTGCTGGGGTTTCTTTGAAAAAAAAAAGAGTACTAAATTTATTTTAAGAATGATTAAAATATTTTTTGGGGTTTTGTCACTAATGTATTTTTTGAGTAAAATATGAAAATTTTCAATATTGCGATAATATTCTTGGATCGCTAAGAATAAAAATCCTCTTTTAATAGTATCAAATCTTTCAACGGCAGCGTCAATGCTACCACCCTCATCAATACGTTTTATCGATTGATATAAATTAGCAATATCTGATTGACTAGATATCTTTAGACCCGTCTATTAAAGATTGTACCACTCCGGGATCGGCGAGCGTTGAAGTGTCTCCCAATTGATCTTCCTCATGGGATGCGATTTTACGAAGAATTCTTCTCATGATTTTCCCTGATCTTGTTTTGGGCAGCCCGGGTGCAAATTGAATTTTATCAGGGGTAGCAATAGGCCCAATTTTTTGACGTATCCATAATGTTAGCTCTTTTTTTAATTCATCACTTACTTCTACTCCCGTGTTAGTAGTGACGTAGGCATAAATTCCTTGACCCTTAATATCGTGAGGATATCCGACAACTGCCGCTTCTGATACGAGTGCATGCTCCACAAAGGCACTTTCTATTTCAGCAGTGCCCAACAAATGACCTGACACATTAATACAATCATCAACACGACCTGTTATCCAATAAAAACCATCTTTATCACGACGACAACCATCTCCGGTGAAATACTTTCCTTTAAACTGACTAAAATACGTTTCTACAAAACGTTGATGATTTCCATAAACCGTTCTCATTTGACCAGGCCAACTATCTAGCATGCACAGTTTGCCCTCACACTCTCCCTCTAAAACGTTTCCATTATCGTCGACGATCACTGCTTCAATTCCAAAGTAGGGATGTGTTGCGCTTCCGGGCTTGAGTTTAGTGACACCTGGTATAGGAGAGATTAAATGTCCTCCTGTTTCTGTTTGCCACCAAGTATCGACGACAGGACATTTATCTTTTCCAACAATACTAGAGTACCAGTTCCAAGCCTCTGGATTGATGGGTTCACCCACAGTTCCTAAAATACGAAGAGAGGATAAATCACATTGAGTGACAAAATCATTTCCTTCTTTCATTAAAGCGCGTATTGCTGTTGGCGCTGTATAGAAAATATTGACTTTGTGCTTATCACATACTTGCCAAAATCTTGAAAAATCAGGATAGTTAGGCACGCCTTCAAAGAGTAGCGTTTGAGCTCCGTTAGCAAGCGGACCATATAAAGAATAAGAGTGACCGGTAATCCAACCCGCATCCGCAGTGCACCAATAAACATCTCCAGGATGGTAATCAAAAGAGTATTTATGTGTAAAAGAGGCATAAACTAAATAACCTCCTGTTGTATGTAAAACACCTTTGGGTTTTCCAGTTGAACCTGAGGTATATAAAATAAACAAAGGGTCTTCAGCATTCATGGGCTCGCACGCACATTGATCATCAACTTCTTTTAGAAGCTCATCATAATAAAAATCATTTTTTTGATGAAGATCATCTTGAGTATTCGTATAACGAACAACTAATGTTTTAATCGAGTCATCACAGCTCTCTAGGGCTGTATTAATATATTTTTTTAAAGGGATAGTTTTTCCACCTCGAAGTCCCTCATCAGCAGTAATAACAAATTGAGATTGGCAATCTTGAATACGTCCTGCAATTGACTCCGGTGCAAAACCACCAAAGATCACAGAGTGAATAGCACCAATACGAGTACACGCCAGCATCGCGAACGCCACCTCTGGGATCATCGTCAGATAAATAGTAACGCGATCACCTTTTTTGACGCCAAGTTTTTTAAGCACATTGGCAAATCGACTAACCTCGCTTTGTAATTCTTTATAGGTATAGGTTTTGGATTGGCTTGGATCATCTCCCTCCCAAATGATGGCCGTATCATCGGGTCTTTGCTCAGCATGTCGATCCACGCAGTTATAACAGACGTTTAATTCTCCATCTTCAAACCACTTAATGGAAACATCTCCTTCGTAGTTAGTATTTTTGATCTTAGTAAAATCTTTAAACCAAGTGACTTGTTCTTTGGCAATTTTTGACCAAAACTGCTCTTTATTTGTAAAAGAGTCAGCATACATTTGATCGTATTGTTCTTGAGTGAGTAGGGGGTTGTTTAAAGGAAAGTCTTTCATTTTTGCTCACTCATCTTAATCAATTTTTTCCATTGGTTCAATTTCACAGGCATCACACTTAAACGAGACTGTTTAACTAAAGGAAAATCATCAAAAAAAGCATCAGCTTTAATTTCTGCTAAAGTAACCTCTTTTAAATCTTTGACATATTTGACATCGACCATACCAAAGATGCCCTTTTTATCGGTATGATCAGGGTAATATTCTTTAACCACGGTCATAATTCCTTTAATCGCTTTTTCAGAGACAGAGCTATAAAATAAACACTCATCACCTTTTTTCATTTGTTTCATGTAATTCGCAGCTTGATAATTTCGAACGCCATCCCAGTGCTCTACTTTTTTCTTTTTTTGCTGCTCCCATGACCAAGTCTCGGGTTCAGATTTCATTAACCAATAATTTTTAGAAGTTTTCATGAATAAGTGTATTGGGACTAGGCCTCACATTGTAATTATTAAATTTATTTTTACTAGATTTTAAAATTTCAATTGCATTCCAACCGATCATCGCAGCATTGTCGGTGCAATACGCCATGGGCACTTGATGATAAGCAATGCCCTTATCTTCAATAAAGTTTTTTAAAAGGCCGTTAATGTATTGATTAGCAGCGACGCCACCACAAATAGAAAAATCTTTAATTTTTATTTTCTTTTTTTCAAGCTCAACAAACGCATTGTTTATTTTATTGAGAAATATCTCACCGACTGTAAATTGAAAAGAGGCAGAAAAATTTCTTAAAAAATTTTTTTGTAATTTATTTTTTTTAACAACTTGAATTGCAGAAGTCTTTAATCCAGAAAAAGAAAAATTACAGTCTTTTACTTTTGATAAAGGCTGAGGCAAATTAAAAGTAGACGGATCACCATCCAAAGCTAATTTTTCTATTATAGGCCCACCGGGGTATCCTAGTTGCATTGCCTTTGCGACTTTGTCAAAACACTCTCCTGCAGAGTCATCAATGGTAGAACCAAGCGTGATAAATTTTCTAGCACTCTTCACAAGAACAAGAGCTGTATTCCCCCCAGATACAAGCAAACACAAATAAGGAAATGATAGCTGGGAGACAAGACGAGGTGATAGTAAATGAGCTTGGAGGTGATTGATGGGAATAATTCTTTTTTGATGAGAAAGGGCCAAACCTTTAGCAAAAGAAGAACCTACTATAAGTCCTCCTATTAATCCCGGACCATAAGTTGAAGCAATCGCATCAATGTTGGAAAAATTTATTTTTTTTTGAAATTTGGATAAATGATCCATGATATCCAGGTGCTGACGTGCTGCCATTTCGGGTACCACACCGCCATGCTCACGGTGAAATTTGCGATGATTGATCGTCTCATGAAAATCAACCTTTTTATCGTCATTGACCACCGCAAAGGAGGTATCATCACAAGAACTTTCTATTGCTAAAACTTTCATTAATATAAAAAAATATAGATTCTTAATTCATGGCTGAAAATCAAAAAGATTCAGTAAAAAAAAGCTTTTGGCAGCGAAACCTTTTTCTTCTAATTGTCTTATTTATAATCGTTGCAGGAGGAGGAGGTTACCTCTACCAAAATAACATTCTGACCTTTCAAACTACAAAACAAACAAGCAATAACGAAGCCGTGGTCCCCGACCCAGTAGAAGCTCAGCCTGTCTTAGATACTAATAGCCAAGAATTACAAGCCAAAGTCGATCGTCTAGAAAATTTAATTTTAGAATTAGCTGAGAATGTTCAAAACATTCCTCAATCTACAATCGTCCAACCCGCCGAACCCCCACAACAGGTTGTTCTATCTAACGATGAAGCATATGAACTTATCCTTTCAATTAATCAAATCATTACCAATATCGATCAGCAGCAAACTCGAAACAAACATGTTCAAAAATTACAAAACCAATATCTATTCTTTCAAGATCAAAAATTTGAAGAACTCTTAACCCTGCCAGATTACACTTACTTACTCCAACAAATTAATCAAAGTGAACAACGATTTGTGGAAGAGGAGTTTATGAAGAATAATAACTTTTCTTGGTTGAAAAAAATCATTGAAAACATCTTTGAAATTAATATTGCCAAAAACTCTTCTACCCCCATGGCAGCTTATATCAATGCATTAATGAATAGACAGTATGATCTGGCACTCATTGAATATGAAAAACTCAACTCTAATCAAAAAATATTTTTTAAATCTTCTTATGAATTAGCTCAGGCCTATAACAATCAGCAGATCTTTTTGGAGAACATGATTTAATGATCCGCCTTTTAATTATCTTGATTATTTTTGTTTCTGGCTATGGCTCCTTATTTTATTTTTTTAATAATGCAGGCAATCTATCTTTAGTCTTAGGCATGTGGCAACTGAGCATTCCAATCGTACAATTTTTATTTGTTTTTATTACTTTTCTTGTTTTATTAATTTTATTTTCTTACGCTTTTACTAAGCTCTTTATCTACCCAAGAGCAGCGTATATGCGATACAAATTATCCAACGAACAAAAGGGATTAGAGCATCTACGCGAAGCCTTAATTGCCATCACCGAAGGAAATACGGATCAAGCAACGAAAAGCCAAAAACAATTTAAGAAATATTTGGGCCGCGATCCTTTAAATAAAATCCTTCAAACTCAAATCAAACAGACCAAAGATTTAAAGATCGTCAACGTCGAAAAAGGCTCTGATTAAGCCAAAAAGATTATCCCAGCCCCAAGACAAGTCAGCCCCGCTCCAATAACAGCCAAATGTCCCGCATAGTTTTTGGTGACTATCCAAAGAATAGGAATAATCATGATTGGCATCGTGCTCGATAAAGTAGAAATCACCCCAGGGTTTCCAAATTTTAAAGCATAAATGAGCATCGTCATTCCTACGCCCATGCCCATAAATCCTAAAAAAATACTAAAGATTGTTTTTTTATAATCTTTCATTTTCTCTAAGAGCTGATTATTTTTGATAAAAAATAAACTACCAAACATAATAATAGCCGCCACAATTACTCGAAGATACGAGACAACAATCGGATCAGTCGAAACCAGCGCTGGCTTCATTAAAATAATCCCAATGGATTGACACAGCGCTAAACCAATACCGGCAAACAAACCTGTATATTTATTTCCTTGAATATTTTCTAAGTCATCATTGGGGATGGTGCGATTAAATTGAATCGCAATAATAATTCCTGAGAAGATTAATGCACATCCAATGAGCTCAGTAGTAGAGGGGAGCGATTGTAAAAAAACCTCAGCAAGGATAATTGTAAAAGGAATTTGCATTGAAAAAAGTAATGCTTGTCTTCGAGGGCCTAGTCTTTTGAGACAAATAAATAAAAATGTATCTCCGATAATGATGCCAATCACGGAAGATAAAAAAATTGCTACAAAGATAGAATTCTCAAAATATAAAGGCTCCCATTGTAAATACACATAAGGAAAAAAAATAACAATAATTCCTAAAAGCCTGAGTAAATTGTAATTATAGCTTCCGAAATATCTGACTATTCTTGTTGCCGAAAGCGCAACCGCCGACCATATCGCTGCTGCACTGATAGCTAGGACATATCCAATCACGAGGGGATATTAGCTAAGAAAAAGGGAAAAGATACTGATATTTAGAATTGCTGCTCGCCAGGAGTTAGGCTGCAAAAGTGCAAGTCTGAAAAGATACTATTGCCATAGTCCTCGAAGTATCCATCATAGCGAACCAGCAACTTGCCATTAAATCGATTGAGCGATGCGGTTATTCGTTGAGTAAAATCATCTTCTTGAGTAAATGCCTCTACAATAATGGACTCATCTGTAACGCTTATTGGGTCCCAAGCATCATTTTTTCCAAACTGAAAAAAACCAATATCGGCATCGACATAAACATCGACATCCGCATCGGCTGGACATAATTCCATCGGACCAGCTGGATCTTCCGGGTAAGTATAAACACATTCACAAAAAAGATGCGTGGTATAGGCTTGAGATGTGAATGGAAGGAATAAAAAAAAAGGGGCAAATAAAATTGCCCCTTTTAGAAATTTAAACATTTTTTTAATTATCGACGCTGACCAAATAATTGCATCAACATCACGAAAAGATTAATGAAGTCTAAGTAAAGAGTTAAAGCACCCATGATCGCTGCTTTCCCTGCAAAACTAGAACCCGCTACTGCATAATAAGTAGATTTAATCTTTTGAGTATCGTATGCAGTCAGACCCACAAATACTAAAACACCGACACAAGAAATGACAAAGTGCATTGCTGAACTTTGCATGAAGATGTTCACGATACTTGCAAGAATGATACCGATTAAACCCATGATTAAAAAAGAGCCAAACTTTGTTAAGTCTCTTTTCGTTGTATAACCATAGATGCTCATCGCTGCAAAGGTACTACATGTAATTAAAAAGACACGCACGATGCTTACGCCTGTGTAGACAATAAAGATATAAGACATCGACATTCCCATCACGGCTGCAAATGCCCAAAAAGTCATTTGAGCTGCCGATAGAGACATTTTTTGTAATCTTGCACCTAAAAAGAAAATAAATCCAAGAGGAGCGAGCATCACGACCCATTGAAGGCCTGTCCCATAAATTGCTCCCATTAATGCAGGAGACTGAGAAAATCCCCATGCCACCAAACCACTGATCGCGAGACCAGAAGTCATGTAGTTATAGACTTTCATCATATACTCTCTTAAACCCGCATCGATGGCTGTCGATTGCGACTGAGCATATGCATTTTGTTTTAATTCAACCATTGTTTCTCCTTGTATAGGAATAATATGGCGATGAACTTGATTTTTTTCAAGCAAAACCGTATTAATCTTTTATGAAATACAAATCTCTCGGAAAAACCGACCTAAAAGTAAGTTTAATCTGTCTTGGAACCATGACTTGGGGTGAGCAAAACACTCAAGACGAAGCCTTTGAGCAAATGGATTATTCCTTGGATCAAGGTGTTAATTTTTTCGATACCGCTGAATTATATTCTGTCCCCACAAAAGAGAGCACTTACACTAGAACAGAGACCATGATCGGCAATTGGTTTGCTGAGAGAAATAATCGAGAAAAAGTTATCTTAGCTACTAAAGTGGCTGGTCCAGGACTATCTTGGATACGTGGCGGAGGTAATCAGTTTGACTCTAAAAATATGACTCAAGCATTAGAAGGAAGCCTTCAACGAATGAAGACAGATTACATAGACCTCTACCAATTACATTGGCCAGAGCGTTCTACAAATTTTTTTAGTAAGTTAGGTTATAAACACAATGACAATGAAGGAAGCTGGACAGCTTTTGAAGATATTTTAGCAACCGCTCAAAAGTTCATTGATCAAGGAAAGATACGTCACTTAGGACTATCTAATGAGACTCCCTATGGTTTATCAAAATATCTCCACTTATCAGAGCTAAAGAATTATCCAAGAGTAGTGTCAGTTCAAAATCCTTACAGTTTAATTAATAGAACTTATGAAGTGGGTTTAGCTGAAATGTCTGTTCGTGAAAAAGTAGGATTACTTGCATACTCACCTTTAGCCTTTGGAATGTTATCCGGAAAATATTTAAATGGTCAAATGCCTGAGGGATCACGTCTAAAACTTTACAGTAAAAATTTCCCCCGATATCAAGGCACACGATCTCAATTAGCTGTTGAAGAATATTACAAAGTTGCACAAAGGCATAATATTAGTCTTACACAAATGTCTTTAGCATTTGTGAACATGCAACCTTTTGTTGATAGTAATATTATTGGCGCTACAAAACTTGATCAGTTAGAAGAAAATATTAATTCAGTTCATATTGAGCTATCAGATGAGATTATTGCTGAAATTAATGCAATTCATGAAAATAATCCTTCACCAGCTCCTTAAATAAATGGAAGATTGGCCAAAAGATCAACAAGGTAGACTAAGTAAAGTATTTACTTTCAAAAATTATCGAAAGAGCTTTGCTTTTGTTAGCCAAGTAGCCATGCTGGCAGAGAAGAAAAATCATCACCCTGAGATTATTTTAGATTATGGTAAGGTGACTATATCGTTGATCTCCCACGACGTTCAAAAAATTACAGAAAGAGATCTAGAATTAGCAACTCAAATCGATAAGATTTATAGTGCATGATTTATTTGATCGGGATACCGGGCCTTATTCCTTTTTATCTTTGTTTTTATAATATCGACTTAATTTTCTTGGAATTTGACAAACAGATGTTTGTTCATTATTCCACGGTTATCTTATCTTTTTTAGGGGCCGTTTATTGGGGGGTATACCTTCAATCAAGAAATGTCATCGCTATTTTATTTAGTGTTTGCCCCGCCATTTATGCCTTTTTCGTTTTATCTTTTGATTTAAAATTCGATGAAACAGTAGGTTTATTTGTTTTAGGGTATTTTATTGTTTTATGTTTTGATTTCTTTTTTTACTTCAAAGAAAAGATCATCCAAACAGATTATTTTATTTTAAGACTATTGCTGACTGCTGGAATAGCACCCGCACACATCTTATATATTATCTAAATTAATTAATTAGCGATTAGGTTGAGAAGTTTTCCAAAAGTTCCAGAAAACTTAATTTTTCCGTGAGTATAAGCCAAACCAATACATCCAGTCTGTGCATGACCAACAGGAGTGTGATGATGATCATCGCTTCTAACTTGAACGGTTCCTTCTTTATAGTTTCCATACTCATCGCTGTAGGAGCCGTGGAGAACTAGAAAACTTTCGTGACCTTCATGCGTGTGTTGAGGAATTTTAGCTCCAGGCATCACATGAATAAGCTCTAGTTTTTCATTTTTATCTTTGGGTAAGATAGAAGCGATTTTGACATCTTTAAAAGATTTCCACTTAATCTCTTTATCTTTTAGATGAACTTGTAAAGCAACAGGGAGTTGACTTAAAAAAGGATCATGACTGACCTTTCTTTTTATTTTTTCTTTTCCGCTGGTGCCATTGAGTACTTTCATCCAAAGATCCTTTGAGACAGGTGTAGGGTTAATGCGTTCTAAAAAGTAACCACCAATTTCATCCTTGGCGAAATTAGTGAGTCTGTTTTCCGGAACAATTTCAACCAAACATTGCTGAAACAATAGACTTGCCGGGGAGGTGGCAGGATTAGTGAGAATTTCGAATGTCATTTTTTATCTAGTTTACCATATTACTTTCATTGCTTCCATTTAGATTAGCCATGGTCCCATCTTGTTCCAATTTGCCGCGGATTTTCTCCAAAGCTAATCGGATACGAGATTTCACAGTTCCCAATGGAATTTTTGTTAACTCGGCTATTTCACCATGAGATTTTTCTTCAAAGAAGTTCATCTTCAATAGGTTGAGTTGATCTTCGGGAAGATCATCTAGATATTGGGCTATCATGTCGAACTTTTGATCATGCTCAATATTTTCATCGGCCTTTGACTCGACGGGAGGCAAGACAGCCGTTTCAATATCTTCTAGTATAGCTTTTCTGGTCTTTCTTAAAATATCAATTTTTTTATTTCGAGCGATTGTATAAATCCATGTACTTGGAGAGGCAACCTTGGGATCATAGTAGTCTGCTTTTGTCCAAATAATGGTCATGGTTTCTTGGATGATTTCTTCTGCAATAGCCTCATCCGCTCCCGACTTCATTAAAAATGACTTAAGCCTAGGGCTAAAATAATCAAATATTTTTTTGAAACTCCCAATATCTTGGCTGTCGGCAATATTAACCAACGCCACCGCAAATGGGTTTTGTACCTTAACCATTAATCTCTCCAGTGTCTTATTTTCTATTTATTATTTTAAAAATCAATCTTAATTGGTATATTCTTCCCTTCTTCTAACATGATGAATAAAGTTCTATACATAATTTCTGCTACTTTTCTTATGATTAGCAGTGTTTTTGCTCATGACTTATCTTTTAAGCATGATCATGGAAAATGGTCCTTTAAGAAAGTTAACGGTACAGCTTGCTCCATATTTCAAATCCCCGTTTCAGAAAAAGGGGATTATACTAAAAGAGGTACAGTCTTATTCTATGTCTTTAAAGAAGACAGTGCGGAGTATGTTCGAATTGATGCTGGCTATCCTTATGATCCAAACAAATATGTAAAAGTTTCGATCGATGGAAACAATTACCAATTCTTTGGAGAAAACGATTCTGCTTGGTCAATGAAAGATGATCGTCTGATCATTGATGCAATGAAGGCAGGTAAAGAATTAACCGTTGTTGGATACTCACAAAGAGGAACAGAGACGAAAGATACCTATACCCTCATCGGTTTTACCAATGCATATAACTCTATGCAGAAAGATTGCTAAATAAATGAAATCAAAAATAGTTTTAGCCTATTCAGGCGGCTTAGACACCAGTGTAATTTTAAAATGGTTACAAACAGAATATAACGCAGATGTCATTGCGTATGCTGCTGACTTAGGTCAAGGTGCGGAATTAGATGAGGCGAAAGCGAAAGCAAAAAAATTAGGCGCAAAAAAAATCTATATCGAAAATTTAAAAGAAGAGTTTGTTAAAGATTACGTCTTTCCCATGTTTCGTTGTAACACTATTTATGAAGGTGAATATCTTTTAGGTACTTCTATTGCAAGACCTTTAATTGCAAAAAGACAAATTGAGATTGCCAAAAAAGAAAAAGCAAATGCAGTTTCTCATGGCGCCACAGGCAAAGGTAATGACCAAGTTCGTTTTGAATTTTCTTATTATGCCTTAGAGCCAAAAATCAAAGTTATTGCTCCTTGGAGAGAGTGGGATTTATCATCTCGTACAAAGCTTTTGGAGTTTGCTGCTAAACATCAAATACCGATTATGAAGCATAATAGAACGGAGTCCCCGTATAGTGTTGATGCAAACGTTCTTCATCGATCAGCAGAAGGAAAAATACTAGAAGATCCTTGGAAAAGACCACCTGAGAATGTTTTTGGAATTTCGAAGAGCCCACAAAATGCTCCTAATAAAGAAACTGTTATTACTATCCAATTTAAAAATGGCGATCCCATAGCAATTAATGGAAAAAAATTATCTCCTTTTAATCTTTTAGAAAAACTTAATAAATTGGGTGCCACTAATGGTATTGGTCGAGTTGATATTGTTGAAAATCGTTATGTTGGAATTAAATCAAGAGGTGTTTATGAAACACCAGGAGGTACGATTCTATTAAAAGCGCACCGCGCAATGGAAAGTATTACCTTAGATAGAGAAGAAGTATTCACTAAAGATGAGCTAATGCCTAAATATGCAAGATTGGTTTATAACGGATATTGGTTTGCTCCAGAGCGTATTATGATGCAAAAAGCTATTGATGAGACTCAAAAAAGAGTTAACGGTGAAGTCAAACTTGTCCTTTATAAAGGTAACGTGATTGTGATTGGAAGAAAATCACCAAACAGTCTTTATGATGAAGATTTAGCAACTTTTGAGTCATCTAATTATGATCAAAGAGATGCCGAGGGCTTTATTAAGTTAAATGCTCTTCGATTAAAAAAAAATAAGCTTAAATTCTAGGTCCAATATTTCCTTCAGCTAGGTGAAGTGTATCAATTCTCTCTTCAATTCTATAAATTTTATTTTTTTCGTTGTAGTAGAGAAAGTGTACATCCCATAAGTCTTGTATAGTAGAAGACTTTCCTCTTGATACGGTTATAAAAATTCTCTCTTCTTTATCATGATATATTTTTTCTATAGTCTCACTCCAATGAGGAAAAGATTTTGCTAAGTGTTCAAAGAGATTAAAAATACTTTTTTTATCATAAATCCCAGCAGCAACATGCTTAGGGTGTAAAATGAATTTTACATCATCGGTGCAATATTTAAAAAACTCCTCAGGATTATGGTCTACTAAAAGTAAACTAAATATTTTTCTTATTTCTTCTTTATCCACTCAGTTCGAGGATAGAGAAAAAAAAGAGAAAGTTAACTAATTAATCTTTAGATCTAGTGATTAATATACTTTTCCTTGTACATATCTTGAGATTCTGAGTCGACGGTACCCCTAGGATCGCCTAATCCCGCATGGCGATATGCTGATGTCACTGTATTTCTTAAAAGGCAAGCGATAGTCATAGGACCAACGCCACCAGGAACTGGCGTAATTTTAGATGCCTTGCTCGATGCACTTTCAAAATCTACATCCCCGACAATCTTACTTCCTTCACTACCGTCTTCTTTCGTTACCGGCACTCTATTAATCCCAACATCAATCACCACTGCTCCTTCTTTTAACCAATCACCATTGACCATTTCAGGACGACCAGCTGCAACGACTACGATATCCGCCTGAGAACAAATCGCTTCCACATTTTTTGTTTTTGAGTGAACAACGGTGACAGTGCATGACTCTTCAATTAAAAGTTGAGACATGGGTTTGCCTACAATGTTTGATCGGCCAACTACCACGGCATTTTTCCCTGATAAATCATCAACATTATCTTTTAAGAGCAACAAAGAACCCAGAGGGGTACAAGGAATAAAAGCTTTTTTGAGCATATCCCCACCGATAGAAAGTCTTCCTGCATTAATTGCATGAAAACCATCAACATCCTTTTCTACGGCAATCGCATCAATAACACTTCTTTCATCAATTTGTTTAGGAAGTGGTAATTGAACTAAAATTCCGTGAATATCAGTATCTTCATTGAGCATTTTGATCAGTTTGAGAAGAGTTTCCTGATCGGTATCCTCATCTAATTTATAATCTTTTGTTTTGATATTACATTCAGCGGCCATTTTCGTTTTAGCGCCTACATAAACTTTACTCGCAGGGTTCTCACCAACCAATACAACCGCCAAACAAGGATCTACTTGTTTATTAGCGATTAATTTATCTGCGTCTTCTTTTACTTGTGATCTAATTTTGGCAGCGAATGCTTTGCCATCAATATTTGTTGCCATCTAGTTCTCCCTCTATCCCCTAGGCCAATACTCAATGAGTAAGTCTTTAAATAAATAAATAATTAGTATCAATAACACAGGCGAGATATCCAGACCGCCAAAGTTAGGTAGATATCTTCTAATGTAATTTAAGGGAGGGTCTGTTAGCTTTTGAAAGCTCTCATATACTCTCCATAAAAAAACATTTTGGCTATTGAGAATATTAAAATGAAAAAGCCACGAAACCACAACATAAAAGAAAACAATGATCGTGTAAAAATCAAGTAGCCTTACTAAAAATAATAGTAATGAATTCACGAAGCTAAGTTATAAAAAATTGCTAATCTCGTCTATTAAATAAGAAATTACGACACCGCTCTGACTGGGGATTTGTAAAAACTGTGTCAGGATGTCCTTCTTCTTCTATTAATCCGTCATGAAGAAAAATTACCTTATTCGAAACTTTTCGAGCAAACTCCATTTCATGAGTGACGACGAGCATGGTTTTGCCTTCTTCCGCAAGTTTGCGCATCACCGATAAAACTTCATCCACTAACTCAGGATCCAAAGATGATGTTGGTTCATCAAAAAGCAGTATTTCTGGTGAGATCGCTAACGCTCGCGCAATAGCGGCTCGTTGTTGTTGCCCACCTGATAGATGAACAGGATAATCATAGGCTTTGTCTTTGATGCCAACTTGTTCCAACAATTTCATTGCTTCTTGTTCTACTTCTTCTTTGTCTTTTCCTAAAACATGAACAGGAGCCTCGGTAATGTTATCGAGGATGTTCATATGTGACCACAAATTAAAACTTTGAAACACCATTCCCAGTTTTTTTCGAACATTGATAATTTGATTTTGCAATTTTTTATCTGGATTGCTTAGATCGACTTTAGAGCAGTCGATAGTCTCTCCACAGACATTGATGCTTCCGTTATCGGGGGTTTCAAGAAAATTGATACATCGAAGCATGGTGCTTTTGCCTGAGCCGGAACTCCCAATGATACTTATAACATCGCCTTTATTGGCAGAAAGATTAATGCCTTTAAGAACCCTGTTTTCACCAAAATTTTTTTCTAATTGCTTTAATTCAAGAACATTCATAGTCGATCATAATATTTCATCTTTTTATATTCATTGATATTCCTAAATTAGAGCACTGTCCTATAAAAAGCTTATAATATTGTTTCAAATTAGTTTATATTTTCCCTTGTTATTTATTTGAAAGAGGAAGAATAAAACAATTTTTCTAAAGGAGAAAACTATGAAAAAAATAATACTTTCAGCTTTCCTTGCTCTTTTTATGGCTGGATCTGCATTTGCAGAAACAGTACGTATGGGTACAGAGGGAGCTTATCCTCCATATAATTTTATTAATGATAATGGAGAGGTTGATGGTTTTGAGCGTGATGTCGGAGATATGCTTTGTGCTCGTGCAAACATCGATTGTGTTTGGGTTATTAATGAGTGGGACTCAATTATTCCAAACCTAGTATCTGGTAACTACGACACGATTATTGCTGGTATGTCTATTACTGCTGAGCGTGATGAAGTCATCGACTTTACACAAGATTACTTTCCACCTTCTCCATCAGTCTTTATGGCTTTAAGTGGAGCAGATGTTGATTTAGATGGCGGTGTGATTGCTGCTCAGACTTCTACAATCCAAGCTGGTTATGTTGCAGAGAGTGGCGCTACTCTTGTAGAATACGCGACTCCTGAAGAAACTATTGCTGCGGTTCAAAACGGCGAAGCTGATGCTGTTTTAGCTGATGGCGATTACTTATTCCCAATCATCGACGAGTCTGGCGGTGAGTTTGCAGCTATTGGCGAAGTGTCAATCGGCGGTGGTATCGGTATGGGTATCCGTGAGTCTGATGGTGCATTAAAAGCAAAAATGAACGCAGCTATTGACTCTATGAAAGCAGACGGATCATTAAATACTTTGATTAAAAAGTGGTTTGGTAAAGACGCCGCTACATTTTAATTTCATAATTTAAAACTACATATGAAGACGGTTTATCCGTCTTCATATACTCAACTTTATTCTTTTCTTTATTCCTAAATACATATTCAATCATTATCAGCGGTGAAATAATTTGATAACTGATATTATAATTGTGGGTGGCGGTATTGTTGGAGCATCTTTCGCATACCATGCTCATATAAATAAAATCAAAAATATTTCAGTAATAACTGATGCTTTTCCAGGTGATGCGCGGCAAGCTACATCGAACACATGGGGTTGGGTGAATGGATACGCCAATAACGATGAGGAATATGCTTTATTGAGATTAGCTAGTCTCAATTATTGGCCTAATTTAATTGATAGCATCAATGATACTTCTTTCACTTCTAAGGGGGCTTTCTTTTGGGATCTTGATGAAACAGAAATTTTCCAAACAATTGAGCAACATCAAAATTGGGGGCATTCAGTTTCCATTAAACAGGAGTCTGAGATAAAAAAGGTTTTACCCAGTTTATTTAATCAACCTAGAAATGCTGGCTATGGAAAAAATGATTTAGCAGTTGAGGCAACTGAAATAAGTAAAAAGCTTTTTGAAAAAAGTCATGCAAATTTCTTAAATAAAAAAGTAACAATATTAATTTTTGAACAAAACCAAGTCAAAGGTATTCAAGTAGGAGAAGAAAAAATTTACGCTGATGAAGTTATATTAGCCACAGGTCTCGGAACTTCAGAGATACTGAAGAGTATTGATATTAATTTTTCAATGCGGACATCTTTAGGACTTTTAGCTTATACAAATCCCCTCCCTCCTTTGTTGAACCACCCGATCACAGGTGATGATTTTCATGCAAGACAAGATAGCCAAGGACGTCTGGTTATTGGCGGAAGATTTGATGATGATGCCGCAAAAGAAATTAATTTGGATAAGGCTGCAGAAAAGCTTGTAGAAGAAATGGCGTCTAGACTTAATTATAAAGGGGACATTACTCTAGCCCATTTTACTGTTGGCAAACGCCCACTTCCTATAGACGGTCGGCCTAAAATTGGTAGGCTTAAGAACTCTATAGGTGAAATCATCAAAGGGGTTTATATTGCTGTAATGCATTCTGGCGTTACTAATGCTCCAATCGCGGGAAAACTTGGAATCGAAGAAATCATTTCAGGAAAACAAGATAGGATGTTGAATACATTTTCACCACAAATGAATAGAAACAATCAGGAAAATTCAGATGTTTGAATACTGCGCCGATCCGAAGTCTTTAGAAGGTTTGGTTTGGCTATCTTGTTACGTGACTACCCCAAAACATATGTCTTTTTACGGATCTTTTTTGGTAGTGATGTGTTTGTTGTCTTTGGCAGCACCACTTGCCATGTTATTTGGTTTTATAGGCGCCATCGCAAGTCGCTCTTCCCAAGGATTAATTAGATTTTTAGGAAAAGGCTATCTGGCAATGATACGAGGCATTCCTGATATTGTTTTCTTTTTATTTATTCCAATAGCGCTCGATCAAGCTTTTGAATATTTACGCCACAAAATTCTTTGCCCAGAGGTAATAGAACCGATACGTCAAGGAAATGATTTTGTAGTTTGCACTGCTGCAAAGCTTCCCTTAAGTGCTGCGAGTGAATGGGTTCATGATCTTTATGGTTTTTCATTAGCTCTCTTGGCTTTTGGTTTTGTCTTCGGAGCATTTACAGGGAATGTATTGTTTGGAGCAATGGCAGCTGTTCCGAAATCTCAACTAGAAACAGGGGAAGCTTTTGGCTTTTCACCGAAGCAAGTTTTTAGAAGAATTTTAATACCTCAAATGTGGATATATGCCCTTCCTGGTTTATCAAATTTATGGATGATTTTAATTAAAGCAACGCCACTCCTCTTTCTTCTTGGAATAGAAGATATTGTTTATTGGGCTAGAGAGCTTGGGGGAATAAAAACAGGCGTTTACGATTACCCACATCCTGATTGGCGTGCCTGGTATTTTGGAGTTTTGATGATTTTTTATTTACTTTTAACTTATGTTTCTCAAATAGTTCTAGATCGACTTTCAAATAAACTTTCAACGGGCCAAGCAACATTGGCGGGAAAAACAATTTAGATGTCTTGCTATCAAACAGTTTTGGATTATGGACTTCGATCAGTTGGCTACGGAGAAAGGCTCCTTCCAAAAGCTGACATTACTTTATGCGAGCAATTTGTTCTAATCGGATCAGGTATGATATGGAATATTTACTTCGCGTTCCTTGCGCTCCTATTTGGATTCTTGTTCTCTACTGTTTTGGCTTTAGGCAAAAACTCTTCGCATATGATTTTTAATAAGCCTTCTAGAATATTTATTTTTATCTTTAGAGGATCCCCATTATTTATTCAGTTCTTTTTTGCTTATGATCTTTTTATCATTCTTCCAAAATTAGGTTTTGATATTGAACTGGGCTTTATGACTGTCACCGTGGAGACAAGGTGGCTTACAAAAGCATGGCTAGGAGCTTTAATAGTGTTATTTTTCAACACTTCTGCTTATGCAGCAGAGATTTTTTATGGCGCTCTTCGTGCTGTTCCTAGTAAAGACATCGAAGCTGCAGACTCTTTTGGATTTAGTGGGGTAAAAAAATTTAGAAGAATAATTTGGCCAACTATGCTTCGTTTAGCTTGGCCCTCTTATACTAATGAAGCAATTTTCCTATTCCACGCTACTACTTTAGTATTTTTTACAGGCTTTCCTGCTTGGCAACAAAGAGGAGACGCCATTTATTATGCGAGTTATTTTGCAGATAAAACTTTTAACCCTTTTGTGCCTTATCCCATTGTAGGACTTTATTTCATTATTTTTACCTTATTTATTATCGCGGTATTTAGTGTGATTAATAAGAGGCTGAATAAACACTTACTTCCTAACGAAAGAAGTAAATTAAAAATTAGATTAAATTTAATTAGATAAAATTACTTTTTATATTTATTTCTTACTAAGAAAATAATTATTAATAGTAAAAGTAAAGGTAACCCCCATAAAATGAAATGATCATTAGTGGGGCTAAATGATATTTCCTCGCCATAGATAGTAATCAATTCTTGATTAATTTGTTTAAGATCCATGCCACTTTCATACTTTTTTTGAATTTGCTCTTTTAAGTTTATTGCAAATTCAGTATCAGATTCTTGTATGCTTTGCCCTTCACAAACCAAACATCTTATTGTTTTATAATATTCACTAAGTTGATTTACATTAGCTAGAGAAATATTTGTAAATAAAACAAAACAAAAGATAAAAAATAATTTATAAATACTTTTCAATATCTTCATAAAATAAAGGACCTTGTACTTTTTTTTGTATCTTTGATTTCTCTATAAAAAATGTTTCCGGTACTCCAATCAATCCCATTTCATATGCAATAGACCCATCATCACGTATGATATGAAAAAAAGGATTTCCATGTTCATTAATCCATTGAGTAAAATTATCTTCATCATCTCTGAAATTTATTCCAATGATTTGCATTCCCTTTGATTGTAATTCCATGAGCAACGGATGTTCTGCCAAGCAGGGTTTACACCATGATGCAAAAAAGTTAACAATATAAACATCGTCTAACTCTTTTTGATTAAGCGTTTTCATATCATAAAAATCAGCAGTATTAAAAAGTGATGAGGGTAACGCTATATCTTTGTTTCCTGTTCCTTCGTTTTTGTTTAAAAAGATAAAGGCGCTGATCCCGAGAATGACCAAGCCTAGAATAGGTATAATGAGACTTTTTCTCATCTTCTTTTGATTATTGATAGAAATATTGAAAAAACGAGCATAATCGCACTTATCCAAAGTAAATTAATCATTGGTTTATATACTAAATTAATTGCAACACGGTCACTCTCAATAGAGGAAATTGTTGCATAATATTGGTGTAACCATTTGTTAACGGTGCTTACTTCGTTCGTTATTTGGCCCGATGGTTGGTAAATATTCTTTGATGGAGATAAAATATATTCATCATCGCCATTTACGATTGATAATTCTACTAAAATTTCTTGATAGTTTGTATATGAAGTATCTTTTATATTTTTAAGGTAAACATCACTCTTATTGCTCATCAATAGTTGACTACTTCCATTCTTTTCAAAAACAAAGTTTTCTTCTTGATCAAATTGTTCTGTATAAACAGCTGCTATAATAAAGATAGCAATACTTAAATGAGCTAACCATTGAGAATAAAAACGAAGATCTTTGTTAAAGCTTTTAAAAATTACAATTAAACTTTGAATCATAATTGGCGATGCAATAAAACAGGCAATAGCAAAATAAATATTTGTAAAATAAAAGAAACAAATAATTGAAATAGCTCCAGCAAGTACAATTGTAATCCAAACTTTATTATTTTTATTTTCATTTTTATTCCATGAAACTTGGGGAGCAAATGCCATAAGTAAAATAATAGGGGCCATCAGTATATTAAATGCGAAGTTATAGTATGGCGCACCAATAGATACTGATGACTCAAAAAATAATTCACTAAACAAAGGGTAAATAGTTCCGATAAATACTGTTAAAGCTGAGGCGATAAAAAAAATATTATTTAAAAGAAGAAAACTTTCTTTGCTAATTAAAGAAAAAGTATCTTGATTAAAATGTAAAGCGCTTTTGATATTTAATTTTATTGTTACTAAAAAAAGATAACCAATGATTACAATTAAAAAGAGACCTCTTAAAGGATCGGTAGCAAAGCTATGCACAGAGACAATTAAGTTCGATCTCACTAGAAACGTACCAAACACTGCGGCAATAAACGAGTATAGAGCCAAATTTAATGACCAAAGTTTTAATTGATCATTTTTTATTGAAACTTGTAGGGAGTGAATAAGGGCTGTGTTTAAAAGCCATGGTATTAAAGAAATATTTTCTACAGGGTCCCAAAACCACCAACCACCCCAACCAAGTTCTGAATAAGCCCAGTAAGATCCAAGTACAATTCCAAATGTTAGAAAAAACCATGAAATTTTTGCCCAAAAAAGCATTTGTTTGAACAAATTTTGGGAAAAATCCTTTGTCACCAATATGTGACTAGCCAATACAAATGGAATGATCAGCCCTATATAACCAAGAAATAATGTTGGTGGATGAATGACAAATAAGAAGTGTTGTAATATTGGATTAAGACCTAACCCAACTATTTCTGAAGAGTTTTCAACATAAACAAAAGGATTAGAGCTTAATAAAAGATATAAAATGAATAGGGAGGAAATAAATATTATTTGTTTATGAATTTGAAAATTATTATTCGACTTTAAAAAGGTAAATCCAAAAAAATTGATAAGAAATATCCATAATAGTATTGAGCCTTCGTGACTTCCCCACGCAGATGTTATTTTGAAAAATAATGGATCATCAATATAAGAATTTTGAATAACATTCAGTATACTAAAATCAGATACTGTAAAACCTATTACCAAAAATATAAAAGGAGTAATTCCACCAAGATAAATAAGATTAACTAAAACCTGATCTTTTAAGAATATTTTTTTACCCCATCCAAGGTAGAAAATTAATATAAAAAATAGAGTTAGATAAAAACTTAAATTACCAAAAAGAGAAATCAATTAATTCCCTCTCCAAATACCTTCATTCTTCATCTTATCGATGGCACTTTGAGGCATATAATTTTCATCATGTTTTGCTAAAACTATTTCGGCAAGGAAAATAGAATTTTGACTCATATAGCCTTCAACAATAATTCCTTTATCTTCCTCAACAAGTCCGGGTAGAGATTTAGAAAATTCTACTTTGATAGATCCTCCATCTTCATCTTCTACTTCAAAGTTCCATTTCTCATTTTCAAACTTTAAAGTATTGGCCTTGACTAGACCTCCGACTCGTAAATATTTATCAGAAGCTATGTCCATTTTTTTTAATTCTGTTGGAGATACAAAGTAGGCAATTTGATCCTTTAAGGTGTAGCTAATTAAAAAAATTGAGAAAGCAAAACAAAAGAAAATAATAAAAAGAAAAATTAATCTTTTTTTAATCTGCCGGTTTAATTTGATAATTTGCACTGCTCTTATTAAAGACTTTTTTCTTTAGCAGCATAATTATAATCGTTGTCACAGCACAAACAGTGGCAAAAAATAGATAACAAATTATTACAAACTGTAGACTAGTCATTCAGTAATTTTGCTCTTTCGATACGTCTATTTTCGATAATAATATAGAAAATATTCGTGAACCAATATAATGAAAGCAATAAAATCC
The DNA here is from genome assembly GCA_000299115.1 of alpha proteobacterium HIMB59. Taxonomy (NCBI): domain Bacteria; kingdom Pseudomonadati; phylum Pseudomonadota; class Alphaproteobacteria; order Candidatus Pelagibacterales; family Candidatus Pelagibacteraceae; species alpha proteobacterium HIMB59. The sequence continues at coordinate 287,162 of CP003801.1, read as the reverse complement.
CAAAAAAACTAACCATTAGTGTGATGAGATAGTCTGTGGTCATACTGGGCCCACCAACTTTAAAAACACTGCTTCCCTGATGAAGAGTCGTCCACCAATCAACTGAAAATTTAACAATTGGCAAATTTACCATGCCAATAATTGCCAATATAGATGCCGCAAAATCTGCTTTTTGGAAGTGTTCAAATGAATAAAGTAAAAATAAATGACCAAGATAGATAAAAGCAAGAATAAGCATTGACGTTAGTCTTGCATCCCAAACCCAATAAGTGCCCCAAGTTAAATTTCCCCAAATTGATCCTGTTATAAGCACCACAATACTCATGATCAATCCAATTGGAGAAAGTGATCTTGATATTGTAAAGGATGTCGGAGATTTAAATATAAGTCCTATTATACTGCTAATCCCCATTGAGAAAAATATCATTAAAGATAGCCAAGCAGCGGGCACATGAATAAACATAATCTTAAAAGATATTCCCTGGTAATAGTCATTTTCTAATAAAAAAATTAATAACCCTGCAATAGCACATAAAGTGATAGCTAATAAAATAATATACTTTGAAATCGAGTTCAAAAAACTGGACATCATTTGAGGAGTGATCGCAAACATTAGACAGATAGTTTTTTCAGAGCAAAGCTCGTTAGTAAAGGAGAAAAAGCCAAATTAAGCAAAAAATAGGCTAAGAAAAATATATAAAGTTTATTGATATCAATATCAATGACATCACTGATCGCCATTGAAAATATTAGTATAGGTACAAAAAGAGGAAGTGTAAGGACACTGGTAATCGAAAGTTTATTGTTTCTGGAAATCGTAATTGAGGAAGTCATTGAGGAAATAAAAACAATGCTTAAGAGAGAAAGTGCGAGAAGAATATTTATCGAAAATAGATATGACAAGTTAATGTTTAAAATAACTAAAATGATCGGTGAAAAAATAAAAAACAAAATTAGTAAATTAAGATAAATCATTATATTTTTAACAAAAATAATAATCTCAAGCGCAAAGGGAGAAAGAATATATTGTTGAAGCTTGGCTTCAGAAAAATCGGAGGCATATACTTTTTCAACTTTGATTAGTGAGATAAAAAAAATCATTATCCACAAAAATGCCAACGGTATTTCAATATCAAAAGAAATATGTCTAAGAGCGAGAGAAAAAATTGAAGAGGCGATCATTAATAAACAGAACAAAACAAAAGTAAAAATACTTCCTTTGATCATCAAAGAAAATTCGTTAGCCAAAAGTTTAAAAAAATTATTAATCATGTTAATTCATAGGTTCTATGCGGAATAGTTAAGTTCTGATGACTTGCAATGATAATTGTTCCTTTGTTTTCAACTTTTTTTGATAATAATGTTGTAATTTTAATAATCGTATCATTATCTAAGCCATTAAAAGGATCATCTAGTATCCAAATTGGTTTGTTTACAAGCATCAGTAATAAAAGCTGCAGTTTCTTTTTTTGACCAAAAGAGAGTTGATAAAATTTTTTATTGAGATTGAGCTCGCCAAATAAATATCTAATGCTTTGGTCTATGATCGTTTTATTAAAAGTGACATTATGGATAGAAAGCCAATAGTCGATATTTTGATTAAGAGATAATTGATCATAGGCAAAATGATTTTCACCAAGATACAAAAAACATTGACTAGCGATATAGCTATCAACTTTAATTCCTTGATATTTGACCTCTCCAGAAAAAGGATCAAGTAATTGTATAATATTAGAGAGAAGAGTTGTTTTTCCTTTGCCGTTAGGCCCTCTTAGAATCAGAATCTCTCCTGAGTTAACGGCAAAAGAGACATCCTTAAAAATTAAAAAATTTCCGCGGGCAAATGATAAATTACTAATTTCAATCATAAAAAAAAGCGGGTGATTATAACCCGCTTTTTTAGTTTTAAATATTTAAAACTTAGAAAACTATCTTCTTTTACGAGATGCTTTTCTTTTTGCAGCCTTCTTAGGTGCTGCTTTTCTTTTAGCCGCTTTTTTTGGAGCTGCCTTCTTCTTCTTAGGAGCTGCCTTTTTCTTTTTAGGTGCAGCCTTCTTCTTAGGAGCCGCTTTTTTCTTTGCAGCCTTTCTCTTAGGTGCAGCCTTCTTCTTCTTAGGAGCCGCTTTTTTCTTTGCAGCTTTCTTAGGTGCTGCTTTTTTCTTAGCTGCTTTTCTCTTTACAGCTTTTCTCTTTGCAGCTTTTTTCTTAGTGGCTTTTTTCTTCTTAGGTGCTGCTTTCTTTTTTGCAGCTTTCTTAGGTGCTGCTTTTTTCTTTACAGCTTTTTTCTTAGTTGCTGCTTTTCTAGCAGTCTTTTTCTTAGGAGCTGCTTTCTTCTTGGCAGCTTTTTTCTTTTTTACAGCCATTATAGCCTCCTTACTTTTTATACTTACTAGCAAGTATAAAACGAATATTTAAAAATATTCATTTACTAAAAAAAACATTAAAAAAGTATTAAATTAAGTCAACATTTTATTTGTTTAGCTTTTTTTTGTTACAATGAGTCAAGTTGAAATTATTTTAGGACCAACGAATACAGGAAAAACTTTTTATGCATTTGAACAAATGTTTTCCTATCAAAGTGGTGTTTTTGGTTTTCCATTAAGACTTTTAGCGCGCGAAAACTACGATAAAGCTTGCAATTTATACCCAATTAACCAAATCGCGCTTATAACGGGCGAAGAAAAAATTATTCCAAAAGATGCAAAATACTTTTTTTGTACTGTTGAATCGATGCCAGAAGATTTTTTTGAGTTTGTATGTGTTGATGAAATTCAATTAGCAGCAGATTATGAAAGGGGCCATATATTCACTCAACGAATCCTTTACGCTCGTGGAGAACAGAAAACAATTTTTTTGGGATCTACTACTATGGAGGAAATTATCAAAGAATTAATTCCTGATGTAGAAATTAAATTTAAAAATCGATTTTCCGAATTAAATTTTATTGGTCATAAAAAAATTCAAAATATAAAACCTCGATCTGCAATTATTGCTTTTAATTTAATAGGCCTTTATGAAATTGCAGAACAAATACGAAGTCTTAAAGGGGGAGTAGCATTGGTCGCTGGAGCCCTAAGTCCAAAAACCAGAAATTCCCAAGTTAAGTTATACGAAGATGGAGAGGTAGATTACATAGTGGCTACGGATGCTATTGGCATGGGGTTAAACCTGAATATTAATCAAGTGTATTTTTCAGGATTAGAAAAATTCGATGGAAAATATACCCGACCTCTTAGCGATATGGAGGTGGCCCAGATAGCTGGTCGAGCTGGACGATATACAAAATCAGGATATTTTGGATCGACCTTAGGCGCTAAGTTTACCAACATGGAAATTGTTGAAAATGTCCTGGCACATCGATTTGAGCCTGTAAGAAAAATTTTCTGGCGAAACCATCTTCTTTCATTCAAATCAACTTATGAATTAACTCAATCGCTCAAAAAACAACCAACTAATCAAAGACTAATATTAAAAAAAGATGCCGAAGATCAAAAATTTTTATTTTCAATTTTAAATAATAAAAAAATATCTTCCTTATTAAACTCCCCTGAGTCTCTTCAACAGCTTTGGGATGTTTGTCGTATTCCTGATTACCAAAGCATCTCAGAAGAAAAACATACATCTTTATTGATAGAAATTTTTACTGAATTAAAAAATCATAATTGGCTTTTAACAGATTTATTTTTAAAAAAAAATATAGAGCGACTTCAAGACTACTCAGGGAGCATTGATGATTTAATCTATACCCTCAATGAAACTAGAATATGGCTATATATTACTAATCAAAAACAATGGATTCCAAATAATTCATGGGTAGAACAGGTTAAAAACATTGAGGATAAGCTATCAGAAGAGATTCATCAGAGCTTAATGCAAAAATTTGTTGATAAGAATAAAAGTGAAGTCGTTCAAAACCTTAATATTAGTGAAAAAAATATTTCAGTAAGTAATCACACCTATGTTATGATTAAAGACGAAAAAATAGGAGTAATTACTGGTTTTAAAATCTTCTTTGATGAAAAATTTAATGACATCTTAAACAATAATTACAAAAAAATAATTAAAGAACAAATTTCCCAAAATATGACTATCAATGTAGAAAACTTTTTATCAGCTCCTGATGAAAGTTTAATTCTGAAACCTGATTTTGATGATCAGGGTCAATTTACAAATTTATACATAGCCTGGGGCGAAGCAAATATCGGAATTGTTTCTAAAGGTAATGAAATTTTAAAGCCCAAAATTTCTGCTATTTATGATGACAATTTAATTAATATTGAACAAGCAGATCAGATATTAAAAAAAATAGAAACATGGTTTCAGAATACCTTTTTACAAAAAGTCGATTTGTCAATTTTATTAGGAAAATATAATTCTACCCCTGAAGAAAGAAGCTTCATATTCAAGTTGATTGAAAATCAATACAATTTTCACCAACTGAATATATTAGATGAATTCAAGCAAATTGAAGAAAGTAAGCGAAAAGAAATTCACTCCCTAAATTTTAGATTAGGGAAAAATGTGATTTTTAATAGTGAGCTTATTAGACCTGAGTTAATGAAATTAAAATTCTATTTGTGGAATATTTTCTACTCAGAAAATAATAATGTAGATTTTTATATCCCCAAAGACGGTAATGCTACATTAAATGCACAATCTACTTTAAATTTAGATCTGATTAAATTCTTAGGTTTTATCTTTCAAAATAAATTATTAATTCGTATAGATATTTTTAATGAATTTGAAAAACAACTTTTTAAAAGAGAAAATAGAGGTCCATTTTCACTCCCCATGGATTTATCTAATCTTTTAGGTATTAAAAAAGAAAAATTGATAGAGATATTAAATGAAAGGTCTTATTTAGTTCAAGAAATTGAAGAAAATGACCTTTTAATATCAAAAAAAATAACAAGTAATAAAAAACCTACTTCGAAAAAATCAAATAAACTTGCAGAAAAAAAGAATAAAAAAGAAAAAAAATCTACACCCAAAAAATTATTTAATAATCCTTTTGACCAGTTAAAAGATATTGATGCTAAATAAATTTTTTCAATCTTTTCACGAACCAAAAAATTCTGATGAGAATACCTTTCAGTCAGATCTTTATAATCTTATTTATGAAATAATTATTGCAGACCACGAGATATCTCCTGAGGAAATTGATTTATCCGCAGAGCTGGTTGAGTTTTATTTCCAAATCCCTAAAGATCAAAATAAACAAGAATTTCTTAAACTTGCTGATAAACAACACTTTAACACCGACCTATCTCAATTCACCCAACGACTAAAAGTATCTTTGTCCTATGAACAAAGAATGGATATTATTTTGATATGCTGGCAAGTACTGATGGTGGATGGCATAGAAGATCAATTGGAAACCTCTACAGTGAGAACCCTATCAACCTTATTAGGGCTTGAAGATAAAGACTTTATATTAATCAGAAATAGAGTAAAAGACTCCCTATGACATATTTAGTAAATGATAAATGTATAAAGTGTAAATATATGGATTGTGTAGAAGTGTGTCCTGTCGACTGTTTTTATGAGGGTGAAAATATGCTGGTGATCAATCCTGATGAATGCATAGATTGCGGTGTTTGTGAGCCCGAGTGCCCCATTGAAGCAATTATTCCAGATAATTTAGATGATGGAACAAAATGGCTGGATGTGAATGAAAAATATTCTCAAATCTGGCCAAACATTAAATCAAAAAAAGAGTCACCCGCTGATGCAAAAGAATATGAGGGTGTTGAAAATAAATTCGAAAAATATTTTAGCGAAAAAGGAGCTGAATAATGCCTGCAAAGAAAAAAGCAACCACAAAGAAAACTACCAAAAAGAAAATTGTTAAAACGAAAGCTGTTAAGAAAGCAGCAGTAAAAAAAACAACCACAAAGAAAAAAACTGTTACTAAAAAAGTAGCAAAAGTTGCAAAAAAAACTGCAAAAAAAGTAGTTAAAAAAACTGCAAAAAAAGTCGTTAAAAAAATTGTTACTCCAAAAGCACCTAAAATTAAAAAGATTGTTGCTCCTCAGGAATTTAAAGCAGGAGAAAATATTGTTTATCCTACTCACGGCGTAGGAAGAATTTTAACAATAGAAAAATTCCAATATGATTTAGTAGAAGAGCAGTTATATGTTATTCAATTTTTTCAAGATAAATTAACCATCAGAGTGCCTTTTGCAAAAGCAAAGCTCATTGGCTTAAGAAATATTACAAGCAAACCTTCAATGACTAGAACATTGTCTATTTTAAAACAAAAACCCAAAATTAAAAAGGCGATGTGGTCAAGAAGAGCACAAGAATACGATCAAAAAATTAATTCAGGTGATATTAAACAATTATCTGAAGTTGTTAGAGATTTATTTCGAAAAGATGATCAAACAGAACAGTCATATAGTGAAAGACAAATGTTTCAGGTTGCCTTTGAGAGATACACAAGAGAGTTTGCGATATCCTCTGATTTGAAGTTTGAAGAGGCTTCTTCTAAAATTTTAGAGATTTTAAATAAAAGATAATTTAAGCAGTTTCGTCGTCAGATTTATCTTTAGAGATATCTAAGCTGATATCTTCGGCCAGATTATCATTATCATCTTCATCTGATGGTACTGCACTATCATCAGTTTCATCGATTAAATCTTTCAACTCATCGTTTTCTTTCACGGTCTTCGTTGATGTAGTAGCAACAGTAACACCTGCTTTTCTACCTCTTTTAGGCTTCATAATATTGACTGCCTCAATGGTTTTGCCACATTCTGGGCAATCTAGTTCATCTTGGTAAAAGTCGTAATATTTAACACTACAATGAGGACAGGTTCTTTTGTGACCTAAATCGATGTTTTCTTCTGACATGGTGGCAGATTTATACATTATTATTGTAATTTATACAAATTTTTATTATGTTATCGCTTCATTATGGCAGTACCAAAAAGGAAAACCACTCCTTCGAAAAGGAACATGAGACGCTCTCATCACAGAGCGGGGACTCAATCGTTTGCAGAAGATAAAAAATCTGGCGAACTAAGAAGACCTCATCATATCGATTTAAGCACAGGTATGTATCGTGGAAAACAAATCTTAGTTAAGAAGCCGAAAAAAGAAGAAGTCGCTGAATCATCCGCACCAGTAAATGCGGAAGAAGCAGCAAAAACTATCGAAGCTCCAGCTTCTAAGTAGTTTATTCTTTTATCACTCTAAATATTGAATTCTCACTAAAGCTTTGTTGATATAGCTTTTTTTTGAGATCAGACTCATCTAAGTTAGCTAGTTTTTTTTTAACAATATATTGTTTGAGAATTTCAATCTCTAATTCAGGATTTTCATAAAATTTTTGATCAATAAATTCATCTATAATTTTTGAGTCAAACCCTTTTTGAAATAATTTATTTTTTATTTTTCTAATAGAAAATAAAGACTGTTGATAATAATGAAACATACTTTCTAAAAATTGATCTTCATTAATTATTTTTAGCTCATCTAAACGTCCTACTATTCTTTCAATCATTTCCTCTTTATCGACTCCCTCTAGAAAAATAGCTCGGGCATAAGTCTTTTTATTTTTAATTTTTTTTTGAAGATATTCTTTGATTTTTTTTCGAGTTGCAGGATATTTGCCTAAGTATTTTACAGCCTCATTAAATAAATACTCACTAGCTTCTTTTTTCATTGAATGTATTTTATGCAATAATAAAACTAAGTATAGGACTCAGTGCGTTTGTAGCTCAGTAGGATAGAGCACCAGATTCCTAATCTGGGGGTCGCAGGTTCGATTCCTGCCAAGCGCGCCAAAAAATATGAACATTGAATTTAATAACCAGAAACCATTGATCTTAGATGGAGGAATGGGTCAAACACTTATTAAATATGGAATGATTCCTCAAGGAACCCTTTGGTCTGCTACTGCTTTACTAGATAGCTCTTTGCATCAAATGGTAATCGATGCCCATCAAGATTTTATGAGAGCGGGCGCCAAAGTGATAACAACAAATAATTTTACAGTACGAAAATTGCGTTTTTCTGAAAATAATATTTTAGATAAATTTGATGAGGCCTTACATACGGCTGGGCTCTTAGCAAAAAAAGCAAATCAACAAAATATTGTTTTTAAAGATGTTCTAATTGCCGGATCTATCCCTACTCGAAATCAAACCTATATGGCTAAATTTGAATTATCCGTGGAAGAAATTTTTAATGAGTTTCAGTGCTCAGGCGAAATTCTTAATGATTATGTAGATATTTTTTACTTAGATGTTTTATCCAGTTTAGAAGAAATTAAACTTGCTTTAAAAGCTCTAAAAAAATTTCAAAAAAAATTTTTAATTGGCGTTCACATCAAAAAAAATAGCTTTATGGAAGATGGTAATTGTATTACTCAGTTAAAAGATCTTATTGATCAATATGATATATTAGGACTTGTAGTTGCATGTACAGATCAATCTACTGTATTAAGCGTCATCAAAAAAATCCATAATCTTCAGGTTCCTTTTGGCTTTAAAGTTAATGCCTTTGCAAATATTCCAGATGGTTGGAAAATTAAACCGGGCAATCCAACAGAGTCGTTGGGTGTTAATAAGAGTTTCAATAGTGAAAGTTTTATATCTTTTGCAGAAAAATGCAGACTTGAGGGAGCTTCTATTTTAGGTGGTTGTTGTGAAGTGTTACCTAACCACATTAAAGCTTTAGCAGATTTTTATAGAAAAAATTAAGTAAAATATTTTTTTATTTCCGGTTTAGAGATTAGGTGAAAAACCAAACCACAGCATAAATAAAAAATTGCGAGAACAATTTCTTTTATACCTTCTTGTGCTTGATAAGAAAATAAAAAGGAAGTAATTCCAAAGCTAATCATGAATACTTTTAAGAAATGAATGGGATATACTTCTTTAATTGAATTGATTAAATATAAAGTACCATAAAAAGTGAAGGTTATAAAAACCGCTACCCTAATACTCTGCATTCTGTGATATGGTATTTCTTTTCCCTCCGCAATATTGAAAGGAAAATATATTTGAATTCCAAGAACAGCACATACACCTAAAAAGATTGCAAAAAAAGATAGAATTAATACTAGTAGTTTGCCGATTATGCGTAGCATTAAAATCTACGCACCAAATTAATTTTTTTCGTGAAGAAAATCTAGAAGCCTGTCTAAGTATTTTTCATCGACATTGTAAGCTTTTTTGTAGTGTTCAATACAATAGGGTTTGGTCGGAATATTCTGACCACCACAATAATGAAAACCTTCTTCTAAAGGGTCTCCAATTGGCCACTGACATGACTTGAAGCTTCCAGTGCCTACGATGCTCTTTTTAAAGCTGAACTTCTCTCTTCTCCTGGTGACTTCTCTTTTAACCGTAGTTTGAGTAGAGGGAGAAACACTTGTTTCACGATACATGGTGGTTGAGGAGAGTTGTTGAGTAGGGGTTGTTTTTTTTCGTGAATTTTGTCTTCTTTCAAGGCCTAGTCTGAATGCCTTTCCAATAACTGCATTTTTAGTAAATCCAAGTTGCTCACCAATTCGGCTAGTCGCAACGCCTTCATTCCAAAGTTTTTTTAGATCTTCAACTTTTTGTGTATTCCAAGACATGATATTAACCTACTCTATATAGTTCTCCTTATGAGGTATTTTATACTATATATAGTGGTAGCAATCTAGTGGAAAATCATTAAAAAATGTGAACAAATATGAAAAATCTCAATCAAATTAATTTCCAAAATATTAAAAATGTAGGCATCAGAGTGGACTTTAACGTCCCCACTGATGATTTATTTCAGGTGACTGACAACACAAGATTGTTAAGAGCCAAAGACACTATTGATTTTGTTCTAAAAAATGAATGTAAGATTTTATTACTTTCTCATTTTGGTCGACCGAAAGAAATGTTCGATGAAAAATTTTCATTTACTAATTTAATTGATCAGTTTTCAGATATTTTAAGATATGAAATCAATCTTTTGTCTTATGAAGAATTTTTGCAAAATGGTCTAAAGCAATTTAATGAAAGCACAAATAAAATTACACTCTTAGATAACATTCGTTTTTTTGAAGGCGAGAAAAAAAATGATGAATCTTTTAGTCAATCAATCACAAATGAATTAGATCTTTTCATCAACGAAGCTTTTTCTGCATCTCACCGAAGTCATGCATCAGTGAATCAAATGGCTAAAAATATTCTCTCCGCTCCAGGATTAAATTTTTTAAAAGAAGTCACGGCAATCAATGATATTAAGAATTCTACCAAAAGAAAATTAGCAATTATTGGAGGCTCTAAAGTTTCAACCAAAATCAAAACACTTTTATCTCTAACGCAATCTTGCTCCAATATTTTTATTGGCGGGGCAATGGCCAATAATTTTTTAAAATATCAAGGCATAGCGGTTGGCCAATCTCTTTTAGAAGAGGGCTCAGAAGAAATGATCAAAGATATATATACATTGGCGAACAAAACAGGTTGTGAAATTCATTTACCAACAGACGTAGTCTTGAATGATGGGCAATCTTTTTCTATAGATCGTCTAAGTGATCAAAATCAATTTAGTATCCTTGATTTATCTAATCACTCTATTGAGGTTCTAGAACAATTGGTGCAGAGAAGTGAAATTGTTTTATGGAACGGCCCAATGGGGATGATTGAAGATCCTCGATTTGCTCAAGGGTCATCAAAATTAGCTCATCTTCTTGCTAATTCATCCTGTGATGTAGTGATCGGAGGAGGTGATACGTTGCTTGCAATTAATATCGCTGGTGTAAGTTTTGATCATTATCATTTTGTCTCCACTGCAGGAGGTGCTTTTTTAGAGGCTTTAGAAGATAAAGAATTACCCGGAATTATTGCTCTTCAATAGTTCCGATAAAGTGTTTCTTCAATAACGGAATTTGAATAATCGTAAAGGCAAGGGTGATGCCCATGATCCCAAATACTTTAAAGTTTACCCAAAAATCAGTTGATTGAGTTCTCCAGATAATTTCGTTGAGCACCGCAAGGAAAATAAAAAATCCAGACCACATTTTGTTCATTAAAGACCAACCTTGATCCGTTAGTTTCATAGAGGAGTTTAAAAGAAGTTTTAAAACGGGTTTGTTGATAAAAGTACTTCCAATTAAGACAATAGCAAAGAGGGCATTGATGATCGTTGGTTTCATTTTGAAAAAGATATCATTTTTTAGGAACAGGCTTAGTCCACCAAATACTACTAAAATTATTGTACTTACCAACATCATAGTAGAAACTTTTCTTTCTTTGATATAAAGAGCAACTAGAGAGATTAATGTTGCGATGATAACAGCTGCAATGCTGAGATATAAATCTTTATCTGATTTATAATAAACAGCAAAAAAAATAATCAGAGGAAAAAATTCGAAAAGTTGTTTCATTTATTATAAGAGTCTATCTAAATATTCAGAAAATTGAAACTTTCTTAAATGACTCATATCTTCCCCATATCCCTCAAAAAGAATCGGAATAGAAAAATCGTTCATAATGGATAAAAGAGCCCCGTATTTTGCATTACTATCTACTTTATTCACAATAATACCATTGAGATGAATGCTATCCTGAAACCCTTGAATAATATGTTTCGATGCAAGACCAGTATTTGCATCAATCGTTAGCAAATTATAGACATGGTTAAATTTGTCAGATTTCTTTTTGATGACATTTGATAGTTTTTCCAATTCGGCCATGAGGTTTTTATTATTGTGCTGGCGACCAGATGTATCCACTATAATGACATCACAATAAGCTAATTGATCTATCCCTCTAAAGACAACAGCAGAGGGATCCTCTTTGTCCTGCCCTTTGACAATTGGTATTTCAAATTTATTCGCAAAAAATTCTAATTGTTCTATGGCTGCCGCACGAAAGGTATCTGCTGCTATTACTCCCGGTTTTAAGGAGTTTTGTTGAAAATAGTGAATAAATTTGCCAATAAATGTTGTTTTTCCAGAGCCATTATTTCCAGCAATCACGAACAAACTCTTGTTGGCGGGCTCATAATTACCAAATTCCTTGTCTTGAAATTGTTGAGTTAATTCTTTTTTGATGAGTGTTTTTAGATCATCTTCTTTGGAGTTTGAGTTTTTAATTTTTTCTAAAATAAGATCGGCAAACTTTGGTTCGACACCACTTTCGAAAAGCAAATCCTCGACTTCATCAACATTGAGTTTTTTTTGAAATATTTTTTTTAAAAAGAACATTGCGTCGTCACTATTTCTCCGAGTGACATGCCTATCATCGGTATTTGATGTTTGATGTAATTCTGATCATAACCAGAAATATGATGTGTGTTTAATTCTTCAATTAAAATTTTTCTTTCATCCCTCAAGTTTTTTTTCACTAAGCTTAAAAGATTGTCGCCCAAATATCTTAAATCTTGAGCTCGTTTTTTTATAATTGATTTCTCTAATTGAGGCATTCTTGCTGCAGGAGTATTTTTTTTTGGGGAAAAAGGAAAAATATGTAAGTGAGAAATTTGATTATCATTGAGTAGATTGTAAGTATTTTGGAACATCTCCTCATTTTCTGTTGGAAATCCTGCTATGATATCAGCTCCAAAAGTAATTTCTTTTCTAACCTTACGACAACGTCCTATAAAATTATTAACATCTTCAGGATTATGTCTACGTTTCATTCTTTTTAAAATCATGGCGTCACCGGATTGAATACTTAAATGCAAGTGAGGCATAAGGCGTTCATTGTCTAATATTTCAAAAAAATGTTCATCTACTTCCACACAATCGATCGAAGATAATCTTAGTCTTTCTAATGACGTTTGCTGGAGAATATCGTTAATTAAAAGACTCATGCAATAGTGATGATCAAAGTCACTACCATAGTCTGAAATATCAACACCCGTTAAAACGATCTCTTTAACTCCGCTGTCGACATGTCTTTTTACTTCATCAATTAAATACGAGGGGTCAAAACTACGATTATTTCCTCTCCCAAAAGGTATAATACAAAAGGTGCAACGGTGGTTACATCCTTGTTGAATTACAAGGCTTTCACGAACTCCAAAACTTTCATTTTGAAGCGAGGGTTCCACATCTAAAGGATTTGTAAATATATCTTCCATAAAAGGAGTGGTTTGATGATCTTCTAATATTTCATCCCAAGTTTTTTGTTTGAGTTTATTGATATTATCAATCACATAATCAACTTCCGGCATGGTTTTATAATCATTGGGGGAAATCTGTGCGGCACAACCTGTCATCACTAATTTCGCATCAGGGTTTTCTTTTCGCGCCCGCCTAATTGTTTGACGTACTTGTCTTTCTGTTTCATTGGTAACGGCGCAGGAATTAATGACGATAATATTATCTTGTTGAGGGATTAGCTCTTCAATTTTTTTCCCCTCAAAGTTATTGAGTCGACATCCAAAATTAACTACCTTTGTCATGCGAGGTTAATGGTGGAGTGATAAACAATCTCTGCTGGTCCCTTTAAGGAAACCATTTTATTTTCTACTTCGGTTTCTAACTGTGACTGTTCAGTTAAAACTTTAATTTTAGAGCCAACATAATGGTTATGATGAAGAACAAAAGCTGTAGCACAGGTCCCAGAACCACAAGCCAGTGTGTGACCTCCTCCTCTTTCCCAAAATAAAACTTTTACTAATTTATTATTTAGTTTTTGAACAAAAGTAATATTTGCTTGTTCGGGGAAATAAGCATGGCTTACTAATTGGGGGCCAAGCACCTCTAGATTAATCGATTGAATATTTTTGACTAAGACAACACAATGAGGATTGCCAATATTAGCTGTCATAATTTTAATAACCCCTGGTATTTTAATTTTCTTAAACTGGAGATTTTGTGTTTCCATTTTTTTACTTAATGGAATTTTTTTCCAATCTAGGGAAATCTCACCCACGTTAATATGATACTCTTTGCCAATTTTTTTACCGTAATGAAGAAACTTTTGGCTCTTAATGACAACGTTTTTCTTTTTTTTAATTTCTGTCAGATATTTGTAGGCACAGCGAAGCCCATTCCCACAGTTTTTTCCAAGAGACCCATCTGAGTTGTAAAAGAACACTTGATGATATTGCCCTAATTGCTTTAACAAAATTAACTGATCGCAGCCAATGCCAAACCTTCGATCACAGAGTTTTTTGATCATCTTTTTTGACTTTCTAATGATATCAACGTTTTTATCGATAATGACAAAATCATTCCCTGCCCCGTGAGCTTTAATAAAAGGTATTTTCATTGAGCGGCTATAGTGATATAAAACCACTCGTTAATAAAGAAAAAATTAGTCGACCGATGAGTTTCATCCGTCGATTTTTTTTATTTTTTGAATGCTAGAAAATATAACAAATAAAATTACAGGGATATTCCAAGGCCTCTCTAATAAGGGAGCTATTACCGAAAAGGATTTAGACACAACCCTTCGTGAAGTGCGAGTCGCGTTACTAGAGGCAGATGTTTCATTAAAAGTTTCCAAAGATCTCATCAAAAATATTCAAGAAAAAGCTCTTGGGCAAAAAGTAATCGAAAATGTTCAGCCTGGTCAGCAAATTATTAAAATTGTTAGTGATGAGTTAACCGAAATTTTAGGCAGTCAAAGTAGTGAATTAAATTTCAAAAACAAACCTTCCGTGTTTTTAATGTGCGGTCTGCAAGGTGCTGGTAAAACTACCTCAATTGCGAAGTTGGCACATTATTGTCAAAACACTCTTAATAAAACAGTCTCCCTAGTATCTACTGACTTAAGAAGACCAGCGGCGATTGAGCAATTAAGAGTATTAGCCCAAAAAAATAATATTCAATTTATTGAACCCTCTAGTGAAGATGTAAAAGACATTGTTCAAACCGCTCTCAACCAAAGTGAAAAGCTCCTCTCTGACATACTTATTATTGATACCTCAGGTAGAATTAGTACCGATGAAGAATTACTTATAGAACTCAAAACTATTTATGAATTAGCAAAGCCCCAAGAAAATCTTCTTGTTCTTGATTCTATGATGGGTCAACAAGCATTAAGTGTTGTTGAGGCTTTTCATCAAACGGCCCCACTGACGGGTTTTATTCTTACGAGACTTGATGCTGATCCTAGAGGGGGTGTTGCCCTCTCAGCGAAATATCAAACAGGATTGCCAATTCGTTTCTTTGGATCCGGAGAAAATATTACAGATTTTGAAGTATTCCATCCTGATCGCATAGCCTCCAGAATATTAGGAATGGGCGATGTGGTTTCCTTAGTAGAAAAAGCACAAAAAGATTTTGATAACAAGGAAATGGAAAACCTCCAAGCGCAAATGATGAGCGGAAAATTTAATATGGAGGGAATGCTAAAACAATTTTTACAAATGAAAAAAATGGGCGGCATGTCTGGCTTAATGTCCTATATGCCAGGTGTTGGGAAAATTAAAAGCATGATGGAAAATGCAGATTTCGATGAGAAAATTATCGATCATCAAATTGCAATAATACGATCAATGACTAAACAAGAACGTTCTGATCCCGATATTTTAAAAGCATCCCGAAAGAGAAGAATAGCCTCGGGCTCTGGAAGACAGGTTCATGAAGTCAACAGACTTCTTAAACAATTTGAGCAAACTAAAAAAATGATGAAACAAGCTCAAAAACCTGGTTTCGCTAACAAGATTAAAAATCTTTTAGGTGGGAACCAAATGCCAACGATTGAATAAAATAAGAAAGGAGAAATCATGGCAACAAAAATAAGACTAGCAAGAGGAGGCTCTAAAAAGAGACCTTTCTATAGAATAGTAATTGCAGACGAAAGAGCACCACGTGATGGTAACTTCATTGAGAAGATTGGAAACTTTAATCCGATGGTCCCAAAAGATCATAAGGAAAGAGTCGTTATAAGTAAGGAGCGTGCTGAACATTGGTTAAAAGTAGGAGCACAACCCACTGATAGAGTGCAAAGAATTTTAGCTGATTTGGGAATGATGGAAGCTCCTAAAATTACTGAGAAAACAAAAAAACACTTACCAAAAGCAAAAGCCCAAGAAAGAATTAAAGCAAAAGAAGAAGCTGCACTAAAAGCTGAAGAGGAGGCGAAAGCCGCAGCTGAAGCAGCAAAAGCAGAGGCAGAAAAGCCAGCTGAAGAGCCTGCAGCAGAGGAGCAACCTCAAACAGAAGCGGCACCAGAGGCTGAAGCAGTAGCGGAAGAAACTCCTGCTGCCCCTGAAGAGGCACCCGCTGCAAGTGAAGAAGCTCCAGCAGAGCCAGAAGCGGCAGCAGAAGAGGAACAACCTAAAGAATAAGTAATTTCTCTTGTCTTTATTAGATAATTTTATTCAAGTTGGTAAAATCGGCAGGCCTAAGGGAACCAAGGGCCTGCTGAGGCTTCATTGTTTTTTAAACGACAATCGAGATATAAATAAGTTTCAAAAATTTTATTTGGAAGATGAGACGACCATCAATGTCAAACTAGTATCTTTTGATAAGAAAAGCCCTTTAGTTACAATCAACAATATTACTGATCGTTCTCAAGTAGAGGGTTATGTTAATAAATACATATATCTTCAAAAAGAAAAACTATCACCGACAGAAGAAAATGAATTTTATTTTCATGATTTAGAGGGTTTAGAAGTAGTTGATCAACAAAATGAAATTGTTGGTAAAGTGGCCTCTGTAGTCAATTTTGGAGCAGGAGATCTTTTAGAAATTTATTTTATTAAAAGCTCTAAAAAAGAATTTTTTCGATTCACAGAAACTAATTTTCCTAAAGTCGATATTAAAGAAAAAAGAATTACTATTAAATCTTAATGATTACTTTTCATGTTCTAACTTTATTTCCTGAAAGCTTTCCTTCCATTTTAAATGTGGGTTTAATTGGCAAGGCTTTTCAAAAAAAATTATTCGAAGTTAATACAATCAATATTAGAGATTATAGTGAACTATCTGCTAACTCAGTAGATGATAAACCTTTTAGTGGAGGAGCGGGGATGGTTCTTCGACCAGATATCATCTCTAGTGCAATAGAGAAAAATTTTTCCTCCTCAGACATCAAAAATTTTAAAAAAATTTGTTTTTCAGCTAAGGGAAAGTCTTTGACGCAAAATTATTTAGAGGAAAACAAAGACCAAATGAATTTTATTTTACTCAATGGTCGTTATGAAGGAATTGATCAACGAGTCATAGATTATTATGAGTTTGAAGAACTTTCAGTGAGCGATGTTGTTCTTAATGGGGGAGAAGTAGCCTCCCTTCTATTTATGGAGTCATTTATCAGACTGCAACCGGAAGTGCTAGGAAACCAGGATACTCATTTAAAGGAGTCTTTTTATGATGACTTATTGGAGCACGACCAGTTCACAAGGCCTAACCCATGGATAGGACCGGATAATCAACCCTATGAAGTCCCCGCAGTTTTAACAAATGGCCATCATGGAGAGATTGAGGCTTGGAAAAAGCAAAACTCCTTGAAAAATACACAAAAAAATAGACCTGATTTAATGAAAAACTATTTAAAAAAAAGCAAAAATGAGTAATATATCGGGCTCTAATACCACCCACATTTAGTATTGGATGGAGCATAACATGAATGAAATAATTAAAAATTACGAACAATCTCAAATTCAACAAATTTTAAAAAATTCTAAAGTTACAGATTTCGCACCTGGTGACACTGTTAAAGTGAATGTTAAAATTAAAGAAGGAAACAAAGAAAGAGTTCAGGCTTTCCAAGGCGTATGTATTGGAAAGAAAAACAACGGATTAAATTCTTCTTTTACTGTTAGAAAAATTTCAAGCGGTGAAGGTGTAGAAAGAGTTTTTCCACTTTATAGTAACGTTATTGATTCAATTGAAAGAATTAAAGTTGGCGATGTTAGAAGAGCTAAACTTTATTACTTAAGAGAACTATCAGGTAAGAAAGCAAGAATTGCAGAAAGAACTGATGGTCGTTCATATGATGATGATCAATATATTTCTACTATCAAAGATGTTGAGGCAGCTCCCGAAGAACAGCCAGCCGAAGAAACACCATCAGTGGAAGAGGCTCCTGTAGCTGTTGAAGAAAAAGTAGAAGCCGCTCCTCAAGAAGAAGCAAAAGAAGAAGCTCCAGCCGCTCCAGAAGAGGCGCCAGCTGCAAGTGAAGAAGCTCCTGCTGAGGAACCTGAAGCTAAAAACTAATTTAATCTTGAGCAATCAAAGCCCAAAAACATTATTCGATAAAATTTGGTCTGATCATCTGGTTCGTCAAAGAGATGATGGAACAAGTTTGCTTTACATTGATAGACATTTGGTACATGAGGTCACTAGCCCTCAGGCGTTTGAAGGGTTAAAAATTGCTAATCGATCTGTTCATCGTCCAGATGCAACGATAGCAGTTGCAGATCACAATGTTCCTACAATTAACCGTCAAAATATCGAAGATCCTCAAAGTAAAATTCAAGTTGAGACATTAGCCCAAAATACAAAAGAGCATGGCATCCAGTATTTTGATTTAATGGATCAAAGACAAGGAATAGTCCATATCATCGGCCCAGAGCAAGGTATCACTCAACCAGGCATGACCATTGTCTGTGGTGACAGTCACACTTCTACTCATGGCGCTTTCGGCGCTCTGGCTTTTGGAATTGGCACAAGTGAAGTTGAACATGTCCTCGCAACCCAGACAATTGTTCAAAATCCTGCGAAAAATATGAGAATTTCTGTAAATGGAGAGCTCCCCTTTGGTGTGAATTCAAAAGATCTTATTCTTTATATAATAGGTCAAATTGGGACTGCGGGTGGAACAGGCCACGTTATTGAATACGCCGGTAGCTCTGTTCAAAGTTTATCCATGGAAGCTCGAATGACGATTTGCAATATGAGCATCGAAGCGGGTGCAAGAGCAGGATTAATCTCTCCTGATCAAACTACTTTTGATTATATCAAAGGAAGACCTTATGCTCCAAAAGACTCTCATTGGGATCAAGCCGTTGAGTATTGGTCTTCGCTTCCTTCTGATAATGATGCGCACTATGATCATGAAATCGTCATCAATAGCTCAGAGATTGACCCTATGGTTACGTGGGGCACAAGCCCTGAAGATGTTATTGCTGTTAATGGAATTGTTCCAAGCCCTGATAGTGCAAAGTCAGAAAATAAAAAGAAAAGTATTGAACGTTCTCTAGATTACATGGGATTAAAGCCTGGTACTAAAATGACCGATATCAAACTTGATAAAATATTTATTGGCTCTTGTACGAACGGTCGAATTGAAGATCTTCGTAAAGTTGCAACCATCGTTAAAGATAAAAAAATTGCCTCTCATATTCAGGCAATGATTGTTCCTGGTTCAGGCTTAGTAAAAAAACAAGCCGAAGAAGAAGGTCTTGATACTATTTTAAAAGATGCAGGATTTGAATGGAGAGAGGCAGGATGCTCTATGTGTTTAGGTATGAATCCTGATCAATTAAAACCCGGAGAGCGTTGTGCATCAACATCCAATAGAAATTTTGAAGGTCGTCAAGGTCGAGGGGGCCGAACACATTTAATGAGCCCCGAGTTAGCTGCAGCATCAGCAATCAAAGGCAATATCGCCGACATTAGAGATTTTTCATAATGGATAAATTTACAACACTTCAAGGTATCGCCGCACCATTACCAATAGTTAATATCGATACTGATATGATCATTCCAAAGCAGTTCTTAAAGACAATAAAAAGAACAGGATTAGGTGTCAGTCTTTTTTATGAAATGAGATACGACACTGAGGGAAAGTTGATTGAGGATTTTGTCCTTAATACTAAACCCTATGATCAGTCTAAAATTTTAGTAGCGGGTGATAACTTTGGTTGCGGATCAAGTAGAGAGCATGCCCCTTGGTCTTTGAAGGATTTTGGTATTCGTTGCGTAATTTCAACGAGTTTTGCGGATATTTTTTATAATAATTGTTTTCAAAATGGAATTCTGCCCATAGTTGTTAAAGCCAAAGAGTTAGATCGACTTATGAGTGCAGCTGGAAGCCAATTAGAATTTAATATTGATTTGCCTAATCAATCCATTCAGGTTGGAAATCATTCTATTAATTTTGAGATAGAAGATCATCGAAAAGAAAGACTGTTACAAGGTTTAGATGACATAGGCATTACCCTTGGCTACAAAGAAGATATTGCTTCTTATGAAACTGATAAAAAAAATCAAAAGCCTTGGTTATTTGGAGATTTATAAATGAGTTCTAAAATTTTAGTTCTTCCTGGTGATGGCATTGGTGTTGAAGTAGCAGATCAAGCTATTCGAGTAATAGATAAACTAAATGAGCAAGGTTTAGATGCAACTTATGAAAAAGAGTTAGTGGGCGGAGCATCTTATGATGCAAATGGAGAGCCTTTAACTCCAGAAGTCTTAGAAAAAGCTAAACAATCAGATGCAATTTTGCTTGGTGCTGTGGGTGGTTCTAAATGGGATAATGTTGAACGTTCTAAAAGACCTGAAGCAGGACTGTTAGGATTAAGAAAAGAATTAGAATTATTTGCAAACCTTCGACCCGCACTAGTATTTGAAGCATTGGCATCTGCATCCACATTAAAGGACGAGGTTGTTAGCAACCTTGATATTATGATTGTTCGTGAACTGACAGGCGGAGTTTATTTTGGCCAGCCTCGTGGTATTGAAGATACTTCTGATGGCAAAAAAGCTGTTGATACTCAAGTTTACTATGATTATGAAATTGATCGTATTGCTCGCGTAGCTTTTGATTTAGCAAGAAAAAGAAATAACAAAGTTACTTCTGTTGAAAAAGCAAATGTGATGGAAACAGGCGTACTTTGGAGACAAGTAGTTAAAGACACCCATCAAGATTTTTCCGATGTTCAGTTAGAGAATATGTTAGCTGATAATTGTGCGATGCAACTTGTGCGTAATCCTAAGCAGTTTGATGTAATTGTTACGGACAATTTATTTGGAGATCTGTTAAGTGATTGTGCTGCGATGCTAACTGGCTCTCTTGGTATGCTACCTTCTGCTTCTTTAGGAGCAGAAAATAATGGCAAAAGACATGGTTTATTTGAACCTGTCCATGGAAGTGCTCCTGATATCGCTGGTCAAGATAAGGCTAATCCGATCGCTACCATTTTAAGTTTGTCTATGATGTTAAAATACAACTTAAATCAGTCAGAATTATCTGACAAAGTTGAAGGCGCTGTTCAAAAAGTTTTATCTGAAGGTTTTCGAACTGGAGATATTTATACGAATGAAAATCAAACACTCGTTTCTTGCTCTAAAATGGGTGATCTAATTATCGAAAGAATTTAAGTTGGCTTCTCTCAAAAAACCAAAAATAGCCGTCGTTGGTGCAACTGGAAATGTTGGGCGTGAAGTTTTAGATATTATCGATGAAAGAGAAATTCAATATTCTGATTTAGTGGCATTAGCCTCTTCTCGATCAAAGGGAAGCACGATTGATTTTGGCGAAAACAAATCGATTACTGTTGGTGATTTAGCCGAGTATGATTTTTCTGATACTGATATAGCAATTTTCTCACCGGGCGCAAAGATTTCAAGTGAGTTTGCGCCTAAGGCAGCAAAAAAAGGTTGTATCGTGATTGATAACACATCTCATTTTAGAACAGATCCTGATGTACCTTTAGTGATTGCGGAAGTAAATCCGGAAGCTCTTAAAAACTTTAGAAATAAAAATATCATCTCCAATCCTAATTGCTCGACAATGGGGATGTTAGTTGCAGTTAAGCCTCTTCATGAGCAATTCAAAGTTAAAAGAATTGTTGTATCAACTTATCAATCTGTTTCAGGTGCAGGAAAAGAAGCTGCAGATGAGTTATTTAATCAAACTAAATCTATTTATGCCAATGAAGCGGTCGTTAAAGAAAAGTTTACTAAGCAAATTGCTTTTAATGTGATTCCACACATTGATGTTTTTTTAGATGATGGTCAAACAAAAGAAGAGTGGAAGATGTACAATGAAACCAAAAAAATACTTGATGAAAATATTGAGTTAACAGCAACATGCGTTCGTGTACCCGTATTCGTTTCTCACTCGTTGGCTGTGAACCTAGAATTTGAAAAACACTATGAAGAAGATCAAGTAAGAGAAATTTTTAAATCTGCTCCTGGTTTGAAAATGATTGATTACCGCGCTGATGAGGGATATGTCACCCCTGTGGAGTCAGCAGGTTTGGATCCAGTTTATGTCAGCCGTATTCGTCGAGACCCTACTATACCCAACGGATTAAACTTCTGGTGTGTTTCTGATAATTTACGCAAAGGCGCTGCGCTTAATACTGTTCAAATTGCAGAACTTCTAATCAAAGACTATCTAAGCTCTTAGATTTAAATTTATTCTTTATACTTTTTTTTGAAATGATTTGAAAAATATCATTTGTCAAATTCTCTAATATTTTTTTCTCTGAAATTTTTTGAGTCAAATAATGAGCGAATAAGGCCGTAGTTAGATCGCCTGCACCATGGTAGCGAGACTTAAATTTAATTTCAGGAGTTGTGATGCCCCAAGCTCCCTTTGGGCTGGCTATTAAATTAATGAGTTCATTCTTTTTGGGAATACTTCTTATTAAAACAGTAGATTTATTTTTAGAACAGAAATTTTTTAAATCATTAACGATCTCTGAAAATTGATATTGATTGATATCTTTTTTATTTAAAAACCCCCATTCAAAAAAATTTGCAGAAAGGTATTTCGTTTTAGCAAATATTTTTTGAAAATATTTTGCTACATCAGCATTAACATACATTCCAACTCCAATATCACCAATAACCGGATCAAGTAGAATATTTCTTTGAGCTTTAAAGATATGGGTTATATGTTTTGTAGAATTTTTCGATGGTAGATAGCCAATAATTGTTAAATCACTATTTTTAATCTTATAAGTTGTTCGTGCGTTAGCAAAAATCTTCGAAATATTTAATTCATTTGAATGGAGTTGAAGTGATGATTTTTGACCTTTGTGTGATGTAAGAATAATTGTCGGAACTTCAATTAGATTATGTTTTCGAGGTTGAAGAATTGAACGAGCAGCTTGGTTTCCCACTAAATCATTCAATACTGTTGATTGAATACTTAAAATATTAGCCATTATATTAGCCCCATTGCCTAATAGTTGTCAAAATAGACACAATAATATAGAAAATACGCATTAAGAATTTTAATTAAAGGAAATAAATATGTCATTTGAATTACCAAGTTTACCTTATGCGAATGATGCACTAGCCCCTTATATGTCAGCTGAGACATTAGATTTTCATCATGGCAAGCATCATCAAACTTATGTAACGAACTTAAATAACTTACTAAAAGATAATGAATTACAAGGTGCCTCATTAGAGGATATCGTTGTAAAGTCGTCAAAAGATACTTCGATGGCAGGCATTTTTAATAATGCTGGCCAACACTGGAATCATATTCTGTTTTGGCAGTGTATGAAGCCTAATGGAGGAGGATCTATTCCTTCAGAATTAGAAGCAAGATTGAACAGTGATTTTGGAAGCGTAGATCAATTTAAAGAAGCTTTTATTCAAGCTGGAACAACCCAATTTGGCTCTGGCTGGGCTTGGTTGGCAATTGATAATGGAAAGTTAGTAGTTACTAAGTCTGCGAATGCATCTAATCCGCTCGTTGATGGAATGAAACCAATTTTGGGCTGTGATGTCTGGGAGCACTCTTATTATATAGATTATAGAAATAAACGTCCTGATTATTTAAAGGCTTTTTTAGATAGTTTAGTTAATTGGGAATTTGTTGCTTCTCAATTAGATTAGTTTTGGATAGGGCTGCAAACTTGCAGCCCTACTCATTAAATTATTTAGGCAGATAATAACTTAGAGTCTGCATTAATTTTAATTTGTCTTGGCTTTTGATGCTCAGGAATTTCTCTTTCCAAATCAATACTCAAGAGCCCATTTTTTAAATCAGCATTGATGACTTTTACAGTATCCGCTAATTCAAATTTTCTCTCAAAGTTTCGATTGGCAATGCCTCGATAAAGATATTCTGTTTTATCTTCATCTTTTTCGCTGCCCATTTCTCCTTTGACGGTTAGAAGATTTCCTTCCTGGGATATATTTATCTGCTTTTGATCAAATCCAGCAACAGCCATAGTAATTTGATAAATATTTTTATCGTGTTTAACGATGTTATAAGGGGGGTAAGAAGCGCCCTTATTATTTGTTGAAAATACGGAGTCGAAGAGTCTATCAAACTCATCAAATCCAACTGAAGATCTCCATAGAGGAGATAAGTCAAATGTAGTCATAATTAACCTCCTTAAGCGTTAATTTTTATGCAGTCATAAACCTGCGTTAACTCTGAAAGTTCCATTAGGCAACTCTCTCTATGATTCATTTGGTATGGAAAAAAAAATTTTCAAGAGGGATCTATTCGTATAAGTTAACGTAGGTATCGACATGTATTCAATTGTAGCAACTCAACCTGGTGATATTGGCGTTCTTCAAAAAAAAGAATTTGAAATTTCAGAAATTTTACCCAATCAAGTTCTAATTAAAAATCATTCAATTGGAGTCAATTTTATTGATATCTATTTCAGAAAAGGACTCTACCCTTGGCCTCAAGAAAATAACCTTGTCTTAGGCTCTGAGGGGGCGGGTATTATCGAAGCGGTCGGTAGCGATGTTGTCAATTTACGGGTTGGTGATCGAGTTGCTTACGCTCAGGCTAATAATGCTTATGCCACACATCGAATTTTAGATGCTAATCTAGTGGTGAGAATTCCCGAGGCTATCACTTTTGATCAAGCTGCAGCCGCCATGCTCAAAGGATTAACTGTACGTTATCTTTTAAAAGATAGTTTTGAAGTTAAGAGTCATCATACAGTTTTATTTCATGCTGCTGCTGGCGGTGTTGGATTAATCGCTGGTCAATGGATGCAAGTTTTAGGTGCTAAGTCTATTGGCACGGCAGGAAGTGACGAGAAATGTAATTTAGCCAAAGATCATGGTTATGGGGAAACAATTAACTACTCCAATGAAGACTTTTTACAAAGAGTTCAAGAAATTACAAATCAATCAGGAGTTGATGTTGTTTATGATAGTGTCGGTAAAGATACAATGTTCAATTCTTTTAAAGCTCTAAAGCGTCATGGAACAGTTGTCAGTTTTGGTCAGTCATCAGGTGCATATACAAATTTACAGATGACAGATTTAGCTTTTGGTTCTTTTCACCTCACTCGTCCAACCTTGTTTCATTTTTATGCTAATCGAAATTGGTTAGAAAATGCCAGCGCAGAATTATTTGAATTGATAAGCAGCGAGAAAGTTAAACTAGATCAAGTCACCAAGTATCCCCTTGAGAATGTCGCTCAAGCACATACAGATATTGAAAATAGAAAAACGACCGGTTCTGTTATCCTAGAGATTTAACTTCGTCAAAAACTTTTCTTAGTGTCTTATCTAACGTTTCAAAAATTATTCCCATTTCATCTTCTGTGGTGATAAAAGGAGGACAAAGAACAATGGATGGACCTAAAGGTCTACAGATTAATCCGTTCTCAATGCATTGATTAGCTACTCGCTCACCAATCGAGATAGATCCATCAAATGGTGTTTTAGTTTTTTTATCGTGGACCATTTCCAGGGCGCCCATTAGACCAATACCTCTAGCCTCTCCGATAAATTCAAGCTCTTCAAATTTTTTCAAACCTCCCATAAATATGGGTTCTAAATTTCGAACATTCTCAATCATTTTCTCATTAATAATGATATCGATAGCCTCAAGCGCTAGAGCGCAACCTACAGGATGCCCACCCGCTGTGAATCCGTGAAAGAATTCCTCGGCTTTATAGGAAGCTTCCATCATTTCTTGGGTCATTTTTTCTCCAAGTATGACAGCGCCTAAAGGGAAAAAGCCTGAGGTGATGCATTTAGATGCGATTAAAATATCAGGTTGAATATTATAAGTTTGAGAGCCCCAAAGATTTCCAGTACGACCAAAGCCACATATGACCTCATCAGCAATAAAAGGAATATTGTATTTTTTTAAAATTTTTTGAACTACATCAAAGTATCCTTGTGAAGGTGGAATGACGCCACCTGCGCCCATTACTGGTTCTGCAAAAAATCCTGCAATGGTATCTGCCCCCTCTTTTTGAATTAAACTCTCTAAATCCTCGCCCATTCTATTTGTAAATTCCTCTTCACTTTCATTTTGCTCAGAATATTTCCAATAATGAGGACATGAGGCATGTAAAAAACCATCTAATGGAAGACCAAATTCGCTGTTATAGGGCTTTCCTGTCATTGAAGCTGAGACAGCCGTTACACCATGATAAGAGTTGATGCGAGTAATTATCTTTCTTCGATTGGGTTTTCCTTTACGACGATTAATAAACCATAAAAGTTTAACTGTTGTATCATTGGCTTCGGAGCCAGAGTTAGTGTAAAAAACCTTTCCGCTTTTAAAAGGAGAAATTTCGATAAGTTTATCAGCTAGTTGCACTGCAGGTTCAGAAATTCTTCCAAAGAAAGCATGGTAACCAGAAAATTTTTCATATTGTTTTTTAGCCGTTTCAATCATTCGAGGGTGATCAAACCCAACGACGGAATTCCATAAACCAGAATTTGCATCAAGATATTTTTTTCCATCTTGGTCATACACATAAATTCCTTTTGCTTGATTCAAGACAATCGGACCTAGTGAGTCTAAGTTTTTTAGATCGGTAAAACCGTGAAGAACGTTATCAGTATTAATCATCTACCACCTCATAAAGTTTTTCTAAATAGGGCATATCCTTAAAAGGAATCTCTATTAGTTTTGTATCAGCTAAAAAGTATCCTAGAAAAAAAAATATTACCATGAAAGCTAATTTCAACATGATAAAATGATAATCTAGAAACAAAAAAAGGGTTAGAACTATTTGTCCTAACCCTTTTAAGAAAGAAGTGGCCCACTAAGAAAAAAGCCGCTTCTATAAGGCTGTAAAAATAGAGATTTTCTCTCTTAAACTCATTATAATTTGAGCAGAAAACAACATCAAGAAAATTGAAATATCCACAATATATAGAACAATATGATTTCTTATGCTACTAAACCTAGTAATTAAATTAACTTAGATGTTCCGAATCCTGACAAAAATTCCATATTTTTTTCTTCTAGCCTGGGGGGTTATTTTACTTTTCTTGACGGCATTCTTCTTTCCATTCGGAACTGAAAGTGATGTGCAGTTTTTCAATTTAATAGCAAATCAAGGTTTATGGAGTTTTAGAAACACAATAAATGTTCACAATATATTTTCTTTTTTTATCAATCTTGTTCTGGACTCTTATGAAATTCGATCCCTTTATGGCTATAGATTTTTAAATTTAATATATTTTTCTTTATTAATTTTCACTCTATATAAAATCATCAAATTACAATTTTATGATTTAAAAATCTTTCCTGTTTTAACAGCAATTACATGCACAGGTATAATTTTTATAAGCTTTCTTTCTCTTCATGGAATTTTACTTATTGGTCTTATTTCTCTAATTATTTTTTATTTTCAAATCAAATTTTTCATCGAAGACAAAACTTATAATAGTTTTTTCTTAGGTCTATTTTGTATATTCGCCCTATCACTAGCTAATTATTTTTTTTTATTAATTGTAACAACTCTTTCGATACTAAAGTTATTAGACTGGAAAATAGAAAAAAATAAAAGATTTGCTATTTTAAGTAATCTTTCATTTATTTATATCCTAGCCATTATCTTTGTCATTCTTGATCACATATATGGAGAACAAATACTTTTTAAAATTAATTTGAGTTTATCTGAAATACTCAAAAGAACTTATCTAGTTATAGGATTATTATTACCTATAATAGGTATTTTGATTATTTCTTTCTACTTCAATCTGTTAAAAAAAATAAATTGGAATAAGGACTTATTTTTATATTTATTATTGATAGTTATCTCTTTTGTAGCATTCATTTTTTTTAATAATCAGATCTTTTCAATAATCATTTTTATACTTTCAATTTTAACGATTTATATATTTCGAACTTTAGAGTTTGTAGAATTAAAATGGTTAAGGCTTTTTTATTTAAGCTTTTTATTACTACCGGCTTTTGTAATATATTGTGACACTTCTATTTATCCAAATATTGAAGCTGTCCCCAAGCTTAATTATATTTTTTATGCCCTAATTGTAATTATAGGCTTTATTAATCCAGCATTTTCTTTGCAATCGCAGTTATTTGTTGAGTCCTATAAAACAATTATTTTTTCCTTTTTGCTGCTCCTCTCAATTTCTTTAAGTTTTTTTGTTATTAATTATCAAAATCAGTTTTTACATATAGGTATTTCCGAAACAATCGCTAATGAATTGTCTTGTGATTTAAAAAAAACACAAATTACTTCAAATGATGAGAACCCAGCGATAACTCTTTATTTTTCTCAAAATTTAAACACAACGTATTTTCCAGATTGTGAAATAGAATTGTCTTTTAATAGTTTAAACGAAGTACCTATCGATAATCCCTCAAGTATCAATAAAACTCTATTAGATTTAAATGAAAAATCCTTTATTAATGTAAACTTTATAAAGAAATGAACTTTCTTACCAAATTCCAAAAAGAAGAAAAAGCAACCTGTATCTATTTACTTTTAGGAGCTATCGTTTTTCTTTTCTTTGATTATTCTATTTCAAAGTTTTTTTATAATATAAATTCACAAACTAAATCTTTATTTGAAACTCTTACACACTTTGGCGACTCTTTATATTTTTTTGTTCCAACGATTTTAGTTTGGGCAGTCATAAAAATTATTCAAAATAAAAATAAAATCATTCTAACAATCAGTGATATTTCATTATTTATATTTTTTAATATTTTAATCAGCGGAATAGCTGTTCAAATTTTTAAACATATCTTAGGCAGACCAAGACCCCCAATGTTTCATTCATATAATTTGTCTTCATTAGATTTTTTTCAATTTGACTCAAAATGGCATTCCTTTCCATCAGGCCATACTGCAACTATTTTTGCATTTATTTTTTGCCTAATATTTCTTTTTCCTAGAATCAAAAATATTTTAATTACAATAGCCATCGTCATTGCATCTACTCGAGTTATTGTAGGCGCTCATTATGTCAGTGATATATTTGGTGGGGCTTTAGTAGCATATATTACAAGCATTTTACTAAGAGAGAAATTTTTTCAAAAATCTAAACTTTTTCAAAGCGATCAAGGATATTTGATATCAAACGAAAATGTTAATTTGATTTACAAAAGTCTTGAAGAAAAACTGAAATCTATATTTTCACTTTATCTCAGTTTTAATTTTTATCTTAAAATATTTGTAATAATGCTCGCTCTTTCAATTATTTTTTTCTTATTTCCGAATATAGATATCACAGTTAGTGGATTATTTTTTGGTCAAGATGGAAGTTTCTTAGCTAGCGAACAAGACTGGTTTATATATTTTGTTAGAAAAATGATTTTACCGTTTTTGGCACTTCTTGTTTTTTTTATACCTATTGCTGCTGCAGTGAAACAATATATTTATGGAGAGAAAATTCTGAATAAGCCTCTAAGAGATTGGACATTTTTATTTTCATGTTTAGTTCTTGGAACAGGTGTAATTGTTAATTCAATTTTTAAAAGTTTTTGGGGAAGAGCTAGGCCTAATGATACTTTAGTATTCGGTGGTGAGCAGCCTTTTACTATTCCTTGGTTAAATGTTGATTACTGTGAGGCTAATTGTAGTTTTGTTTCAGGTGATGTCTCGTTTTTCACATTATCCTTAGCGATTTTATTAATATTTAATAAACAAACTTGGAATATCTTTGCCTATTCTGCAATTATTCTAATTTCTTTATTAAGAATCATGGAAGGTGATCATTTTCTAAGTGATACCATCATGAGTTTTATCATTACTTATGTGGTCATTAGAGCGCTCTATGACTTATTTCAACTTCTGCCTGAAGATCTTAATTTAAAAAGAAAAACCAAGCTTAAAAGAACTTAAGGTTGGCGGTCCCGCAAGGATTCGAACCCTGACTAAATGATCCGAAGTCATTTGTGCTATCCGTTACACTACGGAACCGTTCTGAAAATACTAACTTTTGATATTTGATTTTCTATTAAAATTTTTTTTTTATATATGATATGAATTCTTGATGAAATACTTAATATGTGGAGCAGGTGGCTTCATAGGTGGTCATATTAGCCAGAGATTGTTAAGTGAAGGACATCAGGTTACCTGTGTTGATATTAAGCCCTTAGAACTTTGGTTCCAAATACATGATGGTTCTAATAATAATTCCTTAGATCTTAAAGTTTTAGAAAATTGCGAAAAGATAGTTAAGGGTCATGATTACGTGATCAACATGGCCTGTAATATGGGCGGTATCGGTTTTATTGAGTGGAATAAAGCTAAATGCATGATTTCAGTGTTAATTAACACTCACATGCTAATAGCATGTGAAAAATTCAAAATAAAAAAATATTTTTTTTCATCCACAGCATGCGCTTATAATAAAGATTTACAGCAAAATACTTTTATAGAAGGTCTAAAAGAAGAGGATGCTTACCCAGCTAATCCTGAAGATGGATATGGTTGGGAGAAGCTTTTTAGTGAAAGAATGTGTAGACATTTTTTAGAGGATTTTAATTTAGACACTAAAGTAGCTCGTTATCATAATATATTTGGCCCACTTGGAACTTTTGATGGTGGCAGAGAGAAATCACCTGCTGCCTTATGTCGAAAAGTTGCAGAAGCAAAATTCGAAGGCACAAAAGATATTGAGGTTTGGGGAGATGGAGAACAAACAAGATCTTACTTATTTATTGATGATTGTGTTGATGCTACTCTAAGTCTTTTCAATTCCGATTTTCATGGCCCTATAAATATTGGAAGCGAAGAACAAGTTTCTATTAATCAAATGATTGATATGATCGAAGACATCGCTGATTATAAAGTATCCAGAAAATATAATACTAATATGCCAGTTGGTGTTAGAGGTAGATCTAGCAATAATGAAAAAATTAAAAAGGAATTATCTTGGGAGCCTCGGTACACCCTTCGACAAGGATTAGAAAAGACTTACTATTGGATTGAAGATATGATTAGAAATCATAAAAACGAGTCATTGATATTTACGAAGAGTTAAATATTAATAAATATTATATATAATGAAAAAAATATTAATTACTGGTGGATCTGGATTTTTAGGAAGTCATCTTTGCGAAAAATTATTAAACTCAAAAAACCATATTTTATGTGTGGATAATTATTTTACTAGTTCTAAAAAAAATATCTCTCATTTATTAGACTTTCCAAATTTTGAAATTTTGCGTCATGATATTACTTTTCCTTTATACGCTGAAGTTGATGAAATTTATAATTTGGCCTGCCCCGCTTCCCCAATTCATTATCAAAAAGATCCAGTTCAAACTTTAAAAGTTAATATTATGGGAGCAGTTAATATGCTTGGGTTGGCCAAAAGGACAAAAGCAAAAATATTTCAAGCATCTACAAGTGAAGTTTATGGTGACCCTAAGGTTTCCCCTCAAAAAGAAAACTATTGGGGTAATGTAAATCCGATTGGTATCCGTAGTTGTTATGATGAAGGAAAGAGAGCAGCTGAAGCCCTTTTTTTTGATTATCATAGACAACATAAAATTCCAATAAAGGTTGGCAGAATTTTTAATACCTACGGCCCCAGAATGTCAGTTAATGATGGGAGAGTTGTTTCAAACTTTATCGTGCAATGTCTCAAAAACAAACCGATTACTATTTATGGAGATGGAAGCCAGACTCGAAGTTTTTGCTTTGTTGATGATTTAATTGATGGAATATTCAAACTCATGAATTCTAAGAAATCAATTATAGGTCCTATCAACTTAGGTAATCCCAACGAGATTACGATTATTCAAATTGCTTCTACTATTAAAGAAATCATTGGGAGTAAGTCTAAAATTTCTTATAAAAAATTACCATCAGATGATCCAATGCAAAGAAGACCAGATATAACTTTGGCAAAAAAAACACTAAACTGGAAACCTGTAGTAAATCTGGAAAATGGATTAAAAAAAACAATAAGTTATTTTGAGAAGGAATTATAATTTTTTTTCTAATTTTGCTCAGAATATAAAATGGAAGAATATCGATATTTAATATTTGGTATCGCTATAATTATTATCACTTATCTACTTTACTTAGGTTTTATTACTTAAATGTATCAATTTAATACAAAAGTTTATTATGAAGATACAGACTCAGGTGGAGTTGTATATTATGCTAATTATCTTAAATTTATAGAAAGAGCTCGTACAAATTTAATTCAAGAATTAGGTTTTTCTTTAAGATCATTAAGTGAAAATTATGATTGTCATTTTGTCGTCAAAAATATTCATTGTAATTATATCCAATCAGCCAAATTAGAAGATGAACTATCAATTAAAACTAAATTTCTAGAAATTAAAAAAGCATCATTTAAATTAGAACAAATTATTTACAGAGAAGATAAGGCTATTTTTGAGTCTGAAGTTTTAATGGTTAATATAAACTCTAAAGGAAAGCCATTAAAAATTCCAGAACCACTTATTACTGCCATAAATGTCTAAATTATTTCAACCAACACAAAAAAAAATCAAAAGTTCTAATCTTTATTTTTATGAAGATTATCTTGATAAGAACTATAAAAAAAAGTTTAAAAATTATTCTCAATTGTGGAATTGGTCAGTTAAAAATCCTAGTGATTTTTGGAAATCAATTACTGATTTTTATCAAGTCCCTCTTATTAAAAATAAAAATTCAAAACTAATTCAAAAAAATGTGCAGTTTTGGAAAAATAATTTTTTTTTTAATTTTCAAACCAATTATTTCCAACTTATAGAAAAAAATAAATCGAATAGTTTAGCTATTCACTTCATAGGGGAAAATAATTATGAAGAAAAAATATCCTATAGTGAGCTTAATTCAAAAGTAAATGCGTTAAGTTCTTATTATCTATCTTTGGGGATTAAAAAAGGTGATGTAGTTGTCGGCTATTTACCAAATATTGCTGATACAATCATTGCTTTTTTGGCTTCTGCTAAAATAGGAGCTGTTTGGTCTTCATGTTCTTCTGATTTTGGTGTGAAGGCGGTTATTGATCGATTTTCTCAATTAAAACCTAAGTTGCTCATAGTTGCAGATCATTATTTTTATAACGGAAAAAAGTATGATTATTCAAAGAACCTAAGACAAATCAGATCCAAAATAGGCAATCCTAAAATTCTTAAAACCTCCTATCCATGTAAAAATAATCGCTCTGAACTTCATAGAATTTATAGAAATGAGAAGTATCATTTAGAGGAAAAAACTAAATTAGTAGATTTTAATCACCCTTTGTATGTCCTTTTCTCGAGCGGTACAACGGGGCTTCCAAAATGTATCACACATGGTCATGGGGGCTCATTATTGCAACACTTAAAAGAGCTATCTCTTCATACGAACGTTAAGAAGGAAGATAAAATGTTTTTTTTAACTACCTGTGGATGGATGATGTGGAATTGGACTGTTTCTAATTTATTATTAGGTTCTAGTATTGCCTTATATGATGGATCTCCTTTTTATCCCTCCAAAGATAGAGTTATTCAATTAACAAAAAAATTTAAATCAAATATGCTAGGTGCAGGAGCTAAGATTTACGAGGCTATACAAAATAATCATAACCCTAAGAAAAAAAATATTTTGCCTGATATAAAATGCTTTATTTCGACTGGCTCTCCTTTAAGTAGTTCTACTTTTCGATTTATTAATCAAAATCTGAATAAAAAATCTTTCATTCACTCCATTAGCGGTGGAACTGATATTGTTTCATGTTTCATGTTAGGAGTTCCTACAATACCTGTCTATGCAGGAGAGATTCAAGGACCAGGTTTAGGAATGAATATCGATGTCTTTAATGAAAAAGGTAAACCGACTAACATGACCGGAGAATTAGTCTGTAAAACACCCTTCCCCTCTAAACCCATCTTTTTTTGGAATGATAAAAGTTATAAAAAATATCAATCAGCCTATTTTGAAAAATTTAAAAACATATGGGCACATGGCGACTATGTAAAAAAAACTAAAAATGGGGGCTATATAATCTATGGAAGGTCAGATGCTACGCTAAATCCGGGAGGGGTGAGAATTGGAACGGGTGAAATTTATAGTGCACTACAGAACTTCTCATGGATTGATGATAGTTTGGCAACGGGCTACTTAACAGATAATGATGAGAGAGTGGTTTTATTCATTAAGTCCGTAAAAAACAAAATACCTAACAATTTTACCGAATTAATTAAAAAGCATTTAAAATCAACCCTTAGTCCACGCCATGTACCTTGGAAAACTTTCGTTGTAAAAGATATCCCAAGAACTAAGAGTGGAAAAAATTCTGAAATTCTTGTCAAAAATATAATTAATAATGATAAAGTCCAAAATCTTGGAGCTTTAGCTAACCCAGAGTCTGTCCAAGAGTATAGAGAGATTAAAATTAATGAGTGATATTTATATTATCGATGGTGTTCGTACTCCTATTGGTGCCTATCTTGGACAATATAAAAAAACTGAATCTGTGGAATTAGGAACTCATTGTCTTCAAGATTTATTTCAACGTAATAAAAAAATAAAAAAGAATGATGCTGAGGGTTTAGTTTTAGGCCAAGTATTAACAAGTGGACTGGGAATGAATACAGCTCGTCAAGTTGCTTTAAAATCAGGCATGGCTCAATCTTCTTTTGCTTATGTAGTCAACCAAGTCTGTGGAAGTGGCATGAGAGCTGCGATTGAAGCATCTTTAAAAATTTACACCAAGGAATTTGATTTAGTGATTGCTGGTGGACAGGAAAGCATGTCTCGAGCACGTCATGCATATTTAAGTAGAACTGGTGAGAAAAAATTAGGAAATAACGTTTTCATCGACACTCTTGTTCATGATGGATTAACTGATGCTTTTTCTCAAGAACATATGGGAATTACAGCTGAAAACGTTTCTAAAAAATATGGAGTATCTCGCTTAGATCAAGATCAATACGCATATGGGTCATATGTAAAAACTTATAAGGCTTTAAAAAATAAATATTTTAAAAATGAATTATGTCAATCTCCCTTAAAAGACGAAGTTCGACAAGATACGACTTCCTCTAAGCTTACTCAGCTCAAACCAGTTTTTAAAAAAAATGGAACTGTTACTGCGGGCAATGCCTCTTCCTTAAATGATGGAGCAGCTTTTTTAGCGATCGCCTCACATGATTATGTCAAAGCTAATAAAATTAAACCACTTGCTAAGATTTTATCTTGGTCTTCTTCTGCTGGTAATCCGGACTATATGGGCATCACTCCTATTACAGCTATTCAGAAATTGATGAAAAAAATGTCGGTAAATATAAGTTTTTTTGATCTTATTGAAATTAATGAGGCTTTTGCAGCAACCTCTGTTGCAGTGCAACAAACCCTCAAAATTGATCTTAATAAACTTAATATTGCTGGCGGTGCTATTGCCTTAGGTCATCCCATTGGATGTTCTGGAACAAGGATAGTAACAACTCTTGCACATCAGCTAAAACGCACAAAGCAAAAGTTTGGGGTAGCAAGTATGTGTATTGGCGGTGGTCAAGGTTTAGCTATGGCTATAGAGCGTCTATAAACAATTCACCCTTTGAGTAATTCTTTAAAAGCATCGATTTTTTTGTGTTTTGCCTCACTGTTTTGGTCAGGTAATTTTATTATAGGAAGACTTGCTTCAGTTGAAAGTTTAGTTTCTCCTTTATCACTTGGTTTCTATCGATGGGTCATTGCATTTATTATTTTAACCCCGTTTTGTTTTTCTAAAGCATTAAAAGAATTACCTTTAATTAAAAAGCAACCTGGAATTATATTTCTTATTATATTAACAGGACCTACCTTGTTTAATACTTTCGTCTATGTGGGGTTAACCGCTACAACTGTTATTAATGCCTTATTAATCATTTCTACCACTCCAATGCTAATCATTCTTTTTAATCGTTTACTTTATAAAATAGAAACTAATCCTTTCCAAATGATCGGGATTATCATCTCTCTTATTGGGGTTAGTTATGTGATTGCTAAAGGTAATTATCAAAATATTTTCCAATCAGACTTTTATTCAGGTGATTTATTTATCTTATTAGCTGTTACTTCTTGGGCTTTGTATTCTATTTTTCTAAAGAAGAACGAAACAGGTGTTTCAGGTTTTAGTTTTTTATATATCTCCTTTGGATTAACAGTGATTTTGCTTTCCCCCGTTTATCTTTATGATTTATTTGGCCAAGGGAATTTCTTACAAATTAGCAAACAGTCCTTATTGGTCATCGGATACACGGGAGTTTTTCCCAGTATTTTTTCTTATATTTGTTGGAATACCGGAGTAGCTCTGATTGGTGCTAATAAATCCGGTCCTTATCTTCATTTAATGCCAATATTTGGCGGAATCCTTGCCTTTTTCGTTTTTCAAGAAACATTACAAATCTATCATTACGCTGGCATAGTATCAGTAATAGTTGGTATAATTATTACCAATAAAAAATAATTAATTATTTCTTAATTTTAGGAGGGAAATATTTATGGCAAAAAAAACCAAAAATAATAAACCCATGAAAAGAAGAAGTTTTCTTAAAGGTGCCGGTGCTGCAGCGCTGGGTGCCGCAACAGTCTCTTCTTTTCCAGCTCCTGCTATTTCTGGTGGCCACATGGAGTGGATTGCTTGTTCTGCGTTCGGTAAAGCCGGACTTCTAGGAAAAGCAATAGAG
The DNA here is from genome assembly GCA_000299115.1 of alpha proteobacterium HIMB59. Lineage (NCBI taxonomy): Bacteria > Pseudomonadati > Pseudomonadota > Alphaproteobacteria > Candidatus Pelagibacterales > Candidatus Pelagibacteraceae > alpha proteobacterium HIMB59. Next base: position 250,491 of record CP003801.1, on the reverse strand, counting down.
CGTTTTGCGGGTTATATCAATTCGCATTCTGATAAGCTTAATATTAAAGTTTATCATGCCGGTGAATTAGTACCGGGTCTTGAGTCTTTAGATGCAGTGCGATCTGGAGCAGCTCAAATGGCTTATGGTGCTCCTTATTATTGGACTAACGTCAGTAACGCTACTCAGTTCGTTGCTTGTTTACCTTTCGGTTTAACAGCACAAGAGCAGAATGCATGGTGTTACTACGGTGGCGGTATTGAAGCTGCTGATAAGGCATATAATGAAATCGGTGTGAAGTTCTTACCGATGGGTAATACTGGAAACCAAATGGGTGGTTGGTTTAATAAAGAAATCAACTCAACCGCAGACTTTGATGGCCTAAAATTCAGAATGCCAGGTCTTGGTGGCGAAGTTCTAAAAACTTTTGGTGCTAATATCGTTTTACTTGCTGGTCCAGATGTGTTACCTGCACTAGCTTCTGGTGCGATTGATGGTACAGAGTGGATTGGCCCAGCCGCTGACTTAGGTGCTGGTTTGTATCAAGCTGCAAAGTATTACTATAATCCTGGTTGGCATGAGCCTGCAACTATCCTTGATTGTTCTATTGATATGTTTGAGTGGGAAAAGTTAGATGACTCTACTCGTCAGCTGATCACTCTTGCTTCAAAAGCAGTGAACATGGAGGTGTTATCTCACTTCCAAGCTGTGAATGATAGTTCATATCAAAAACTCATCAACGAGCATGGTGTTCAAATGAGACAATTGCCAGATGATGTGATGAATGCACTAGGTCAAAGAGCAGGTGAAGTAGTTCAAGAAATCGCAAGTAAAGATGCGACTTCCTCAGAGCTATTCTCACACATTGTGAAGTTCAGATCTTCGATCATTCGCTGGACAGGTGTGTCTGAAAAAGAATATCTCAGAGCGAGAAACTTCCCATTCAGCTTCCCAACAGCTTAATATTATATAAATTCGCCCCCTTTAAGGGGGCGAAAACCTTAAAAATTAAACAATTTTGATCTTATCTAAGCCTAATCATATTAAAATTTATGGCCATCGAGGTGCTCGAGGGGTGCTTCCTGAAAATACTCTCGATAGCTTTCAATACTTATTTGATAATGATATTAACGCCTATGAAACAGATATCCTAATCTCTAAAGACTCTATCCCAGTAATCACTCATGATTTTCATTTGGATCCCAGTCTCACTCAAGACGAAGAAGGAAATTGGTTAGAGGATGAAAATATCAAAATCATCGACTTAACCTATGATCAAATTTCTAAATACGAAGTTGGCTCACTCAATAAATTAACTAAGTATGGCAGAAGATTTTTAAATCAAAAAAAATTAGAAAATCAAAAAATCCCAAAAGTTTCTGAATTATTGGACCTTACATCAAAAAACAAAGTTTCAGATTTAGTCGTTAATTTAGAAATTAAATCGACTCCGGTACAAGAAAATTTAACTCCTTCTCCTGAAGAGATGGTCAAGATAGTTCTTGAAGAAGTAAATCAATCCAACTTAACAGATAAGATTATTTATTCTTCTTTTGATTGGAGAGTTCTAAGAGAAATAAAAAATTATAATCCTGAAATACCTCGAGCCTATTTGTCATTTGAACAACAAGGATCTGGTTCTTTTGGAAATATTTATGACCAATCTCCTTGGATGGATTTCACACCTCTTCATAATAATGTCGACTTGCCTAAACTTATCAAAGCACTAGGTGGAAAGGCCTGGCACCCGTATCATAGAAATGTTACTGAAAAAATAGTCGAGATCTCTCATAATGAAAACCTGCCTGTCAATGTTTGGACGGTAAACGATGAAGAAGATATGTTACGAACGATTGATATTGGGGTGGACGGTATTATGACCGATTACCCTGTTCAATTAAAAGAGCTTTGTGAGAAAAAAAATATTAATTGGTTTTAAATTAAAATAATACGTACCTAAAACATCAAGTTCGGAAGCCAAGTAGCGATACTTGGGAAAATAGCTACGATTATGATAGCTAATACTTGAATGCCAATGTACGGCATAACTCCTCTATAAATATTTCTGGTTTGGATTTCTTTCGGGGCAACCCCTCGTAAGAAAAATAAAGAAAAGCCAAAAGGTGGTGTTAGGAAGCTTGTTTGAAGATTCAGCGAAATGAGTATCCCAAGCCATAAAGGATCCGCACCATTTGCGATTAAAATTGGACCTACTAAAGGAACAATCACAAAAATAATTTCAATGTAATCTAAGAAAAATCCTAAAATAAAGATAGCTACCATCACAATTAACAGGGCTGTGAATAAACCACCTGGTAAGCTACCTAAAAAGTGTTCGATCATAGCATCACCGTTAAAACCCCTGAAAACTAAAGAGAACATTGATGCACCAATTAAGATGACAAAAACAAAAGAACTAAGTTTAACGGTATTAAGAGAAACCTCTTTTAAATTTTGAAAGGTCAATTCCCCTTTAGTAAAAGCTATAATTGCAGCTCCGATAGCACCAACGGAAGCAGACTCTGTTGGAGTAGCAATACCCATTAAAATCGATCCTAAAACAAGAACTATCAGTATTAGGGGCGGGAAAATTGATTTGAAGGCTTCTTTATATATTTCACTTCTCGTTCTTTCAGTTTGTATTGGCGGACAAGAGTTAGGAAAAATTCTTGCATAAAAATAAATGAAGATAATAAACATCACCACCAGCATTAGCCCTGGTAATAAAGCACCTGCAAAAAGATCAATTGCTGTGACAGGGTCAGGGGCAAGATCTCCTTTTAATAATGCAGCTTCTTCATTCGCTCCTTGAAGGATTGTTGCTAATAAAACAAGGACAATCGAGGGAGGAATAATTTGACCAAGAGTGCCAGCCGCACAAATAGTACCAGTTGCAATCTTTTGATCATATCCTGCCTTAATCATAGAGGGCAAAGAGAGCATTCCCATGGTAACTACGGTTGCCCCAACAATTCCCGTAGATGCAGCAAGCAACATTCCGACAATCACAACACCTATTCCAAGACCACCCTTGGTTGAACCAAAAAGCTCACCAATAGATTGAAGAAGCCCCGCGGCAATTTTTGTTTTTTCCAACATAATTCCCATAAATATAAAAAGAGGAACGGCCACGAGCGGTTCGTTAATCATGGTTCCAAATATTCTTTGAGGGAAGAAACCAATCATTCTAAAATTGAAAATTTCTAAAGCATCACCAAGAAAACCAAATAACAAGGCAGAACCTGCTAGCGTAAATGCAACTGGAAAACCGAAGAGCAATAACCCTAGGGTTGTTAGAAACATTACAATGGCAAGAATTTCTGGTGTGATCATGTTTTAGACCCTGATAAAGAAATTATAGATTTACAAATATTAGAAATGATCTGGATAAATAATACTATGCAAAACCAAAGGATTGCACTTTTTAAAATATATAAAGCAGGCATTCCTCCAGCTTCCCTGGAAACCTCACTCATTAAAAAAGATCGATAAACAAAAGGATAGCTAAATTTCCATATGATGTACAAAAATGGAATTAATAAGAAAATATTTCCTAAGAGATCGACCGTCGCTTTATACTTCTCTGAGGCATCTCGATAAAACACATCAATACGCACATGTTCATTGGCCAAATAAGTAAAGCCACTACCGAGCATAAAGATAAAACTGTGAAGCCAAACGTAGATCTCCTGCATCCAGATAAAACCGATGCTAAATCCATACCTCAACACCACAACCGTAAATACGATAATGACCATTGAGAATGCAAAAAAACCACATAGATAGCCTATATAGGTATTTATTCGATCAAGAAATTTAGAGATCTGAGCTAAGGCCGACATTAAGCGAGAATTATATACAGTAGTTTTTGATATCAAATAGGTAAAAGTAGGTCGGGGCGCCAAACTTTATAGTAAATACAAAGTTTTTCTCATGCGGGGTGAGATTCGGCACCCTTGAAACAAGAAGTTCCGGTTCTCGACCTAATATGATCATAGCTAATTTTGATGAAAATTAAGATTCAAAATAATTTGACTAGCTAAAATTAACTCACATTTTTTCCACAAGATGTAATTATTGATAAAATGCATTAATCGATGAAATAATAGTTTTTTACTATTAAGCGTTTTTCATTATATTGAGTTTTAAATGACGACCTCACCATTATCGCCCCATCTACAAATCCATAAACCAGTGTTAACGATGGTTTTTTCAATTACGCATCGAATATCAGGAATTATCTTTGCAGCATCACTTCCCTTTTTAGCTTTTTGGATAGGGTCTTCTTATTTTGCCCCAACTCTCTTTGAGTCTTTGTCAGTATTTTTTAACTTCACCCTTATAAAACTAGTTTTTATCTTTTGGTTTTTTGCGCTTAATCATCATCTATTAAATGGACTCAAGTATTTTTTATGGACCTTTGCTAAAGGTATGGAATTAAACCAAGTTTACTTAATCTCATATTGTATTCTCATCATTAATTTAATCATGACAGTAATTTTTGCTTGGAGCATTTTTTAGTGAAGGGATCTTCTAAATGGTATTGGCAAAGGGTCTCTGCAATCATTTTAGTTCCTACTAGCTATTGGTTTGTTTTCTTTTTTTTAAACAATCTTGAGTCATCCCAAGTGATAATGCTTAACTCTTTAAATAATTTGTTTGTTAAATTTTTAATGATCCTATTTTTTTTCGCTGCCACTTTTCACGCTCGACTGGGATTAGTGACAATTTACCAGGATTACTTTGATTCAGACAAAGTTAAACTCTATAGTCGATTAACTGACGTTTTATTATTATTGGTAATTTTATTCATCGTACCGATAATTTTGATTTAAATGAGTAATTATACTGATCACATATTAGATGTTGTTGTTCTTGGAGCCGGAGGCGCTGGCTTAAGAGCAGCCTTAGGTTGCTCTGAACAAGGATTAAAAACAGCTTGCGTTAGTAAAGTTTACCCTACACGAAGTCACACCGTTGCTGCTCAAGGAGGCATTGGTGCAGCCCTTGGAAATATGGGCGAGGACAGCTGGCAGTGGCATATGTTTGATACTGTCAAAGGATCTGACTGGTTAGGAGATCAAGATAGTATTGAGTATCTATGCTCAAATGCCGTTGATTCTATTGTCGAATTAGAGCATTACGGCATGCCTTTTTCTCGAACCGAAGATGGAAAAATTTATCAAAGACCATTTGGTGGTCATATGACTAACAATGGTAAAGGAGATCCGGCGAGTAGAGCTTGTGCGGCGGCTGATCGAACCGGACATGCGCTTCTTCACACGCTTTATCAGCAAAGCCTTAAAAATGATGTTCAATTTTTTAACGAGTTTTACGCCATCGATCTTCTTAAAGATAGTAGTGGAGAGATTTGTGGTCTTTTGGCCCTATCCATTGAAGATGGTAGTCTTCATCGATTTATCGCAAAGATGACCATTCTTGCGACTGGTGGTTACGGTCGTATTTTTCAATCCTCTACTAGTGCACATATTTGTACGGGAGATGGAGCAGGCATAGCTCTTAGAGCAGGTCTTCCTTTATCAGACATGGAATTTATTCAATTTCATCCGACAGGCATTTATGGTGTTGGGGTTTTAATATCAGAGGCCGCTAGGGGTGAAGGTGGAGTTTTAAAAAATAGTGAGGGCACGCGTTTTATGTTGGAGTACGCACCCAACGCAAAAGACTTAGCTGCGCGTGATGTTATCTCAAGATTTATCAGTAAAGAAATCAGTGCTGGCCGTGGTTGCGGTCCGAATAAAGATTATATCAACCTTCATCTTGAACATTTAGATGCCGACATGTTAGCCAAAAGATTGCCCGGTATCTCAGAGTCAGTAAAAGCTTTTTGTGGACGTGATGTTTCTAAAGAGCCTATTCCTGTTGTCCCAACTGTTCATTATTGTATGGGCGGTGTTCCCACTAACTTTAAAGCAGAAGTATTAAAACCCACTTCTGATAATTCTGAAGAAGTCTGTCCAGGCTTAATGGCTATTGGGGAGGCAGCTTGTGCTTCGGTTCATGGAGCTAATCGTTTAGGGACAAATGCTTTAGCAGAACTTGTCGTGTTTGGTCGAGGTGCAGCTATCCAGGCGGGCCAGGTTATTAATCCATCGGAGTCTAATAAAATGCCGTCCGATGCTTCGACACAGGAAATTATCGATCGACTTCACTCAATTAAAAATAATTCAGGAGATATTTCTGTTGGAGAGTTGAGAGACAAAATGCAAAAAACAGTTCAAAAAAGATTTGGTGTGTACCGTGAAAGTGAAGCTTTATCGCTAGGTAATCAAGAATTAAGCGATATGTATAAAGATCTTAAACACGTCAAAATTGTTGATAAATCTGATATTTTTAACACTGATTTAATCGAGGCTTTAGAGCTTCACAATTTGATGGAAGTTGCCGGAAGTGTCGGCGTATCCGCTGAACAACGCACCGAAAGTCGAGGCGCCCATGCAAGAGAGGACTATCCTGATCGAGATGATGAGAACTGGATGAAGCACACATTAGCCTGGAAAGACAATGATCAATTTAATATCACTCATCGCCCAGTTCGTATGACCACATTAAGTAATCAGATTTCTGTTATTCAACCCCAAGTGAGAGTTTATTAATGGTACAGCTAACTCTTCCTAAAAACTCTATTCCAGTAAAAGGAAAAACATATTCTAATGTGGAATTGATTGATGATCAGGGTCAGCATCAAGCGGATATCCGAATTATTAATGTATATCGGTGGTCAGGAGTAGAGGGAGAGCCTCCTCAAATAGATCGATTTGAAATTGATGTTGCTAAAGCAGGTACCATGGTTCTAGATATTTTAAATAAAATTAAATCTGAAGTTGATACAAGTTTAACATACCGTAAATCTTGTCGAGAGGGAGTTTGTGGCTCTTGCGCCATGAATATCGATGGTGTTAATACATTGGCTTGCCAAAAACATATCGAAGACTGCTCTAAGGAAATTACGATATACCCTTTACCACATATGAGGGTAGTCAAAGACTTAGTGGTAGACCTTAAAAAAGCTTTTGAGCAATTTAAATCGATCAAACCTTGGTTGATGAAAAATAGTGAACATAACGAAAGAGAAAATATTCAAAGCGTCGAAGATCGAGATAAACTTGATGGTAAATGGGAATGTATTATGTGCTTTTCTTGTAGCACCTCCTGCCCAAGCTATTGGTGGAATGAAGATAAATATTTAGGCCCCGCAGCACTTTTGCAAGCTAATCGATGGATTCAAGATAGTCGTGATGAAGAAAAAAAGGAGAGGCTCAAAGAATTAGATGACAATTTTAAATTGTACCGTTGCCACTCTATTATGAATTGTACTCGCTCTTGCCCTAAAGGGTTAAACCCTGCAAAAGCGATCTCAGAGATAAAATTAGAAATAGCGAGGAATAAATAATGGCTAAAATATCTTTAATAGGTGCTGGTAATATTGGCGGAACACTAGCTCATTTAGCAGCTCTAAAAAAATTAGGTGATGTGACTTTAATTGACGTTGTGGAGGGGATGCCTCAAGGAAAGGCTTTAGACCTTAGTCAATCATCTGCCGTGGAGGGATTTACTGGAAAAATAAAAGGAACGAATGATTTTTCTCAAATGAAAAACTCTGATGTCATTATTATTACTGCGGGCTTACCAAGACAGCCTGGAATGAGCAGAGATGATCTTTTAGAAACTAATGGGAAGATCATAAAAAAGATAGCCCTTGATATTAAAAAACACTCACCAAAAGCATTTGTCATTTGTATCACCAATCCTCTTGATGCGATGGTCTATGTTTTGCAAAAATATTCAAAGCTTCCAAAAAATATGTGTGTTGGAATGGCGGGAGTTCTTGACTCCTCTCGCATGAAATTTTTTTTATCTGAAGCCTTAGATGTCTCTATTTATGATGTCGAAACTTTTGTTTTGGGAGGACACGGAGATGACATGGTCCCCTTAGTTAATTATACCACCATTGGTGGCATTCCGTTGATGGACTACATTAAAACTAAAAAAGTACCATCCTCTAAAATTCAACAAATTGTTGATCGTACGCGAATGGGTGGTGGTGAAATAGTAAAGCTTTTAAAAAGAGGATCTGCATTTTATGCTCCAGCGAGCTCAGCTATTCAAATGGCTGAAGCTTATCTGTTAAACCAGAAGAAATTACTTCCATGCGCTGCATATCTCAATGGTCAATATGGATTAAATAATATGTATATGGGCGTTCCAACAATTATTGGAAGCAAAGGTATTGAAAAGATTATTGAGGTTAAACTTTCGGCTAATGAAAAATCTATGTTGAAGAAATCTGTAAAATCAGTTCAAGGACTAGTAAGCGCTGTTGACAAAATACTTAAATAACCTCAAAAGACAATGACATCAGTGAGAGATAGGAGTATAAAATAATAAGGTTAATGAGATCTTATAATTCTTTTCTGACTGCAAATAACGCCTCTCAAATTATTTCTATATATAAAGACTTTGTCAAAAACCCATCTTCGGTTGATCAAAGTTGGCATAATTTTTTCAAGGAATTAGCCCCTGAAGAGTTAGCTATTCTTGCCGATTATGAAAAACTAGATTGGTCCAAAAAAGCTCGAAGTTCAGATTTTTCACAAACTTCCTTGAACCAAGCTATCTCAGACTCCTTGAGATTAGTCATGATGATCAGAGCGTATAGAGAAATTGGTCACTTAATTGCTAACCTTGATCCTTTAAACCTCGCAGTCCAATCAAAGCCAGCCGGACTAGATCCCGAATATTATGGCTTTCAAGAAAAAGATCTTGATCGAAAAATTTTTTTATTCGGCTATTTAGGATTTGAGACGGCCTCTGTTCGCCAAGTTTTTGATAAACTGCAAAAAATTTATTCAGGAACCCTATCCATCGAGTATAAGCATATCCAAAGCGCAGAGGAATATTTGTGGCTTAAAGATAGAATTGAAGATCGCAAAGATATGCAACTTACTCCTAGAGGAAAAAGAACTATTTTAGAGAGACTAATTTCAGCTGAATATTTTGAAAAATTTTTAGATACAAAATATCGAGGAACCAAAAGATTTGGACTTGATGGAGCAGAGTCCACTATTCCAGCACTCGAGCAAATTTTAAAAAGATCATCAGAGTACGGAATTGAAGATTTTTCTTTTGCCTGTGCTCATCGAGGACGTTTAAATATATTAGCGAACGTTGTCAAAAAACCTCATATTCAAATTTTTAGTGAGTTTATTCACGGAGGTGAAAACGCTTTAAGTAACGAAGGCTCAGGTGATGTGAAATATCACTTAGGCGCAAGTTCAGATAGAAGTTTTAGCGGTAATCTTATTCATGTTAGCATGGCAGCTAATCCATCACATTTGGAGGCAGTAAATCCCGTTGTAGCCGGAAAAATTCGCGCAAAACAAGCGCTTGTGGGAGATAAGAATAATGAAAAAGTATCTGGCTTATTAATACACGGAGATGCGGCTATTGCAGGCCAAGGTGTTGTTGCTGAGACCTTCACCATGTCTCAGTTGAATGGATATCGTATTGGTGGACTTATTCATTTTATTATTAACAACCAAATTGGTTTTACTACGGCTCCTCAATATAGTCGATCTGCACCCTATTCTTCTGAGATTGGAAAAATAGTTCAGGCCCCAATTTTTCATGTTAATGGCGATGACCCAGAGGCCGTGGTTCTTGCTTCTAGAGCTGCTACAGAATTTAGAAATTCTTTTAAAAAAGATACTCTGGTCGATATGTTCTGCTACAGAAAACATGGTCACAATGAGGGCGATGAACCATCATTTACTCAACCTTTAATGTATCAAACTATCAAAAAGAAAAAGCCTGTTGCAGAAATTTATGCCCAAAAATTAATCGAACAAGAAGTTCTAAATTCAAAACAAGTAGAATATATAAAAGATGCCGTTTGGTCAGATCTAGAGAAAAAATTTGAAAAAGCAAAAAATTATAAATTAAAAACAAAATCCTGGATGGGCGGGCAATGGAGTGGTTTAAGCCGAGCGCCTAAAGATACTCTTCGAAGAGGAAGGACTGCAGAACCGACAAAATCTCTTCAAGACATTGGAAAAAAAATTACACAAGTACCAAAAGACTTTAATTTACACCCTAAATTAGAAAAATTTAATTCTTCAAGGCTCAAAGCAATTCAATCAGGTAAGAATATTGATTGGGCTTTTGCTGAGGCTTTAGCATTTGGCTCACTTTTAAAAGAAGGTTTTAAAGTAAGATTGGCTGGACAAGACTCAGGTCGAGGCACATTTAGTCAAAGACACTCTGTTTTTTATGACCAAAAAACAGAAGAAAGATATATCCCATTAAATCATATTGCAAAAAAACAAAAGCAATTTGAAGTAATTGATAGTTTTCTCTCAGAGATGGGGGTTCTCGGTTTTGAATACGGTTACTCCTTGGCAGATCCCAACTCTTTGGTGATTTGGGAAGCGCAGTTTGGAGATTTTGCTAACGGTGCTCAGATAATTATTGATCAATTTATAGCGGCAAGTGAGCGAAAATGGATGCAAATGAGTGGATTAGTTATGCTTCTTCCCCATGGTCATGAAGGAATGGGTCCGGAACATTCTAGCGCCCGTATTGAGAGGTTTCTACAAATGGCAGCCGAAGACAATATTCAAATTCTAAATTGTACTACGCCAGCAAGTTATTTTCATGCACTTCGAAGGCAAATACATAGGAATTTTAGAAAGCCACTGATAATTTTTACACCCAAGTCAACATTACGACATCCAAATAATGTATCAAATATTGAAGATTTTACAGGAAGGTCTGCTTTTCATCGAATTATTGACGAAGATATTAAAAATCCAAAAAGAGTAGTTTTTTGTTCAGGTAAGATCTTTTATGAATTAGATGATTATAGAAAAGAAAATAAAATTAAAGATGTGAAAATTGTTCGATTAGAGCAAATTTATCCTTTTCCTTTTGATACTTTAGGAGAGGTAATCCTAAAGCATAAAGATGCTGAGATGCTCTGGGTTCAAGAAGAGCCAAAAAATATGGGAGCCTGGGCATTTGTTAAAAGTAGAATTAGACATTTATTTAAAAAACATGATTTAGAAAAAAATCTCCATTATGTTGGTAGGAGGCGAGCAGCAGCTCCTGCAACAGGAATAGCAAAAAGACATAATGCTAATCAGAACCTAATTAAAAAATTAGCACTTCATTCTCCACTCAAAAGTGTGATAAAAGAAAAGATAGGAGTGAGTTTTATCAAATTTAAAAACTTACCGACAAACGAATGACCGATATTACCGTACCAGAATTAGGCGAGTCCATAATCGAGGGAACTTTGACTGCGTGGTTAGTCAAAGAGGGAGCTTCTTTTCAAGCAGGGGATAACTTAGCAGAAATTGAAACTGAAAAGATAACAATTGAAATTCCCGCTCAATCAGCAGGTACAATTTCCAAAATTTTAGTTTCTGAAGGAAGTTCAGTAAAAGTAGGTGAGGTAATTGCGCAATTTTCTCAAGGTGGAGAGGCCACTACTTCATCTCCATCAAAAGTGGAACAAGAAGAGACTCCTGCCCCACCTTCAAAACCAGTTGAAGAGCCAAAAGTCGAAAAAAGTCATGAAAATCAGACAAAAAACTCAGAACCAGCTATCTCTAATTTTGATGAGCAGGTGGATAAAGAGGGTGAAAGATCAGTTCCAATGTCAAAGCTGCGCCAAACAATTGCTCGAAGATTAAAAGATGCACAAAATACAGCGGCTATTTTAACAACCTTCAACGAAGTTGATATGACAGCTATTATGGCTTTGCGAAAAAAACAACAAGCTGCTTTCCAAAAAAAACATGGAGTTAAACTAGGCATCATGTCTTTTTTTGTAAAAGCATGTGTTCAGGTTTTAAAGGAACTACCTGAAATAAACTCAGAAATTTTTGAAGATAAAATAATTTATAAAAATTATTTTGATATTGGCGTTGCAATTGGTTCTGAAAAAGGACTAGTGGTCCCTATTATTCGCAATGCAGAAAATTTATCTAATGCTGAAATTGAAAAAGAAATAATTAATTTAGCTACTAAAGCAAACTCTAATAAGTTAGCTATGAAAGATTTATCAGGGGGGACCTTTTCCATTACTAATGGAGGTGTTTATGGATCCATGATGAGCACCCCAATTATTAATCCTCCTCAAAGTGCAATCCTTGGAATGCATTCTATTATTGAGCGACCCATTGCTGTCAAAAATAAAGTTGTGATACGACCTATGATGTATACTGCGCTTAGTTATGATCATCGACTAATTGATGGTAAGCAAGCCGTCACTTTCTTAGTGAGACTAAAAGAAATTTTAGAAGATCCGAAGGTCGATTAATTTTTTAAAATATTATTTAGTACGAAATTCAAAATACCATCAGACTTATAATACTGTAATTCATTAATCGTATCTATTCTCAACGTACACTGTAATTCTTTAGTGGCGTCACCCTGCTTTAAGATTACAGATATTTTTTCAAGTGGCTTAATTTCAGAATGTAATTTGATATCAACTAGGTCAGAAGATTTAATTCCAAGTTCTTGAATATCGGTGTTATCAAGTTGAATTGGAAGTACGCCCATCCCAATTAAGTTTGATCGATGTATTCTCTCAAAGCTTTCTGCGATCACAGCTTTTATACCTAGCAACTTCGTTCCTTTGGCCGCCCAGTCTCTTGAGGAACCTGTGCCATATTCTTGTCCAGCAAAAACAACAATGTTTTCAGCTCTTTTTTGATATTCCATGGCTACTTCGTAGACACTCATTTGCTTTTTTTCAGGCTCCAGTATGGAATACCCACCCTCCACATCAGAGAGAAGTTCATTTTTAATTCTGATATTGGCAAATGTACCTCGAACCATCACTTCATGGTTTCCTCTTCTGGCACCGTATGAGTTAAAGTCTTTTTGTAAAATCTGTCTTTCCATAAAATAATCACCTGCAGGACTATCTTGTTTAATGGCCCCAGCTGGAGAAATATGATCAGTGGTTACACTATTTCCCAATAAGAGAAGTGGTCGAGCATTGTCAATATTTTGAATATCTTTTTCATCTTCAGAGATAGCATCAAAGAAAGGTGGTTTTTGAACATAGGTAGAATCTTCTTTCCATTGATACAAATCCCCTTCCGAGGTTTGAATGTTTTGCCATTCTTTTGGACCTAGAAGAGCATTGCTATATTGTTGAGAAAACATTTCAGCGGAAACATGCTGACTAACAATAGAATTAATTTCCTCATTAGTTGGCCAAATATCTTTTAGGAATATTTCTTTGCCCTCGCTGCTGATACCTAAGGCATCCTTTGATAAATCAATATTGACAGTACCTGCCAAAGCATAGGCCACTACTAGTGGAGGTGACGCAAGGTAATTAGCTTTCACATGAGGATTAACGCGACCCTCAAAATTTCTATTACCCGAAAGAACGGATGCAACTGTTAAGTTATTTTCAGTTATTGCATCTGCAATATCTTGATGAAGAGGCCCTGAATTTCCAATACAGGTAGTACAGCCATAGCCAACTAAATGAAATCCCATTGCGTCTAAATGTTTGGTTAAGTCTGATTTATTTAAATAGTCCGTAACTACTTTAGAGCCTGGAGCAAGAGAGGTTTTTACCCATGGTTTGACTTGCATCCCAAGTTCGCTTGCTTTCTTTGCAACTAGTCCTGCTGCTACAAGAACATTTGGGTTCGATGTATTAGTGCAGGATGTAATAGCAGCAATAACAACATCACCGTCAGTTAATTGGTAATTGTGATTTTTTACTTCAGTTTTATTTGGGTCACCTTGTAATAGTTTTTGAAAATTTGCCGATACCCCATTTAAGTTAATTCTATCTTGAGGTCTTTTAGGCCCTGCTAAAGATGCCTGAACTGAGCCTAGATTTAATTCAAGTTGATCATTGTATTCACTTTGATTATCCATCCAAAGTCCTTGAACTTTGTTATATTTTTCAACGATTTCTACAAGGTCTTTGTCTCTCGCTGTTAGATTGAGATATTTTACAGTTTCTTCATCTGTGGAAAAAAATCCACAAGTAGCTCCGTATTCGGGGGCCATGTTCGCAATTGTAGCTCGATCTGCTAAAGATAAGTTTTTGACACCCTCGCCGTAGAATTCGACAAATTTACCAACCACTCCTTTGGCTCTAAGCATTTCCACAACAGTTAAGACCAAGTCAGTCGCAGTAACGCCTTCTTGAAGGCTACCGTCTATTTTAAAACCCACAACTTCAGGAAGTAACATCGAAACTGATTGACCAAGCATTGCCGCTTCTGCCTCAATTCCTCCCACTCCCCAGCCCAAAACTCCAAGGGCATTAACCATAGTTGTGTGGCTATCTGTTCCTACAAGCGTATCAGGATATAAGTATTCACTTCCGTTTATGGACTTGCTCCAAACAACTTTAGCTAAGTACTCTAAGTTAACTTGATGACAGATTCCCGTTCCAGGTGGAATGACTCGAAAATTTTCAAATGCTTGTTGTCCCCATTTTAAAAATTCATAACGTTCTTTGTTTCTTCCAAATTCCATATCCACATTTTTTTGAAAGGCATTTGGGGTTGCGAAATAATCAACCATTACAGAATGATCAATAACAAGATCTACTTGTGATAATGGATTTACTTTCGCTGGATCTTTGCCTTTGAGAGCGACTGCATTTCTCATAGAAGCAAGATCAGCAACAGCAGGTACCCCTGTAAAGTCTTGCATGAGTACACGAGCTGGAAGAAAGAATATTTCATGCTTTTCTTCAGGATTTTGTAAAACTTTTTCAATCAAATCTTTATTTACATCTTTGCCATCTTCAAGACGCAATAAATTTTCTATGAGAATTTTTTTGGATTTGGGTAATTTTTGGATGGCTGGAAATTTTTCATGAAGTTTGGCAATGTTGTAAAATGCATATTCTTTTCCACCTACGTTTAAAGAGTCTAGGGTTTGAAAACTATTTATTGAATTCATGAATAAGTATTTATCATCTTATTAATTGTTTTTTTATGCATAATTTTAATCAATTACCGTTTAAATTTTTCTTTTAACAAGTCATATAATTTCTGAGCATCGTAGCTTAATTCTCTCCCTGATCTCTTGATCAAACCCATGGTTCTAGTGACGGTTGGGTCAATTAAGGGCCGATAAGATAATAGTTTATGGTCTTTAGAAACAGCTAGTTTAGGTGCCAAAGTAATTCCTAAGCCCTGTTCAACCATATTTAAAGCCGAAGGAATGTGTCTTACTTCATAAGTCCATTCCAAGTCTTCTTTTTGTAGGGCTAGCGCATTTTCAAAATAAATTCTACTGCCAGACCCTTTCCAAACTGAGATAAAGTCTCTGTTTTTAATATCTGATAATTTAATTTTTCTTTTTTTCTCTAACACGTCGCCTTTAGGAAATACCACAACATAGTCTTCAACAAACAAGTTTTCAAAACTAATTCCAGGCTCTTGAATGCCTGTAAAATTAATTCCAAAATCACATTCACCACCTAAAACACTATCAACAACATAGTTTGAGGATCGTTCAATAATTTGAACTTTGCATCGAGGTTCCATTTCTCTAAATATTTTCAGCGCTGGATAAATAATATTGCTTAGAGCAGAATTTACCGCACCAATTTTGATAATTGATGGAAAACTATATTTTTCATTAAGTGTCTTTGTGGCGGTCTTGATTGCTTCAATTATACTTCTTGCTCTCTCATAGAAATTTCTGCCTGAATAAGACAACTGAACTTTTCTTGTTGTTCTGTCAAATAATTTTGTTCCAAGCTCTTGTTCTAGTTTTTGAATTCTTCTGGATAAGGCTGGTTGTGAAAGATTTAAATTTGTTGCGGCTTTGGCAAAAGAATTAGTTTCTGTTAATTCAATAAATGCTTCTATATCACCAATTTCAATATTAATGCGCATCTAGCATTAATATCAAAATTTAATTGATTTAAAATATTATTTTATGGTTAGAGTGCCTTTGATTGCTTTCTTCCAACCTAAATATAGTTGTTCAACATCTTTTTTGTTCATTTTATGAACAAACCTTTTTTCACTTTTCCACTTACTATTTATGTCAGTAAATTTTTTTATTAAACCACTTTGATATCCAGCTAAATATGCTACTCCCAACGATGTAGTCTCATTAATCTTGGGTCTTAAACATTCACACAAAAGTAAATTTGATAAAAATTGGACAAACTGGTTATTGTTAACCATACCCCCATCGACTTTAATTTTTTTTATTCTAATACCACTATCTTTTTCCATGGCTAAAATTAAATCTTTTGTTTGGTAAACGACACTGTCTATCGTAGCTTTTACAAATTCAGGAATGCCTGTATTACGAGTAAGTCCAAAAAGAGCACCTCTTGCTTCGCCATCCCAATATGGTGCACCTAATCCTACAAATGCAGGTACCAAATAAACTTTCTGAGTAGGATCATTTTTTGAATAAAGATCTTCAGTATCTTTTGCATTTTTGATTATCTTAAGCGAGTCTCTTAGCCATTGAACAGCTGCTCCAGCAATAAAAATTGACCCCTCCAAGGCATAAGTATTTTTTCCTCTTATACGATAGGCAATCGTGGAGAGTAATTTATTTTTAGAATATTTTAATTTTGAACCTACATTCATGATCATAAAACAACCAGTTCCATAAGTTGATTTTATTGAACCAGGTTCTAAACAGGCTTGTCCAATCGTTGCTGCTTGTTGGTCTCCGGCTATTCCTTGAATTGGGATTTTACTGCCAAATTTTGTTGTTTGACCAAAATCATCAGCGCTATCTTTGACAATTGGAAGAATTTTTTCAGGCACTTTAAATATTTGAAGCATTTCTTTTGACCATTGATTTTTTTTAATATCAAAAAGCATTGTTCTCGATGCATTAGTCGCCTCGGTGTAGTGGCTTTGGCCATCAGTCAGTTTCCACAATAACCAAGTATCGATAGTGCCGAATAATAACTTATCTTTTTTTAGTAATTCTTTTGACTTTTTCGAATTATTCAAAAGCCAATGTATTTTCGAAGCTGAAAAATATGAGTCAACAATTAAACCAGTAATTTTCTGTATTTTTTTTGCAAAACCTTTTTTTACAAGACTTTTACAAAATTTAACAGTTCTTCTATCTTGCCACACAATTGCATTGTAAACAGGTTTGCCATTGGTTTTATCCCACAGGACTGTCGTCTCTCTTTGATTAGTAATTCCAATAGATCTTATTTGTGAAGATTTTATTTTAGCCTTTCGAATAGCCTCTTTGGCTGTAAACAAAACTGATTGATAAATTTCTTCTGGGTCGTGCTCAACTTCTCCATCTCTAGGAAAAATTTGTTTAAATTCTTTTTGACTCGATGATTTAAAGTTAAAATTTTTATCAAAAATAATTACTCGGGTAGAAGTTGTCCCTTGATCAATAGAGAGAATATAATCTTTCATAGCGATTTATTATAATGATTATAAATATTTTTTTAAAACATCATTTAAGATATTTACTTTATCCTTTGGGAAGTTGATACCTAATTTTGTTCTGCGAAAAAGAATATCTTCAACACTTGATGCCATTTCTTCTTTCACTAAATAGGCTACTTCAAACTCATAAAGATCTTCAGTGAGCTTAATACCACCCTCTTTGCAATCAATAAAAGAGGAGTAAAGCTTAGAGATTTGGTTCCCATAAGTTTGATCAAATCTCTCTTTCATTTTAACTGGAATGAGATCATTAAATAAATCAGTATCTGAAATATCTCCCCCAGGTAATTTTTCTTGATCAGTCCATTTTTTATTTTGAATAGAAATAACCGTAGCTAATTTTTCAAGAGCATGCTCCGCAAGCTTTCTATAAGTGGTTAATTTTCCTCCAAATATTGAAAGAATAGGGGCTCCTTTGACATCTAAATCAAATTCATAATCCCTTGTTACTTTAGAGGCACTTTGATTAAAGTCCTCTAATAAGGGCCTAATACCAGCATAGGTCCAAACAATATCAGACTCCGATATCTTATTTTTTAAAAAACAATTTACAGCATTCAATAAATAGGATTGTTCGTCGGAAGTAATTCTGGGATTAAGGTAACTTTTCACCTCTTTGTCTGTAGTTCCAATCAGAGTGTATTCATTTTGATAGGGGATCATAAAAACTATTCGTCTATCCTCTTGTTGGAGTATGTAAGCCTGTTCTCCTTCATAAAGTTTTTTTACAATAAGATGACTTCCCTGAACTAAACGTAAAGATTTGTTTGTCTTTACTTTACAGATATCTTTTAAAATATTTAAAACAAATGGACCAGATGCATTTATAATGGCTTTGGTTTTAATAATTTTTTTATCACTTAACTCAACTTCCCAATAATCATTATGTCTAATTGCATTTTTTACTGCGTTGTTGAGAATGATTTCTGCACCTCTATTTATAGCATCTTGTGCATTTAGAAGTACTAGTCGTGCGTCATCTATAGATAGATCTGAGTACTCATACCCTTTTTGAAAATTTTCTATTAAAGGATTATCGATATAGTCCTTTTGTAAATTTACATATTTTGATTTTGGAAGCGTTATAAAACCACCTAACCAATCATAAAGTAAAAGCCCTATTCTTATTAACCATACTGGTCTCAAATGAGAGACATGAGGCATTACAAATCTGATGGGTTTTGATATGTGAGGGGCAATAGATTTGATCACCTCTCTTTCTTTTAAAGATTCCCTAACTAACCTGAACTCGTAATTTTCTAAATATCTTATTCCGCCATGAATAAGTTTAGTCGACCAAGAGGAAGTTTGAGATGCTAAGTCTCCTTTTTCAACTAATGTGACTTTGAGGCCTCTGCCTGCTGCATCCCGCGCGATGCCTACGCCGTTTATACCGCCGCCTATAATTAATAAGTCAATCATTTAACATATTATTTGTTAATTATAACATAAATGTTGTTTATTTTATTTTAAAAAGATTTAATATACGTATAATAAGTATATAAATCCTTATAAATTTAAAGAATATAATATTTTCAAAAACATGAATAAAGCAGAAGAAAAAATTAGAAATAAAATCATCGATACGGCAAAAAAATTAGGATTAAAAAAATTAAATCATGGCAAAGCGGGCAATATAAGTGTCCGATGGAAAGACGGATTGTTGATCACGCCTTCAGGCATTTCTTATGACAAGATCAAACCCAAAGATATTGTTTTTATTGATAAAAACAAATCCCATCATGGTATAAAAAAACCTTCGATAGAAACTCCCTTTCATTTTGACATTATAAAAAATAAAAAAGATGTTAACTGTGTGGTGCATACTCATGCCCCTTACGCCTCTGGATTTTCAATATTAGGAAAACCTATTCCAAGTTACCACTATATGATCGCATTTTTTGGAGGCGATGATATTCCGTGTGCCAAATTTGCAATACCTGGTAGTCAGGAATTATCAAATTATGCTGTTAAAGCATTGAAAAATCGTAAAGCCTGTCTATTAGCTAACCATGGAGTTATAATTACAGGAAAAGATATTGATGAAGCTGCTTTTTTGGCCGAGGAATTAGAAACATTATGCAAACAAATCACCATAGCTAAAATAAATGGCACTGCAAAATTAGTTGGAAAGAGAGATATGAAAAAAATTATTGAAGCAGTAAAAACTTATGGAAAGCAATAATTTCTCACAACAAGAGATTTTAGATTTTAAAAATATTTCTCAAAAATTAGGATCCAACTCATCATTGGTTCAAGCTGCCGGTGGTAATACCTCTATGAAGTCATCTAAAAGCATGCTCATAAAGGCATCTGGAACTTGGTTGATAAATTCAAATAAAGAAGAAGTATTTGTTGAAGTAAATCTAGACTCAATAAAAAATAAAATTGATTTAGAAATAGATGATAATTTTTTAAAAGATATTATATCAAAAAATGATTTGCGACCTTCTATTGAAACTTCATTTCATGCTTTGATAGATTTTAAGTATGTACTTCATGTGCATTCAACCTCGACTATTGCAAATGCAATATCTTTAAATTCAGAAATGCGATTAAAAGAAATCATCAAAAAAGATTTTATTTATGTACCTTATGTTCGACCAGGTTTCCCATTGACAATGATGATTAAAAAAAAGCTTAATATCAAAAATCAAATTTTCATCCTTGAAAATCATGGGTTAATTGTTGCAGGAAATGATCTTCAGCAAACGTATGATTTATTATTGGATATTCACCAAAAATTAGACACAGTTAGAAACTCTCAATCTGATACAACAAGTCAAAACAGCGAGATTATTATTGAAAATTACTCTCTAAAAAATGATGAAAAATACAACTTGTTCAAATCTACAGATAAAAAACTTTTTTCTGCTTTTTCAAAATCATTTTATCCAGATCATGTGATATTTTTAGGACCCGGCATTCCTACCTTTGAATATTTAGATGACGCTAAAAACTTTTTAAACAACTTAAAAGCTAAGAATATCAATCCTCCTCCTTATTTCATTCTCAAGGAAATTGGACTATATGAAATCTCATCTGTAATTCCTGCGGCAAGAGAAATGATGGATTGCTTTTTAGAAGTTCTTTTAAGAATTAATTTTGAGGATGAGTTAAAAAATTTATCGCAACTTCAAGAAAATGAATTATTAAATTGGGATGCCGAAAAATATCGTCAATCAATTCGATAATGGACTTATTTTTAGGAATTGATTTTGGAACTACAGGTGTAAGAACGTCTGTTATCGACCAAAATAATGAAGAAATTACAAATCACTCCGTAACTATTGCGTCACCAATATCAAAAGGACAGCTGGTATATCAAGATCCTAGATTGTGGTGGAAAGCACTTATTCAAAATTTAACTTTCATAAAAAATAAAATTGATTTCAAAAATATAAAAAGACTATCAATTGATGGTACATCAGGAACTGTTTTGGTTATAGACCAAGAAGGAGTTCCTTTAACTTATGCATTAATGTATAATGATGCTTCTGCAGTTGAAGAGGCAAAATTTGTAGAAAAATTATCATCAGGACATCCAATTTTATCTAGCCCAAGTAATGCTTTAGTTCGAGCCCTTTCTCTATTAAAAGCTCAAAAATTTCATAACTACAAAATCTTGCATCAAGCGGATTGGTTGGCCTCAAAAATTATTGGTGAATTCAAATTCTCAGATGAAAATAATTCCTTAAAACTTGGATATGACTGTTCGTTAAGGGTCTGGCCAGATTGGTTTAATAAACTTCCAATAGATTTGGATAGTTTGCCAGAAGTAGTAACTCCGGGGAAAACAATAGGATTGCTGAATAATAAAGATTTTTTAGATTTAGGTTTTCGCAAAAATTTAGAAGTTGTGGCAGGCACAACTGACAGTATTGCTGCATTTTTAGCAACAGGTGCAAATAAGAGCGGAGAGGCCGTCACATCTATTGGAACCACCCTTGTTGTAAAAACAATATCTGATAAACCAATTTTTGATAAAAAATTTGGTATTTACAGTCACCGATTAGGAAATCGGTGGTTAGCAGGTGGTGCCTCTAATGTAGGGGGAAAAATATTAAAAGAAAAATTTGGCGAGAGAATTTCAGAGCTTTCAATGAAAATCAACCCAGATAAATTATTAAACCTTAATTATTACCCATTAACAAGCAAAGGGGAGCGCTTTCCCATAAATGATCCTGATAAGATGCCAAATATTGAACCAAAACCAAATAATGAAATTGATTTTTTTCAAGCTATTTTAGAAGGTATTACATCAGTAGAAAAGCTAAGCTATCACAAAATCAATGAAATTGGAGGAGAGTATCCTAAAAAGATATATACAGTCGGTGGTGGAGGTAAGAATAGACTTTGGAATGAAATTAGAAAAAAAATTCTTCAAGTTGAACTTGAAGAAGCTTTATCAGTAGATGCCTCTTTTGGTTCTGCTCTATTAGCTTCGGGAAATATAAATTTTAATGATTAAAGAAGTACAATCACTTTTAGATTTAATTGGTGATTATGATCTTTTCTTATTTGATCAATGGGGAGTTATCCATGATGGAAAAAAAATTTTTCCAAAGGCCGAAGAGGTTTTTCTTCATTTACAGAACCTAAAAAAGCAAGTTGTAATTATTAGTAATTCTGGAAAAAAATCCTCAGATAACATCAGTAGAATGAAAAAATTAGGAGCAAAAAATACTTTAAATGTTCCTTTAATTACATCAGGGGATGTTTGTCGTGATTTATTAGTTAATAAAAAAAACTATTTTAAAAATCTTGGAGATAGATATTTTGTTGTTGCAACTGAATACCCATTATTATCTGAAACTCAATATCAACAGGTTTACAGCTTAGAAAAATCAGATTTTTTACTTTTGTGCACTACGACAAATTTTGATGGATATGATTTAATTGATAATATTTTTCATCAAGCAATCAATTTAAAGCTCCCCTTGGTTTGTTCAAATCCTGATGTATTAGGCATATCAGGAGAAGATGTCCATCCTTCAACTGGCGATTTGGCGATAAAATATAAAAAAATGGGAGGAAAAACCCATATTATTGGCAAACCTGGTGAAGAAATATTTGAATTTGCCTTAAATAAGACAGGTATCGACAAAATCAAAACCCTTATGATAGGAGACTCTCTGTTTAATGATATTTATGGTGCAAACCAATTCAATGTTGACTCCTTACTTATAACCTCTGGCATTCATAAAAAAGATTTTTTAGCAAACAAGACAATCGAGGGTATAATTAAAGATATACACTCTGATTTCCAAAATAAGGGAAATCCAAACTATATTATGGAGTTATTGAAATGATTTTTGATCCAAATGAGTTTAAAAACAAAAAAATTATTATTACTGGCTCAAGCACAGGCATTGGTTTTGAAACTGCAATTGAATTCTTAGAGCTCGGTGCCAATGTCATTTTTCATGGCAATAAATCTATGGATGATATTGAACAAAGAATAAAAGATAGAACCTCCAAGAATACCTACAGTATTTTTAAGGCAGATTTTACTCAATTATCTGAAGTAGAAAAGTTTATGGAAAACTCAATTAAACAATTAAACGGTCTTGATATTCTTATTAATAATGCTGGAACTATGATCGGAAGATTTCCACTTGATTCAATAAACGAAAAAAAATTTTTAGAAATTTTTGATTTAAATTCTAAGTCAGCATTTTTTACAACAAAATTTGCTATAGAAATTTTCAAAAAACAAAATGAAGGATGTATAGTGAATGTTTCAACTATTAGTGCTCGTACAGGTGGTAGCGCGGGCTCAAGTGTCTATGCCGCATCGAAAGCATTTGTTTCTGGCATTACAAGATCATTAGTATCAGAACTGTCACCTTACAATGTAAGAATTAATGCTATTTCTCCTGGTACTATTGCTACCAAGTTTCATGAACAGTATTCAACTCCAGAAAAACTAGAAAATACCAGACTAAAAATACCTATGAAAAGGTTAGGAACTGCTGAAGATTGTGTAGGTCCAATAATTTTTTTATCTTCAAATAAATTAAGTGGCTATATAACAGGTCAAATTTTAGAGATAAATGGAGGGCAATTTATTTCTTAAATGGCTAATTTATTAGTAATTGGAGCAGGCGTTATGGGAACTGCAATCACAGTTCCTGCAATTAAAAATGGCCACGATATTACTTTAGTGGGTACCCCATTAGATAAAGAAATCATTGAAAAAATAAAAACATCAAAGATTCATCCCAACCTAAATATAAAAATAGAAAATACCAAAGCAATAAATTCCGAAGAGTTAAAGCAAGAGGATTTTGACATCGCTGATGTAATTGTCATTGGGGTTAGTTCTCAAGGTATTGACTGGTTTTTAGATTTAATAAAAAATTTTAATGCAGAAAATAAAAATTTTTTAATTGTTACAAAAGGTCTATACATCAATGACCATGGTAATATTGACATTTTGCCAAATAAAATTATTCAAAATATTCCTTACCATATTAATATCACTGCAGTTACTGGTCCATGTAAGGCTCTTGAGTTAGCTCAACGGTATATCACTAACATATGTTTTATTAATCAAGATATAAGCGTAGCTGATAAATTATCTAAAATTTTTAAAAATGAGTTTTATGTCATTGAGACTCTTACAGATTTGGTTGGAGGAGAATTTTGTGCGGCTCTAAAAAATGTTTTTGCCATTATGGTGGGAGGGTCACAAACTTATTATAATGATAAAGTAAAAATATATAATCCTGAGTCAGGAATTTTTTCACACTGTGTGAAAGAATTGGCTCACATTGTAAAACTTCAAAAAGGAGAAATAAGTTCAGCCTATGGTTTGCCTGGATTGGGGGATCTTCATGTCACATCTGGTACTGGTAGAAATGGCACTTTAGGTAAATATTTAGGTGAGGGAAAGCTTTATAGTCAAGTTATGAGTCAAGAATTAAAAGGTCAAACTGTAGAAGGAGCCCAATTGATTTTTGATTTAAAGAATGACCTTATTAAAAAATTTAAAGATGGAACATTTGATAAAAAAAGTTTGCCAATTTTTTTTGAATTAATAGAAGTAATTACCGATGATAAAAAGCTTACTATACCATGGGAAAAACTTTAGATAAGATAAGCGTATGATAAAAAAAATAATTATTGGATGTGACCACTTAGGTCGTGGATTAAAGGACTCTATTAAAGAACATTTAATTTCTAAAGGTATCGAAGTTAATGACATAGGTGTCAATTCTGATGATGCAGTGGATTATCCTGATATAGGTAAAGAGTTATCAGAAAAAGTGCAGCAAAAAGAATATGAAAGAGGAATTCTGGTTTGTGGAACAGGTGCGGGAATGGCTATAGTGGCCAATAAATTTTCCGGGGTTAGAGCGGTTTGTGTAAATGATGCTTATACTGCTGAAAGATCAATCGCTAGTAATAATGCACAAATTATTACATTTGGAGCTTTAATTACAGGAGCGCCAAATGCAAAAATGTATACTGATATCTGGTTGAGCAATGATTTTCAAAAAGAACGATCAGGAAAAAAAGTTGATAAAATTAACCTTCTAGATGAATAGTTAATTTTTTACTTTAAAAAACTCATAGTTAATTTTTTTCTTTTGGACTTTAGAAAGAAATTGTGACTCAAGCTTTGGTCCTGCAAAAAAAC
This sequence comes from alpha proteobacterium HIMB59, assembly GCA_000299115.1. Classification (NCBI taxonomy): domain Bacteria; kingdom Pseudomonadati; phylum Pseudomonadota; class Alphaproteobacteria; order Candidatus Pelagibacterales; family Candidatus Pelagibacteraceae; species alpha proteobacterium HIMB59. The sequence goes on along the minus strand of CP003801.1, from coordinate 225,399 downwards.
ACTTATCAAACTCATTTAAATCAGCTTGGATATTTAATGATTTTTTTCCAATTTTACTGGAATCCACTAGATAATATTTTTGATCTGCATTCTGCATAAATAAAGATTTAAACCGAAATACATCTTCATCATGAGTATATAGTTTAGTCCCATCCAAAGAAGTAGAAGACATAAAAAGGATATTTGAAGGAACTTGGGATATGGTTTTCTCAGTTATAAGTCCAACAAAACTACCAGTTGATTTTTGAAAACGACCGCCCACAGATATAACTTTAATTTTGGGATTTTTGCTTAGCTCCATAATTAATTTGAAACTATTTGTAATAACAGTTGTGCCTTCTAAGTAATTTTGAAAATTTATAAATTGAATACAAGTCGTACTATCATCAAGTGCCACAATTGAATTAGGTTTAATTAGCTTCCCAGCCTCTTCAACTAATTTGTTTTTTGCACTCAAGCTTAAGCTGGCACGAACATCATGAAAATATTCCAATGAAAAAGAGTCACTAGATTTTAGTATTCCTTTTTCTTTTCTTACCACACCGCTTGAAATGAAATCGTCGACATCACGATAAATTGTCATTGGACTGACGCCAAGTTTTTTAGCAATTGATTTTATATCGACTTGCCCACCCGCTATAATTTCATTGATTATTATTGAAAGTCGCTGTTCTTTAGTTTCCACAATAAAAATATAACAAAATCAGTAATATTAATAAATAAGTTACTCTTTTATCGACCCCAGAGTTAATCCCCGAACGATATATTTTTGAACAGATAATAAGAGTATAAACAAAGGGAGTAATGATATTGATATTATCACTGACATGGCATCCCAACTAGGCAAGGTTTTATAAAGCGATGCGTAAACGGGTAATGTTTTGATCTCCATTTGACTTAACATCACAGCACAAATAAATTCTGTCCAGCTGAAGATAAAAGATAAAATAAAAGTAACACTTAAGCCCCCTAAACTCAGTGGAATAATAAGTTTATGTAATATAAGAAACTTACTCGCTCCATCAATGAATGCGTTTTCATCAATCTCTTTTGGTATGTCATCATAAAAACTTTTCATTAATAAAACCGCTAAAGGCAAATTGATACAGCTGTGTATTAAAATAAGCCCCAAATATGTGTCTAATAAGTTTATTTGACTAAAGACAAAATATAACGGTATTGAAATTGAAACTAAAGGCATCATACGTGTACTAATTATTGAAATGATAAATAAATTTTTAAATTTAAAGCTATTTCTTGATAGGTAATAACTTGAGTAAATAGCTATTATTAAAGTCCAACCAGCAGATCCAAACGCAATGATAAAACTATCTACGATATTCGGAAAAAAATTAATTTGAGAAAATACATTTTTAAAATTTTTTAAATCAATAGAAAAAAAAAGAATTTTAGGAGGAATGGCAAATATATCTTTTGTAGGCTTGATAGCTGAGGTAATTAAAAAAAAAATAGGAAAAAAGAAGATGAGCCCAACAAGATAGGCAGATATTTTTTTAAACAATTGTATCTATTGTTTTACTGATCCTAAAGTTAGGCCTCTTACTAGATGGCGTTGAACCAGTAAGATAAAGATAAAAGCGGGAATAATTGCGGCTGTTCCCAGTGCCGCCATATTATCCCATGCAGTACCAGTTGAAGTAACAAATGAAGTCGAAACTACAGGAATTGTCTTAAGTCCTGTTTGCGTCAGCATTAGAACAAAGATAAATTCAGTCCAGCTAAAGATAAAGCAAAGCACAGCGGTTGCAGCTATTCCACCAATAGCAAGAGGTACGATTAGCCTCCAAAACACAAAAAATCGAGATGCCCCATCTAAAAGAGCGGCTTCATCAATATCTTTTGGGATATCATCAAAAAAACTTTTCATCAATAAAACGGCTAATGGCAAATTCATTAAGGCATGGATAATGATAATTCCTAAATGAGTGTCCATTAGGCCAATATTTTTATAAATAAAAAACATCGGTATGGCGACAGCCACGGGAGGCATCATTCTTGTTGAAAGTATCCAACCCATAAAATGCTGTTGACCCCTAATAGGTAAGCGAGAAAGAGCATATGCTGCTAAAATAGAAATCATCATAGCGATGCCCGTTGAGCCAAGAGCAATAATGATACTATCAACTAAATTCGGCATCATATAAAAGTCACCACCACCAGGTCTAACAGCTCCCATATCCTCTACGTATAAGAAACGCGATATACCAAATACCTCTTCATAGGCTTGAAAGGATAATTCAAAATCAAAAAGTTTAGGTGGGAGTGCAAAAATATCTTTATCTTTTTTAACAGATACTGTGATCCAAAAGTAAATAGGAAAAAAGAAAACAGCTGCGATAAACCAACCAATTACTTGTTTCAATACTTTATTCATTCATTACCACTTAACTTTTGCAAAATGAATAAAAGCATTACCAACAATAAGTATGACTATAAGAGAAAATAAACTAATTGTGGCACCATAACCCCATTGAACAAACGTAAATCTTTGCCAAGAGTAAAGACTCAAAGTATATGTTGCAGTACCAGGACCACCGGAAGTTAAAACAAAAACGTAATCTACCATTCTCCATAGATCAATTCCTCTAATAAGAACAGCAACAGCAATAACTTTATGGAGCATAGGTAAAGTTAGTCTTCTAAAAATTTGAAAGGGTTTGGCGCCATCAATCATAGCAGACTCAAAAGGTTCGCTAGGTAAAGAGCGCAATCCTGCAACTAGAATTAAAACCATAAAAGGAGTCCATTGCCATATATCTACAATCATAACACCCCAAATTGCCAAAGAGGGATCTGCCAAAATGGTATCCTCTTGACCAATGAGACCAATAGATTTTAAAGCCCAAGGAATTAATCCGTAGTTTGCATCTTCCATAATTAGAAAAATCATTCCGGCAATAGCAGGTGGAATAACCAAAGTCAGTGTTAAAACTGATCGAATAACTCCAAATCCAGGATCGTCCGAGTCAATAAGTAAGGCTATCCCCATTCCTAAAACTAGCTGGATGATGAGACATACAAATGTGTAAAATAAAGAAACTTTTAGTGAACCCCAGAAGACACCATCAGTGAAAAGTTTGATCCAATTATCCCATCCCACGAAAATTAAAGCTCTTTTTAAAGGAACAAATTCATGAAAACTGAGATAAATATTATAAAAAAAAGGAATGATAGCAAAAACGATGAGCATTGTTATTAAAGGAAGTAACCATGGCAGTGAGCTATCAGATGTCATAATACTAGGTAAAGAGTATGATTTTTGGTTCGCCATTTACGCGAAATTATACACATAATTTAGTATTATTGGGATTATTTTATCAATTAACAAAAATACTGTGATTCTTCACATATATCGAGAGAATAGATAAATCGTAATTGTCAAATAATTTATTTTAATCTTAGTCTTGAATTGTCTTTTAAGTTTTGGATATAATATTTTAGGTATATACGGAGGAATAATCATATGCGCGATATGTATAGAAAAATGCATTTAGCAAACATCGTTGGCAAGTATGTAAACGGCAATATGAAGAGAAGAGATTTTCTTAAAAATGCCGGTATGCTTGGTCTTGGCGCTGGTTGCTTAGGCACAATGGGTACTATGAGTAGGAAGTTTATTCCACAAGCTCATGCAGGCTCACACATTGAATGGAAAGGTGATATGATGGACTGGTTAAGAGATGTCTCATCACCATTCAGAGGTCAAACAGTTTCTTTGGCAACTGAATCTACACCTCCTTCCAACGCTATTAACTCTACATTGAAACCTTTCTTCGAAGAGGTAACAGGTATTAAGGTTAATATCGAAGTTCTACCACTAGAGCAGGTTTTACAAAAACTTACTCTCGACGTTGCTTCTGGATTAGGTACTTATGATACTTATTATCTAGATCAAAGTTGGATGGCTGCTTTCAGAGGCGATGCGGAAGATCCTCGTGAACTTTACGCGGCAAAGCCAGACCTAGCAATGCCAGGTTATAACTTTGATGATTTCTTAGGCCCTCTTGTTGATGGTATCTCAATGTATGACGGAACAATGGTTGGTGTTCCTTATGACATTCCTGTCTTCATTATGATGTACAGAGATGATGTTTATAAAGAGCTCGGACTAAGTGTTCCTAAAACATTTGACCAGTACATGGCAAATGCTCAAAAAATCCAGGCTGCTAGCTTAGGTCACTTGAATCCAGACGGTAGACCAATTTATGGTACTAACGGTCAGATGAAGTCAGGTCACTACAGCTTAGAGTGTGACTGGACAATGTTTGCTTGGGCATTTGGTGGTTCAATTACAAATCCCGATGGTAGCTTTGCAGGCAATGATGCAAATGGTCTAGCAGGTATGGACTATTGGACAAAACTAAAAGAATACATGCCTTCTGGTGTTACCAGTTGGACATGGGACGGTCAAGGTCAGGATATCTTACAAGGTGGTTCTGCACAGACTATCTCATGGGGTGAATTCTTCCCATGGTGGGACTCAGATGAGTCTTCTGTTCAAGGAAAAATGATGGCAGCAGCTTGTCCTGCACCAGCTAGCCCACTAAGAGCTCCTGGTGACTGTGGATATGGTGAAATTCCTGGTGTTGCTCACCAAGGTGGATCTTCACTAGCTGTATCAAAGTACTCTAAGAATAAAGATGCTGCATGGTTATTTGCTCAGTGGGCAACTAGCTACGAGACTCAGGTCTACATTACAGCTCTTGGTGGAGGAACTGGACCAACTAGATCTTCTGTTTACGACGATGAGCGCGTAAAAGCAAATAACAGAAGTGGTAATGGTACAACCCGTCACTTAGATGTTGTTAGAGATGCAATCTTTAATGATATGGGGTCAGAGCCTGATCTTCCTGAATGGGCAGATATGTCAAGTAACATGATTCCTATTGAGTTAGGAAGATACTGGGCTGGTGAATACGGTTCAGCAAAAGAATGTTTAGACACTATTGCTAAAAACTTCAACAAAACTGTTGGAGCTTAATTAATAACTTTCTAGGGCGATCAATAAGATCGCCCTAGTTATAAAACAAACTAAATAAAATTATACAGTGACGAAACCATTAGCAGTGATAACCGGTGCCAGTAGCGGTATAGGCGAGGCTACTGCAAAAGCATTTTCAGAAGCAGGTTACCCCACACTCCTCCTTGCAAGACGCGTTGAAATTATGGAGTCATTTAATTTAAAAAATTCTATTTGTAAAAAAGTTGATGTAAGAGATCGAGACGCATTAGTATCAGCGGTGCGAGAAGCAGAGGCAATTTATGGCCCAACTGACATGATGTTTAATAATGCTGGCGTAGCTAGATTAGCTGATATTAGTACACAAGATCCCAATGAATGGGATGAAATGATTGATGTAAATACCAAAGGTGTAATGAATGGTATTTATGCTGTCATGAGTGATATGAAAGCACGAAAATCAGGTACGATAGTTAACATGAGTTCTATTGCTGGAAGAAAAGTTTATGAAGACCATACTGTTTATTGCGGTACAAAATATTTTGTTCATGCTATTTCAGAAAGCATCAGAGGATACCTCTCTCCCCACAATGTGAGAGTTATTGTAATGTCCCCAGGAAATATTGAAGCAGAAGTTTTGAATGGTATTACTGATCCTAATACTTTGGCTGCTTATAAGGCAAATATTGAGCGAATTGGGGGAAGAATTTCTCCTGATTATGTTGCCAAAATGATACTTTTTGCATATGAAATGCCTCAAAATGTTATTATGCAAGAGGTTGTTGTTACCCCAACTAAGCAAGACTACTAATCAATGGGAAAAATAGTTATAGGAGTAGATAGCTCTACTCAATCTACTAAGGCTATAGCTTGGGACATAAACGGAAAAGCCTTAGCCGAGGGTAGATGTGATATACCTCTTCACAATCCTAGTTTAGAAAAGTTTGAACAACATGTTGAAGATTGGTGGAGAGCGTTTTGTGTCTCTACCCAAGAGCTCTGTCAAAAAATAGATATTAACCAGGTAGATGGATTAGCAATATCTAACCAAAGAGAGACTTTAGCAAAGTTAGACTCTTCAGGCAAAGAAGTGTATCCAGCGACAGTTTGGATGGATAAGAGATCAGTAAAAGAAGTTGAAGAGTTGAATTCAATCATGGGCGAAGGTCGTATTCATGAAATCACTGGTAGACCAAAAGATCCTTGCCCGTGTCTTTACCGAGTATTATGGATGAAAAATCATGAAAAAAAATTTTTTGATCAGATAGATTGTTTTGCTGATGTTCAAGCTTTTTTAGTCCACCGTTTAAGCGGAGAGTTTAACACAGGTTGGATTAGCTCTGATCCACACGGCATGTTTGATGTTGTAAATAAATGTTGGTCTCAGGAAATCTTAGAACAACTTGCAATTGATGAATCACGATTACCTAAATCTTTTAAGCCAGGAACCTTAATAGGCAAAGTTAATCAAAATGCATCAAAAGAAACTGGACTCAAAGAGGGAACTCCAATCTTTGCTGCTGGAGGAGACGGGCAGCTTGCCGGGCTTGGAACAAATTGTACTAAATCGGATAGAGCGTACATTAACCTTGGTACAGCGGTTGTATCTGGTGTCTGGTCTCAGGATTATAAAATTTCTAATAATTGGAGAACTGAGATAGCCGCACATGGAGAGGGATATATTTTAGAAAATGTTCTTTTATCTGGCGCATTGTTAGTGAATTGGTTCGTCGATCAGTTTATTCAAGGTGATAGAAAAGATCCAAAATTTTTTGAAAATTTAGAGGCTGAGCTAAATAAAATATCAATAGGTAGTGATGGGCTAGTTTTACAGCCTTACACTGGAGGAGTAATGGACCCATATTGGGACCCATATGCAAGAGGGGTAGTTGCTGGATTGAGCGTGAGTCATACACCATTTCATATATATAGAGCTATTTTGGAAGGCCTTACCCTTGACTCAGTTTTCAGAACACAAAATATTGAAAAAGAAACGGGTTTGAATGTAAAAGAGTATTTAGCTATTGGGGGTGGAGCAAAAAGCCCCGCATGGGTTCAAATGTTGGCTGATGCCTCTGGAAAAAATGTTTTAATAGCTGATACGGTTGAGGCTTCGTCCTTAGGTTCAGCAATGATTGCTGCTTACGGAGCAGGATGGTTTGAAAGTATTACTCAGGCTGCAGAACAGATGTCGGGAAAAACCAAACTGATAGAACCGAATGCAAGTAATTATAATAAATATCAGGACTTAATTAATATTTATCAACATATTTATGAGTCAAATAAATCAATTAATAAATCTTTAGTTCAATTTACCGAGAAGTATAAATGATTAGAGCTGATAAAAATTATAACGGAGTAATTGATGAACTTGTTAATGGTTCCTGGATCAGCCCAAGTGATAATCAACAATACGGAATTCCAATTAAGAATATTGAAATTAGAGAAACCTTAGACGGTAAAGAGACCAATCTAATTAAAGATCTCCATTCTAATCAGAAGCTTTTAGTTGTTAGTGACCCTTTTACCCATACAGCCATGGGTTCTAGAATATTTAAAAATTTAAAGGGCAATTTAAATGTCGATGAATATATTTGGGAACATCCCTCTTCAAGTATCAAAGGTGTTGAATTCTTAAGATCAAAATTAAAAGACTATGATGGAATGATAGCTGTAGGTTCAGGAACAGTTAGTGATAGCATAAAGTATGCTACTTTTTTAGAGGGTAAGGTTTATTCTGTATTTGCTACAACTCCAATGAATGCTTATACAACGGGTACAGCTTCAATATCCTTTGATGGAGTTAAAAAGTCTTTAATAGCCCACTACGCACAAGGTGTTTTTTTTGATTTAGAGGTTTTGAGTAATTGCCCTAAGAGACTCACAGCCGCCGCATTTGCAGATGTCATATGCAGAACTACAGCTCAAGTTGATTGGCTAATGTCTCATAAACTCCTAAACACAGATTATAAAACCACTCCTTATGAACTACTTGCCTTGTATGAAATGGATATGATCAACAATGCATCAGATATAGCTGCTGGAAAAATTGACTCTTTAGCCTTACTGACATTGATATCAGCTATCATGGGTTTAGGAACTTCTTTTACACAAACGACTCACGTAGGAAGCATGGGAGAGCATGGCATTTCACATTACATAGATATGTTTGCAGGAGATTTGCACCCTGGCACCTCTCATGGTGAACAAGTGGGAATAGCAACCATTAGCATGTCTAAATTTCAAAATGCGATCCTGAAAAAAGATCAGCCACCGATCATTAGCCCTACCATTATTCCAGAAGATGAAATTATTCAAAAAATTGGAGCACCGATGTTGGAAACAATCAAAAAGGCGATGGAGCCAAAAATGTTTGATCAAAAAAAGGCAGAGGAGACTAATGAGTATTTTTCGAAGCATTGGTTAGAGTTTGTGGAACCATTAAGAGAAAAAATGTTGGACTATGAAGTGATGTGGAACTCCATGGGAGAGTGCGGTGCTTTGAGGACCGCTGAAGACGCTAAACTTGATAGTAATTTTTATAAAGATGCTTTAAAATATGGAAGATTCATAAGAGATCGCTATACCATTCTTGATTTAGCAGGGGATAGCAATCAATTGGATAGTTTAATAAATGTCTGAAGTTCAATATAAAAATATCAAAAAAAATTTTGGCTCTGTAGAAGTATTAAAAGATATTAATCTTAAGATTGATAACCAAAAATTTGTTGTTTTATTAGGACCATCTGGTTGTGGTAAAACAACCTTACTTCGTATGACCGCAGGTTTGGAGTCTATTTCTAGCGGAGATATCTCCATTGAAGGAAATGTAATAAACAATATCCATCCCAGAGATAGAGATATAGCTATGGTTTTTCAAAACTACGCACTTTATCCCCAGATGAATGTTTTCGATAACATTGCTTTTAGTCTTCAAATTCGAAAGCTTGATCCTCAAGAAATTAAGAAGAAAGTGGAATGGGCTGCTTCTGTATTAAACCTAACTGAATTCTTAATGAGAACTCCAAAAGAGCTTTCTGGTGGGCAAAGGCAGCGTGTAGCGATGGGTAGAGCTTTAGTAAGAGACCCTAAAGTTTTCTTATTTGATGAACCTCTTTCCAACTTAGATGCAAAACTTCGTGCTCACATGAGATTAGAAATTCGCAAACTTCATAACCAACAAAATGCTACTACGATCTATGTAACACATGATCAAATTGAGGCCATGACCATGGCCGATGAAATTGTCATTATGAATGGTGGAATCATTGAACAAATAGCATCACCCAATGATATCTATGAAAAACCTAATAATTTATTTGTTGCAGATTTTATTGGCTCTCCTGCGATTAATTTAATTAAAGGAGAGGTTACTGATAAGGGTTCGATTAAATTAAAAAGCCAAGAATTACCTCATCAAAAAAATAATTTATCACCAAATCAAAAAGTAGTTTACGGCATCCGACCAACAGATGTTAAAATAGTAGAAAACTCAAATGTCAAAGCTGAAGTTATACTAGTGGAGACAACTGGCTCTGAGACTCACATTATAGCTATGTTAGATGACAATGAGTTTAGAATTGTTCAAGCAGGTGGAAGAACTACTATTAAAAATGGTGATAAGATTTCTCTAGAATTTGATATTTCAAAAGCTCATACTTTTGATCAAGCATCCACCAAAAGAGTAGATTAAAAAAACCATTCAAGGAGATTAAATGAAAAGTAAGTATAACAATAGTGTAGCTAAAAAATATATTTCAAATTATGCTAAAAGAGGAGTGAGCAAAGATCTAGCTCTAAGAATATATACTACTCAACTATTAGGCAATGATCCTACAGTTGTTTTGCATGGGGGTGGAAATACATCGGTAAAATCCTCAATCAAAACACCTCTTGGTAACCAGGAAGAAATTATTTACGTCAAAGGTAGTGGTAAAGATATGGGCAACATTGAAGAAGATGGTTTCCCTGCGCTAGAAATGAAAAATCTTTTAAATATGCGTTCGCTTAAAGAATTAGATGATTTTCAAATGGTCAATTATCAACGCAAATACATGCTTGATACTTCATTTCCTAACGCTTCTGTTGAAACTTTACTTCATGCATTTTTACCCCATAAATTTGTTGATCACTCTCACTCCAATGCAATTCTCTCTCTCATTGACCAGCCTGACCCTATCAAAATTTGTAAAAGAGTTTTTGGTGAAGAAATGGGTATTGTCCCCTATATCATGCCCGGCTTCCAATTGGCAAAAAAAGCAGCTGAAGTTTTTGAACAAAACCCAAACGTTAAAGGATTGATTTTATTAAATCATGGAATATTCACTTTTGCAGATGATGCAAAAGAGAGCTATGAACTGATGATAAAATATATTTCATTAGCTGAAAAAGAGTTAAAACAAAAATCAAAATCTATTCGTATTAAAAAGTATCAAGAAAAAAAGATTACCGCTTCTCTGGTCGCAAACTTAATCAGACAACAAATTAGCATAAAGCCAAATGCACAAATTGATCGTAAGGTGGTGTACTTTTATAAACCTACTTTCTTAGATGAGTTTTTTTCTCATCCCAAATTAAAACAATTTACAACACAAGGCCCTGTAACTCCTGATCACGTTATAAGAATTAAATCCAAACCATTGGTTATAGATTTGGGTACTGAAAAGCCCAGCAATGTAGAGAGTAAAATTATTAAAGCGGTTCAACAATATCAGGATGATTACCAAAAATATTTCAAACGTAACCATAAATACAATTTAAAAGCCAGTATGTTGGATCCGTACCCAAGGTTAATTGTGATTAAAGGATTAGGAATGTTTTCAACAGGACCATCTTTTAAAGATGCAAAAATAGCAATGGATGTTGGGCTCAATTCTCTATCTGTTATTCTTGAAGCTGCTAAATTTGGTGAATTCCGATCTATTCCAGAAAAAGAAATTTTTAAAATGGAATATTGGCCACTTGAGCTAGCTAAAATTAAACCTTCAACTCAAAAACTGAAAGGCCACATCACAGCAATCACCGGAGGCTTAGGGGCTATTGGATATGCGACTGCTCAAAAATTTTTAAAAGAGGGTTCAGAGGTTATTTTATTAGATATTGTTGACCCTAAAAGAGTTACTTTAGATCTGACTGGTATGACTTATTTTCAATGTGATATTACCAGTGAAAATAAAGTGGAAGCTGTATTTGAGCAAATTTCACAAAAATTTGGTGGTGTCGATATCCTAATTTCAAATGCGGGGTTTGCAATCCAATCCTCTTTAGATGATTTGACTAAAAAACAATTAGATAGCAGCTTTGATTTAAACTTTTTTGCTCATCATTATTTTGCCAAACATGGAACCAAAATAATGAAAACCCAAAATATGAAAGGTTCTGTTGTATTTAATATTTCTAAACAAGCAGTCAATCCCGGTCCTAATTTTGGTGCTTACGGGCTGCCAAAGGCAACTCTGATGTTTTTAATGAAACAATATGTTGTTGAGTCTAGTAAGTACGGAATTCGATTTAATGGTATCAATGCTGATCGTATTCGTAGTGGATTATTAAATCCAGATATGATAGCCAAAAGAGCAAAATCTAGAGGTTTAACAATTGAACAATACATGGCCGGTAATCTTTTAAAAGAAGAGGTAAAAGCAAGCGACGTTGCTGATGCTTTTTATCATTTATCAATCTCTTACCGAACTACGGCAAGCGTGATTACAGTAGATGGTGGGAATATTGAGTCTTCTCTGAGATAAAATTATAATATTTTTAATAACTTTTAAATGTCTAGAGTTTTAATCGTTGGGGCCGGATCATGGGGCACTGCACTTGCTACAACACTTGCAAAAAAACATAGTGTTTTTTTATGGGCAAGAAAAATAAAGATCGCAGAAGAAATAAACTCAAAAAACACTAACAATAAATACTTTTATAAAAAAATATTAAACAAGAAAATAAAATCTTTTTCAGGGCCCATTCAAAGTAATCAATTTGATTTTATTTTTTATGTTTTGCCTGCAAAATATTTTTCAGAGTTTTGCTATAAATATTTAATTAATCAAAAAATAAATAATTTTGTTATTTGTTCTAAAGGTATCGATAAGTCAGGTCTTTTGCTTTCAAATATTTCAAAAAAATTACTTACTTATTCAGGTCTGTATGTTTTATCAGGGCCAAGTTTTGCCAATGAGGTTTTTGATCAAAAACCTACAGCAATCAGTATTGCTGGAAACAAAAAAATGATTGATTTAGGTAAATTATTTATCTCAACTAATATTAGGGTTTATTATTCGAACAATTTACAATCTCTTGAACTTCTTGGTATTTTAAAAAATATATATGCTATTGGTGCCGGTATCATCGAGGGATTAGGATTTGGTGAAAATGCAAGAGCATCATATATTTCAAGATGTATTAATGAAATTTCTTATATGTTAAAAATTAATAATTTTGATCCAAAAAATATTTTAACATTGGGAGGAATAGGTGATTTAATTTTAACTTGTAGTTCAAAAAAGTCTCGAAATTATTTTTATGGTTATAATTTGATAAAAAAGAAAGAGACTAAGTCTATTCAAAAAACACTAGAAGGTTTAAATAGCATAAATTGTATTAAAAAAAATTTTATTATTTCGCTTAAATATTTGCCAATTCTAAAAACAATTATAAATATTACAAAAGGCAAAGATCCAAATAAAGAAATTGAACTTTTGTTAACTAGAAAGTTTAAATATGAGTAGCTATTGATAAACTCGTTTTAAATTTAAACCTAATTTTTTGAATTTTTTCTTAAAGCTATAGAACTCTTTATTATGTCGGGCTGAATTTTGTTTGAGAATAAGTTTTTGATAGTAATGAACCATTTCATGACCAAGAATTTCAGCAAATTCTCTAAAGTTTTTAAATTTGTTATGAATGGTAATTTTATGGCAGTGTTTTAGCGCATAAGGATTAAATTCAAACAATCCAAGTGCACCGTGCATCCTTCTAACCATAATTTTTGGCATTTTTTTTAATTGGTTTTTAAATATCTGTCGGTTAAGTATTTTATAAACTATGGGAATTTTATTTAAATTAGGCTTGTAACCACGATCATCACCGTAGTGTTCAATGAGAGCTGCAAGACTTTTAGTTCGAGGCATATTATTTAGCTAACAAATAATCTTAATTTTTAAAAAATCAAGCTGTTTGATTAATCAGGATTTGCTAAGAGGTACTCTATATATTCAATGACCTCTTTATATTTTTCATTGGGAATATCTTTATAGCTTAATCCAAACTTTTGCTTAATACAGATAGCAATATGGGCATAGGCATTTCTTCCTTTGGGATGAAAGGGAGAGGGTTTTAAAAGAGGTTGAAGTAAATCACCGGTAGTTTGAATTTTTTTCCAAATAATCTTTTTATTTTCCTCATTCAAATTTAAAGACCATTGGGGAAAAAAGATTCGAGAATAAGCCTCATAACAGCAAAACCAATCCCACAAAAAATTATTATAGTTATTAACTGTCTATTGATCATGATGTATAAAAATAATTAAAATGAAACTTTTTTCCATCATTATTTTATTAATCCCTAATTTATTATCTGCTGAAATTTTAGATAAGTTTTCTCTGGCTTGTATTTGTGATAAATCAATCAACGCTCTAAAATATTTTGACTGTAAGCAAAAGGTATCAGGAACACAATTAGACATCTTAGAAAATGAAATTGAGACTCAAGTTTATAGCACTTTTGATGAAAAAATTTATCAAATGCAAAATTTAAGTAGTGATGAATTAAATCTCTTTTACGAGACGGAGGATTACATCTCATCAATGACCATCAACCAGGATTTAGAAATGAATTTTTCAATAAATTATAAGGCCTACGATAAAAAATGGTCTTATGATTTGAAGTGCGTTTCTTTAAAAAAGGAGTAATTTAACTCTCACAATGCTCAATAGATCTTACATCTTTCCTTTTTTTATTTCATTGAGCGGCTATGTTTTTATGGTCTCAATGGATACTGTTATTAAGGTTCTAGGATCTAATTATCCTATCTTACAGCTTTTATTTTTAAATGCTCTTTTTTCACTAATCCCTTTGTCTTTTTTTATAATCAAAAATCACGGAGTCCATTTTTACCTAAATCAAAATTATAAATTCCAATTGGTTAGAGGAATCATTCATTCTTTAGGTTTCTTATTTGTTTTAATGGGAGTTTTAAAATTACCCTTATCAGTCGTTTACCCTGTTCTTTTTAGTTCTCCTTTAATGCTTTTAGTCATGTCCCATTTTTTTTTAGATGAAAATATAAATATTGTAAGAATCTCAGCTATTATTCTTGGTTTTTCAGGTGTGGTAATTTCGGCAGAGCCTTTTGGTTCAAATGAAGTCTCTTTAACAGGAATATTGCTAGTCTTCATAGGAGCCTTTTGTATTGCCCTAACAAATCTTATTACACGCAAATATGCAGCTCTATCGTCTTCATTTTCAGCGTCTTTTTTTAGTATGATAGTGAGCGTTATTGCTTTTTTATTAGCGATGAAGTTCTCTTTTGTGTCAATGACATTTGATGACCTTTTGCTTTCAATGTTTGGAGGCATCATTGCTGGTCTGGGTATAAGCTCAATTGTTTATGGCTCCAGGATGTTACCGGCATCTATCTATGGAATGACAAGTTATTTTCAATTGATTTATGGTGTGGTACTTGGTTGGTTTGTATTCCAACAACTCCCTACAACTTTTAATTATATTGGAATTATTTTTGTTTTCTTAGCTGGGATCATATTATTTAGCTTTGATAAGACCAAAGCATGAAGCCTCGAGTATTAATTCCTTTAACTATCTTACTTATTTTTTCTTATTTAATATTTATATTTCCATTTGAAATAATTTCATCATGGTTAGGTTATTCTACATCTTTGCAAGAGACTGTCTTATCAACTGCTTTTGTATATTTAGTCTGTCTTTATTACTTTCGATCAAAAAGTAGTAATAAAATTATTAAGCTTTTTGTATATGAGGGAATAGGTATTGGAACTTTATCTCTTTTTATTGTTTTTTTTATACTATTAATCTCATTTATTTTAAACATAAACGAAGCGCAAAAAATATTTATTTTCTTTATTACGTTTATCCCTTTAATTATCTATGGATTTTTCAATGCAAAGATTGTGAGTGTCAAACAACTTAAATTTTCTCATTCTAAAATCAAAAAAAAAATTAAATTTATTTTTTTAAGCGATATTCATATTGGATCAAACAGTCCTAAAATCTTGAAAAAAATTATCCCCTTAATCAATCAGCACAATCCAAGCTTTGTATTAGTCGGAGGTGATTTAATAGATAGCAGCTCTTTTAAAATTCAAGATCTTGATGAAATGAAAAAAATTAATGCTCCTATATATTTTGTAACAGGCAACCATGAGCACTACATAGAAGATAGTCAAAAACATTTAAATGATTTTAAAAATCAAAATATCAAAATTCTAGACAATGAAAATGTACTGGTAGATCGAATTAATATAATTGGTCTTTCAGATAATCAAACTAAAGAAAATAAAATTAATAAATTTGAACAATTATTTGATTCAGATTATTTCAATTTATTACTTGTCCATCAGCCTTCCATATGGAATTCATTGAAAGAAAAGGCTAATCTTACTCTTTCTGGACATACACATAATGGCCAAATTTTTCCTTTTAACTTAGTTGTTAAAATACAATTTCCCCAAATTTACGGTGTTTATTCTTATTTAAAAAATTATTTATATGTTAGTTCTGGTGCGGCGACGTGGGGTCCAAAAATTAGAATTGGATCGAAGAATGAAATCTTGAACATTGAACTCACTAATAACTCCTAATTATAGTTGGAAAATAACTTTCAATTGTTATTGTAACTAGGTGAGAATTTTTTTTCTGTTGTTTTGTTTTTGGGGATCTCAACTTTTTGCTGATCAGCACGTTTTAGAACAAGAAAACTTTGAGGCCTGGCAGTTTGCTTGCGTTCAAGAACAATCTCAAAAATTATGTGATCTTAGAGAATTGGTTGTTGACTCTAATACCAATGAGGTTGTTAGTTATCTTTCTATAACTATTAATCCAGATGCATTAACTCAAATGCAAATTGCTTTCCCACATGCGGTAAATTTAAAGAGCCCAGTTCAACTACAAATTGATGACAAAGATCCATTAGAACTAGGTTATGCATACTGTAATCAAAGTGCATGTTTTATTGCAGAAATTATCGCTGAGAACTTTGTAAATATGTTTAAGGCAGGAAATCAACTTACTCTCAAAGTATTATTGCTGGATAACAGGGAAGCTACTATCACATACTCTTTAGCAGGCTTTACAGCTGGCTATGATCGTTTGAATTCAGCAGTAAATAGCTAATTAATTTTTTCGGATAAGTTTAATTTATTTTTAATCAACACAAGACATATCAGTGAAGGTATGACCATTAGCGCTGTAATGATAAAAAATAAACCCCAGTTACCTCCCAGCCCATCTACCATGGCGCCTGATGATGAAGCTAAGAGCGTTCTTCCTGCTGTTCCTACCGAAGCTAATAAGGCATATTGAGTAGCAGTAAAACTTCTATCAACTAAAAGTGATATAAAAGTCACGAATGCTACTGTTGCAAATGCTGCAGCTAAATCATCAAGAATAACAGCTAAAGCAAATAAGCCTTTAGAAGGGCCAGCCCAAGCTAAGACCGAAAATAGAATATTTGTTGCCGCCATCGCTATTCCTGCAATGATTAAAGTTTTTACTATTCCAGATCTCATGGCTATAGCGCCACCAATCAGAGTAAAGACAATAGTCGTAATCCAACCTAAAGCTTTCGAAAAGATAGCAATATCCCCTTTTGAAAATCCTATTTCTTTATAGAAAACAAGACTCATTCTTCCAAGAAAAGCCTCTCCTATTTTAAATAAAAAAACAAAAGCAAGGATGGCAATACCAATTTTAACTCCATTATTTTTGAAAAAACTACTAAGGGGATTCGCTAAGACATTATTTAAATAAAAGAATAAATGTGAAATAGAGTTATTCTCACCAACTTTCTTAATATAAAGAGAGAAAATATAAAATAGACCTCCAATTATAATGAAGGTCACACCTCCATTAGTGAACCAAATTTTTTCAAAAAAAAGTCCAATTAAATAACACAAGGCACCCACAGCTGCAAAAAGATAACCCGCATTCATTAAGCTTTGGGTATTTGTATTAGAGCTATCAACTTGTTGCATATGCTGAAAACGCTCTTTATTAGACTCAGGAATAAAAGTTAAACCTATGTTACATAAAACGATTATTGCCATTAAGAATATAAATGTTACTTGCCAATACTGGTCTATACCTGAGTTTTGAAGTTTTTCAGCTATCTCTAGACAAATAAAACCACCCAGTTTAAAACCCGTCCACCAACCTACAACAGCCATTGCTGCACCCGCTGCCATACTTGATGATTCCTCTTTGTTGATTTGTTCAATACGAAGTGCATCAATTGTAATATCTTGGGTTGCAGAAGAAATTGCGATGGCTAGTCCCACTCCAATGATCAACGCAAGATTTTGTGTTGGCTCTAAGGAGCTCCATATAATTAAACCAATAAGAATTACGGTTTGCATAAATATAATAATAGATTTTCGATGACCAAGTTTATTAGTTAAGAAGGGTAAACGTAGACGATCAATAATAGGGGCCCATAAAAAATTAAAGGCATATACTCCAAAAATTAATCCAGCCCAACCTATCGTACTTCGACTCAAACCCTCTTCTTTTAGCCATAAGGATAGAGCACTACCAATCAATACCCATGGAAATCCACTAATAATACCTAAAAGTAAAATGCGGAACATACGACGATCGTAGTATGCTCCAAATAAAGACTTTAATTTATTTGAGTCTACCGAAACCGAATTCATTTAAATAATGTTAATGATTAAAGTAAGAAAGAAAACTCTTAATCAGCAAGAGAGCTTAAATATTTAATTAAATCAGCTCTATCTTGGTCTTTTTTAAGACCATTGAAATTCATTTTGGTGCCTTCAATGTATTTTTTTGGTTTAAGCAAGAATTTGTTCAATTCCTCTACGCTCCAATCACCACCGAAATTTGCTAATGCACCCGAATAAGCAAAACCCTCTGAAGCAGCTTTTGCTCTATCGACAATACCCCACATTGCTGGACCAACTTTATTTTCGCCGCCTTTATTGTTGGTATGACATGAAGCACACTTCTTAAAAAGTTTTTCTCCATTTCCCATATCTGCTGATGCAAGCAATGGAGTTATTTCTGGTAGGACAGCAAAAATATCTACCTCTTCAGCTTGTGCTCCTGAAGCGCCAACTTCTGGGATATCAATTTGGTAAGCTAGTTCTTCTGGATATTCTGGGTGGATAGCCATATCCGCTACTTTAGAAAAGACAGCAGCAAGCAGTAAAGCTAGTATAATTGCACCTAGAATTTTATTAGTTTCCATATTAAAAGTTGAAGTTTATGTTTAAATATATAGCACTTAAAACGGATTTTTGTCGCATTGATGGATGATACAGTTATTTTAATTCCTGTTCGATTACAGGCTACGCGATTTCCAAATAAGCCTTTTGCTAAAATTGGCAACTTGCCAATGTTGCATTATGTTTATAATTCTGCTGCAAATTTTTTTTCAAACGTCTACCTAGCAATTTGTGATCAACCTGTAGAGGAATATTGTACAGAGCATAACATTCAATACATTATGACGGATATTGGTCATGTCTCTGGAAGTGATCGAATAGGCGAAGCAATCAAAATTTTAGAAAATCAAAAAGATTTTAAATACATTATCAATCTTCAAGGAGATATGCCTTTTATTAAGGAAGAATATATTAAGGCCCTTAGAGAAAAACTTTTATCTTATGAAATGTCTACCCTAGCTTGTCCTTTTAAGGATTTAGATGAGGCCTCTAATAATTCTAAAGTTAAAGTGGAGATAAAAGAGGGCGAAGAGATTATCGCAAATGACTTTTATCGAGAGATTAAATCTAATAAAAAAATTAATGAGAATGTATTTCATCATATTGGGGTTTATGGATATCAAAAAGATTTTTTGAAAAAATTTATTTCATTATCGCCAACTAAAAGAGAACAAGAGGAAAAGTTAGAACAACTTAGAGTTATTGATGAAACTAAAATCAGTGTTGTTCATATAGAAAAAGAAATTTTGGGTGTTGATACCAAAGAAGATTTAGATACAGTAAACCAGCAAATTTAAAATCATGTCTAAAAAAGTATCTTTTCAAGGTGTAGAAGGAGCTTATAGCCATTTAGCTGTTCAAGAATTTTTCCCCGACGCTGAGACCGTTCCTTGTAAAACATTTGAATTAGCAATTACTGCAGCTGAGTCTGGCAACGTTGACTATGCCATGATCCCTATAGAGAATTCTGCTGCAGGAAGAGTAGCTGACATTCATCGACTTTTACCTAAATCTGATTTGCACATTAATTTTGAGCACTTTCAAAAGGTTGAGCACAAGCTTCTAGTGCACCCTGAAACTCAGCAAGATCAAATTAAAAAAATTATTAGCCATGAGCAGGCATTGGCCCAATGCAGTGAAAAAATTCAACAACTTGATTATGATATTTTAATTGGCGCTGATACGGCTGGATCAGCCAAATATATCTCAGAACAAAAAATATTTGATACAGCTGCAATCGCCTCAAGTCTTGCAGCAGAAATATATGGGCTAAAGACAGTGGATGAGAGTTTTGCTAATTCATCCAATAACATCACAAGGTTTTATGTTATGTCAAAAAATGAAAATAAAGATTTTGATCCTGATAAAACTTATATCTCTTCCTTTTTATTTTCTGTTAACAATACCCCTGGCTCTCTATTTAAAGTCATGGGTGGGTTTGCCACCAATAACGTTAATATGATTAAACTAGAAAGTTACAATTATGGTGCTGACTTTGTGATTACACAATTTTATTGTGAAATTGAGGGCCATCCTGACCAAGAAAATACAAAATTCGCTCTTGATGATATGTACCACTATTGTTCAAAAGTTAGAAAATTAGGTGTTTTTGAAAAATCTGCTTATCGCTCAAGACAATAACTTCATATTTGATATTATAACTGCTATAAAGTAAGCCGAGAATTACATGGGCGGTATTTTTTGCTAATCCGGTCAGGTTCGAAAGAAAGCAGCCGTAACATAGAATATCGGGTCGTGTAATTCTCCTTAATAAAATGAAACATCAATCAGATATTCTTGCCTTAAAATATCGACCTACTGATTTTAAAGATCTTATTGGTCAAGAATACCTTGTCGAGACAATCCAAAAATCTGTTGAACTAAACAAAATACCCAATGCCTATATATTCACAGGTATCAGGGGTGTGGGTAAGACAACCACGGCAAGAATAGTCGCAAAGATGTTAAATTGCACAGCTTTTGACCAAAATAACAAACCAGATTTAAGTAACTGCGATCAAGCGAAGGCCATCAGTGAAGACCGACATCCTGACGTCATTGAAATAGACGCCGCTTCGAACACTAGTGTCGAAAATGCAAGAGAAATTATTGAAAATGTAAAGTACAACCCTGTTTTAGGTAAGTACAAAGTCTACATCGTTGATGAAGTTCATATGCTTTCTAAGAGCGCTTTCAATGCGCTCCTAAAAACATTAGAAGAACCTCCACCGCATTCTAAATTTATTTTTGCAACTACCGAAATTTCTAAAGTGCCAATTACAATTTTGTCTAGATGTCAGCGTTTTGATTTAAGACGCATAGATAAAAAAACTCTTTTCTCCTTTTTAGAGGAAATTGCTAAAAAAGAAAAAATTTCAATATCCAAAGAGGCACTAAATCTAATTGTTAGAGCTAGTGACGGCTCTGTTCGTGACTCTTTGAGCATACTAGATCAATCAAATATTTTTAAATCTCAAGACGAAATTCAAGTTGAAGAGATTATCAATATGTTGGGCTTTGCAAGGCAAAGTGATTTATACAATCTATCAAAATATATTTTAGAAAATAATCTTCCAGAAATTATTAAAATGCTCAATGACATGTACCAACGAGGTTCTGAAACTTCAAAAATAATTGAGGATTTAATGAATATTGTTAATTGGTCTTGTAAATTAAAAATTGACAAAAATTTGATTAATGATGAATTTAATACTGAAGAAGATAATCAATTTGCCTCTTACGTTACCCAATATGATCACGGAAAGTTAAATATTTTCTGGCAAAGTTTAATGAAGGGCTATGATGAGATTAAAATTTCTCCTCATCCTCATACTACCTTAGAAATGGTTCTCTTACGGTGCTCCTTTTTACTTAGCGATCAAAATTCAGACGGATCTGACGAAAAAAAAAAGTCTGAAATAACTCCAACTCCAACGAAACCTTCTCCCATACTTGATCAAGCAGTTCAAAATAAAATCGAAGCCCCCGAGTCGTTGTCACTAAAAGATAGAATTACGCTGCATCAAAAATTTTTTCAATTCTATGGTCAAAACTTTTCCCCTTTGATGGCTGGTATAATTATGGAGAGTTGTGAAATAATTGAGTTTTCAGAAAAGGAAAAGAAATTATTGATACATGTTGTTAATGAAAATTTTGAAGGAGGCGAAGAGTTAAAAAATAATTTAAAAAATGAATTCGAGCTTTCTATTGTAGTCAAAGAAAATATCGATACTTTGGAGTCTATAAAAATGCTTTACAAAAAGGAACTTATTGCAATTGAAACTCAATCAGAGGATTTTCAAAAAGTCCTTGCTAAATTTCCGAATGCAAAGATTATAGATATTGAAGAAGTAGAAAGAGGTGACCAGAATGATGGGTAATATGGGCGGAATGATGAAAAAAGTCCAAGAAATGCAAGCAAAAATGCAAGAAATGCAAAAAGAGTTAGAGAATAAAACGGTAGAAGCAGAGTCAGGTGGCGGAATGGTTAAAGTAACTATGAATGGAAAACAGGTTGTCCAATCCATTAATATTGACCCCTCTTTATTATCAGAAGATGAAAAAGAAGTTTTAGAGGACCTAATCAAGGCAGCGCTCAATCAAGCAAAAGAAAAAGTTGAAGAGATGTCTGCAGAAGAAATGAAAAAATTAACTGGAGGTTTACCATTGCCTCCTGGAATGAAGATGCCTTTTTAATTTGGCTCAAGACGAATTACAAAAACTTATCAACTTAATTTCCCGTTTGCCTGGAATCGGTCAACGTTCTGCTCAGAGAATAGCCTTATATCTGATAAAAAATAAGCAAGAGTTAATGCTTCCCTTGGGAGATAGCGTTAAAGAGACAGCAGCAAAAGTTAGGAAATGTGAAATTTGTGGGATGTTAGATGTAAATTTACCGACCAAGATATGCTCATCGGATACAAGAATAAAAAATACAATTTGTATAGTCGAAGATATGGCAGATGTATGGGCATTTGAACGATCAGGTTTTTATAAGGGGCAATATCATGTCATTGGAGGTCTTTTATCAGCATCAAAAAATTTTACGGAGCAAGATCTTCGCTTACATAAACTCAAAGAGAGAATAGAAAAAAATAAAGTAGAAGAGGTTATTTTAGCTTTAAGCGCTACTATTGAAGGCCAAACTACAGCCTTAGTTATCCGAGATTATTTAGAAAAGATGAATTTAAAAATTACTCAGTTAGCATATGGGGTTCCTGTGGGAAGCGAAATCCATTATCTTGATGATAATACTTTGGGCGCCGCTCTGGAGTCTCGTAAAAATTTAAGCTAGTTGGGCTATTATTTTTGGTGAAAAAGTACTCGACTTTTTAGTTTCAAGATCAACATTTAAATTTAAAATTTTATAGTCCGCAATCGTTTCATTATTTTCATTAAACATCTTTAAACCCACTATTAATTTCTTTCCTTTGCACACTAATTCTTCAAGAGAAATGATGAAGTTTTCATGAAGATTAATTTCTTTTCTATAATTAATTTCACATTTGATGACGAAAACACCTTTTTGTTCTTCAATGGCATAACGATAACCTAGATCCATATGTTCTAAAAGAAAGTCTGAACTCTCCTCAAAACATTGTACATAATAAGCCATATTCATATGCCCGTTATAATCAATCCAATCTTCTTTTACTGTTCCTTGAGAGACTTTTGTTGGCAGGCTCAGATTTTGATTTTCTTCTAAAAGATTGAGTAAATTATTAAATATTTTCTCTTTTTTATTTCCCATATTTTTTGTTTTTATCCTATATTACTTTTAATGCTCAAACTAGTATACGCACCTGATCCTATTTTGAAGAAAGAATGTCAACCTCTTGCTCAAGTAGATGATCATCATCGCACTTTGATCAAAGAGATGTATGAAGTGATGTATGAGGCTAACGGTGTTGGATTAGCGGCTCCTCAGGTTGGTTTGGATATGAGAATTTTTATTGTAGATGCTGCGGCACGTGAAGAAGAAAAAACTCCTATTACTATGATTAACCCAAAACTCATTTCTATCGAAGATGATGTAGTTCCATATGAGGAGGGATGTTTATCATTTCCTGAACACTTCGCAGAAATTGATCGTCCAGATAAATTGAAGATAGAATACATTGATGAAAATAATCAAAAAAAAATACTTAGCACAGATGGTTTTACCTCTCGAATAATTCAACATGAACTTGATCACTTAAATGGAATTTTGTTTGTGGATCATTTGAGTCGTTTAAAAAGAGATGTAATTATTCGAAAGATGAGAAAGTTCAAAAAAGAAGAAAAAATTGTTTAATGAAAAAAAAACAACGTCTTATTTTCTTCGGTTCTCCTGATTTTGCACTACCTCCATTAAAAACATTATATTTAGGAGGATATGAAATCGTTGGTGTTTATACCCAAGAACCAAAAAAAAAATCTAGAGGTATGAAGGAATTAAAAACACCTGTTCATCTTTGGGCAGAAAGTCAGTTATTGCCAGTTTATTTCCCTGCAAAGTTAGACAAACAATCGCTTGAGGAATTTGAATCATTAAAACCCGATGTAGCTATTTTATTTGCTTACGGGAAGATAATTCCTCCAGAATGGCTTAATGTCCCAATATTCGGTTTTATCAATATTCATGCTTCATTACTTCCTCGCTGGAGAGGCGCTGCGCCTGTTCAAAGAGCTATTGAAAATAATGACAAAAAAAGCGGTATCACGATTATGAAAATGAATGAGGGTTTAGATGAAGGCCCAATTATTGCTAGCCAAGAGATAGCTATAAATTCTGAGACTAATGGACAAACATTAATAGATCAGATCAGCCATGACTCCTGTTCTTTACTTTATAATAACTTAGAAAAATATCTCAAGGGATTGCTTTCTCCTGAAGATCAAGATCATGAAAAAAGTACGTATGCCTCAAAAATAAATAAAGATGAATCTAGATTAAATTGGAACACAGATGCCAAAATTTTAGAACAGAAAATCAGAGCATTTTATCCTTATCCTGCAACGTGGTTTAGTCATAAAGGTAAAAGATATAAAGTATTAAAAGCTAAGGTATCATTCTTCGAGGGAGAGTCAGGGAAAATTTTACAATCTCCATTGATTATTGGATGTAAGCAAAATAGCTTAGAGATATTAGAAATACAAGCTGAAGGAAAAAAACCCCAATCAATAGATCAGTTCCTTTTAGGAAATAATAACTTTGAAATCAATTCAATAATTACAAATGACTAATATAAAATTAACAATTGAATACCATGGTCTTCCTTATTCGGGATGGCAGTCTCAAAAAAATGAAAAAACAGTTCAAGATGAAGTTCAAAAAGCAATTTTTAAATTCTCAGGTGAAAAAAAAATTATTCAGGGCGCCGGGAGAACTGATGCCGGTGTTCATGCTTTAGCGCAATGTGCTAATTTTATATTAGAAAAAGATTTTAGTGAGTATCAAATTTTAAGTGGTATTAACTTTCATCTTGGAAATGAAAAAATTAAAATTACCCAGGTAGAAAAAGTAGATGATGATTTTAATGCAAGATTTACAGCGAAGCTTAAAACTTATCATTACCAAATTTATAATTCTACCTCCCCATCAGTATTGCAGGATGAAATTAGCGTTCACATAAGACAACCTCTTAATGTTGTTGCCATGAGAGAAGCAATTCAAAATTTCATAGGTAAACATGATTTTAGTTCTTTTCGAGCGAGAGGATGCCAAGCAAAAACACCGATTAGATCTATAAATAAGACTGATATAGTTCAAGAAGATAAAAAAATAACCTTTATTTTTCAGGCACAATCTTTCCTTTATCAGCAAATCAGAATTATGGTAGGTAGCTTACTAGAGGTTGGTTTGAATAATCAAAACCCTTCCTGGATTGCTGATCTATTAAACCAAAAAAACCGTTCTTTAGCAGGTCCAACTATGCCTTCCAAAGGATTACTTCTTAAGGACATTCAGTATTGAATATCTTAATTTACACTCAATGTTTTGCTCCAAAACTAGGGGGGATTGAATCTGTGATGACTAATATTGCAACCCAGTCTAGTAATATGGGGCATAGTGTGAGTGTCTTGGCTGATGGATCAAAATCAAAGAGTTCATCTTTTGACAGCCAACAAAACTTTGAGATCAAACGATTTGATCAAATTAAATTTTTCAGAAATAAGATTAAATCGAGTTTTGCTAATGATTTACTGAAGAATAAAAGCTTTGATTTAGTTTTTTTTGATAGCTGGAAATCAGTAGAACATTTTAATAATCCAATTCAAAATAAAAAAATATGTTTGATACATGGAAATGAAATTTTAAATCTTAAAAAAAAAGAACGTATCATTAAATCTCTTAAAAAAGTTGATAAAATATTATTTAACTCAAATTTTACAAAAAATTTATTTTATAAACAATTACCAGAACTTAGTGAATTACCTAGTATGGTTATTTTTCCAGCTTTTATTGAAAACATTAATTATACAGATGATGAAAAGAAATATGATTTATGCACGATTGCTAGATTAGAATACCGCAAAGGTCATCATTTAGTCTTAGAAGCTTTAACAAAATTAAAAAAAGAAAAAAATCTTATTTTAACTTATGCAATTCTAGGAGATGGTCCTGAGCTTTCAAAATTAAAAGACCTTGTGGTCAAAAATAATTTACTTCATCAGGTTGATTTTATTAATAATAAAAATTCATCAGATGTTTATAAGCAGAGTAAAATTCATGTTATGCCAACCATTACCACACCAGATAGCATCGAGGGATTTGGGATTTCTAATGTGGAAGCCGCTTCCTATGGACTACCTTCTATCGTTAGTTCGAGCGGCGGGACGCCAGAGTCAATTGATCAAAATGGTTATGTTATCAATGAAAATGATATTAATGAGCTATCAAATAAGATTTCAGTAACACTTGAAAATTATTCTGAATTATCAAAAAAAAGTCTTCTTTTCGCCAAGATTTTTGAAAAAAATACGAAAATAAAAGAATATTTAAATTGTTTTAACGACTGACTCGTAGGAGGTTTTATCCAGTTGACCCGGATCATCCAGAATAAGTTTAGTAACTTTTAAATTATCAACCAAAATTATTGATCGGATTAGACGATTGCCCATAAAACTTTTTTCATGATTGCGAACTAAATTAGATTTTTGAAGAAACTCCTGATTACCATCAGATAAAAACTTAATTTTTGATTGACCTAATTCCTGTCTCCATAAATCTAATACAAAAGGATCGTTTGTTGTAATACAACAAATGATATCAATACCTTTTTCATTCATCAGATCCTCACAATTCTTTATATATGGAGGTAAATGTTGATTATGACAGGTTGAAGTAAATGCTCCTGGAACACAAATAACTAAAACTTTTTTATTTTGAAAGTGTTCAACTAAATTAAAGTTTTGCATTCCATCAGAGTCAACAGAACGCAGAGTAATGTTAGGAATTAAATCCCCTTCGTTCATGATTGAAAAAAGTTTTCTAAGGTTTTGTAATAAATTTGCTCAGTTGTTTGAAGGTCACTGATCGATACACATTCATTGACTTTGTGTAAAGTTTTATTGATTGTACCGAACTCAAAAACAGGACAAATTCTCTGCATAAATCGGGCATCAGAAGTACCTCCACCTGTATCTTGCTTTGCTTCTAATCCAGTCACATCTTTGATGGCATTTAAACAATGTATAGTAAACGGATCATTGAATGCTTGAAATGGTAGACCTCTAAAAGTTAATTTAAGTTTATACTGGCAATTATTTTCACCACAGATACGAGTAAGATGTTCGTTAAAATAGGCCTCAATTTTTTCTTTATCCCAATTATCATTAAATCGCATATCGCCTACTGTGATTAACCTCTCTGGGATAACATTCTTGGCCTTATTATTTAAGTTTACTTGTGTAAATTGAAGGCTTGAAGGTTCAAAATATTCTGCTCCTTGGTCGAGTACTTGGTCATCAAAAAAAGAAATTATTTTGGATAAGCAATGGACAGGGTTTTGAGCTAATTGAGGGTAGGCGGCATGACCTTGTTTGCCAATTACCTCAATTTGAACATCAACAGCTCCTTTCCTTCCCACTTTAATTTGATCACCGATCACTTTTTCAGAAGAGGATTCTGTTGCTATGGATCCGTCAATGCGGATATTATTTTCTTGAAGCCAATTAACAACTTTATCTACACCATTGATTGAGTCAGCCTCCTCATCTCCAGTAATAATAAAACTAATGGTTCCATTAAAATCAGGATTATCTTTAATGAATTTAAATACACTTACCATACTTGCAGCAGTACAACCTTTCATGTCTTCCGAGCCACGACCATATAAGTAACCATCTTTAATTGTCGGTTCAAAAGGGTGGGTATCCCAATCTTCTATATTACCAGGTGGAACTACATCCACATGACATAAAAAATTGAAATGCTTTCCATTAGTCTGAGGTGATCCATAGGTTGCCATTAAATTAATTACTTCATAGCTTCCATCGCCATCAAAGTTTAACTGCTTTGTATCAAAACCTTGTTCTTTAAAAATTTTAATAAGAAAGTCAAAGATATCTTGCTTTGCTGGTGTAACTGAATCGAACTCAATGAGTTTTTTGGATAATTCAATTGTATCGAGCATTAGTCTCTAAGTAATTCGTTTACAGAAGTTTTTGATCTTGTTTTTTCGTCAACTGTTTTCACAATGACAGCACAGTAAAGAGACACATTTCCTTTTGAGCTTGGCATACTGCCGGGTACAACAACTGAGTAAGGAGGAACAGATCCCATATGTACCTCTCCGGTCTCTCGATTGATAATTTTAGTCGAGGCACCGATAAAAACCCCCATAGATAAAACTGAACCTTCTCCAACAATTACTCCTTCTGCTACTTCTGATCTCGCACCGATAAAACAGTTATCTTCAATGATAACAGGATTAGCTTGAAGTGGTTCTAAAACACCGCCAATACCTGCGCCTCCAGAGATATGACAGTTTTTTCCCACTTGAGCACAAGATCCGACTGTGGCCCATGTGTCAACCATAGTTCCTTCGTCCACGTAGGCGCCAAGATTGACAAAACACGGCATTAAAACGGCACTTTTAGCAATAAATGCGGAGCGACGAACAACACAATTAGGAACAGCACGAAAACCTGCATTTTGAAAATCTACATCTGTCCAGTTTTGAAATTTTGAAGGGACTTTATCCCACCAAGAAGTATTTCCTCCTTTGATGGTTGGTCCATTATCAATTAACTCCATGTCTTGGATGCGAAAACTTAAAAGAATGGCTTTCTTTAACCATTGGTTAACATGCCACTCACTATCTTTTTTCTCACAAACTCTGAGTTGACCTTTATCTAAAAGATTGAGTGCATCGAGCACTGAATTTTTCGCCTCTTGATCATTTATAAAATCGATGTGATCTTTGTTATCCCAAAGTTTTTCTATTGTTTCTTGGTTGCTCATAGTTCTCCTAGTTTATATTAATTAAAAAATTTTCTAAGTTATCTGTGACCTCGGTAATATAACCTTTTTCATCAATAATTTTTTGGATATCCTCCTGCTGATTAACATCTTTATTGAGATTATATTCAAGATTATTTGTAACCCAGACAGTTTTCCATCCCATAGCGTGAGGTTCTTTTAAATTGATATGTAAATCCTCAAACATTGCAGTCGATGAATTATCTAAGTTAAATTTTTTTTGAAAGGCATCATAAACATCTTTATGAGGTTTTGGAAGATAATCACTTTCAGAAATATCAAAACATCCATCAAAAATATTATTCATCTTTAATTTATCTAAAACTTTTTCTACATGTCCGTAATTAGCATTTGTAAATATATATTTATTTCCCGATAAATTTTTAATCGTTTCACCAAGCTTTTCATCGGGAGAGACGACATCATAATTAATTTGATGGACATAATCTAAGTAGTCATCAGGATCAATTTGATGTTCCATCATTAACCCTCGTAGAGTTGTTCCGTACTGATGATAATATTTTGATCGAAGTGCCTGGGCTTCACCTGAGGCGAGTCCTAATTTTTCTTCGATATACCGACCCATCAAAACATGAACTTTATCAAATAATCCACACTCTGCTTTATATAAGGTGTTATCTAGGTCAAATACCCAATTAGTTACATTATTCATAAGCGTGATAAAGTAATGCTTTCTCTGTTAAATTCAAAGTTAAATTATAATATTTCTAGGATTTTCTTCTGGAGCTCAAAAATATTGTCATTTGTTTTAGAACTAACTGTTAATTGATCATAATCTGCAAGTTCATCGACATATACTGACTTTTCTTTTATTTTTTTATCGCTTTTTGTATAGCAAATAAAAATTTTATCTTTAATTGACTGCATTGCGTTGATCATTTCGATATCAATTTTTTTTGCACCTAGTCCATTATCAATTAAGACAAAAATCTTTTTTAAATTTTCTCTTGTTGTTAGGTATTGGGAAACCAAATCAGAAATTTTATAGGCTTCCTTTTGAGAGATTTTAGCAAATCCATATCCTGGTAAGTCCACGACCATCATTGAGTCTCCGTGATTAAAAAAATTGATTTGACGAGTTTTTCCTGGGGTATTCGAGATGTGTGCTAATTTTTTCATAAAGACCGCATTGATTAAACTAGACTTTCCTACATTGGATCTTCCAATAAAGGCTACTTCAGGAAACACGACATTAGGATATTGTCTTGGTTGTGTTGCGCTTAAAAGAAAGTCTGTCTTTTTTTTGAAATAACTAGTTACGTTATTCATCAACTATTAATGATTTTTCTCTGGATCACATATTGTTGTGCCATCGATAAAACATTATTAGTTGTCCAATAGATTACTAATCCAGCTGCAAAACCACCTAAAACAAAAGTAAAGACAATTGGTAAAAACATAAATATTTTTGCTTGCATCTTATCTACTGGTGCGGGGTTTAGTTTTTGCTGGAGGAACATTGAAATTCCCATGAGGATGGGCCAAATACCAATATTAAATAATTGAAGAATTCCTGGAACGCTCCAATCAACAAAACCAAAAAGAGTTAATAGTCCCAAAGGATCTGGCGCAGAGAGATCATGGATCCAGCCAATAAAAGGCGCGTGTCTCATTTCAATTGTTACAAACAAAACTTTATACAAAGCAAAGAAAACAGGTATTTGTAATAAAATAGGAAGACAACCTGCGATCGGATTTGCTTTTTCTCGTTTATATAAAGCCATCATTTCTTTTTGCATTCCGGCTCGATCATCGCCGTACTGTTCTTTTAATCTTTGTAGTTCAGGACCTAATTTTTTCATTTTGGCCATGGACTTGAATGATGCTTGAGCCAAGGGGAAGAAGCATATTCTCATTAAGAGTGTAAATATAATAATAGCCCAACCAAAATTACCAACGTAACCAAAAATAAATTCTAAAACATGGAAAATTGGTTTGGTTAAAAAGTAGAACCAGCCAAAATCAACTGAGCGATCAAACTCTTGGACGCCATACTCATCCATATACTGCTCAATAACACTAACGATCTTTGGACCAGCAAAAAGCTTGAGATTATGAGAAATATTATCTCCATTCCCCACAACAATTTTGGCTCCTACTAAATCTGTTTGAAAGTTATCAATATTTTCAACAAAACTATAGCTATAGGTTTGCTGAATAGGTTCATTTTGATTTGGGATGATAGCTGTCTGCCAGTACTTATCGGTCATGCCTATCCATCCACCAACAGAATTTAATTTGATTTTTTGTTTTTCTTTTAAGTCATCATAATCATACTCCTCTAATACTCCATCGGTAACAGATAGGGGCCCTTCATGAAGAATAAAAAAGTTTTGCATTTCAGGGAGGCCTTGTCTTTTCGATAGACCAAAAGGATATAAATCAAAGGATTTATCAGAGTTATTAATGACTCTTTGATCAACGCTAAATAGATAATGTTCATCCAGAGTTATAATTTTTTCAAACGTGATGTTTTGTGAATTGGTCCAAGTTATTTTGACCGGATCGTTAATTCCAATAGAGGATTTATCTGCAGTCCATTTAGACTTATTACCAGGTAATTCTATGGAGCTATCTGGACTGACCCAACCGGTATCAAGATAGTAGGCATCTTCTGATCCTAGGGGATTTAAAAAACCAATAAAATCTGACGTAGGATCAAGAGTTTCTCTATACTCTTCTAAGACTAGATCATCGATAAAGCCTCCCTCCAAGTTAATGGAACCTTTTATTTTAGAATTATCAAAAGTAACTCTAACTGTTTCTTCCAGCACTTGATCTCGATCAAGTAAAATAGTCGAATTGGTACCCTGAATATCTAGACTAACAGATTCCTGTGCATCGTTCTCTTCTGTGATGGGAGTTCTTTCCGGTTGAGGTACTAAGAGCTGAAATCCAAAGATAATTGCCATCGAAATAATGATAGCTAGAAATAAATTTTTTTGATTTTCCATTTTATTTTTTAATAGGGTCGTATCCCGAAGAACCTAATGGATTGCATCTAAGTATACGATAAGCTCCTTTGGTAATCCCCTTAAAAACACCATGCGTTTTAATAGCCTCAATTGTGTATTCGGAACAAGTCGGAAGGTGTCGACAAGTGTTCGGCAACATTGGAGAGATTGCTATTTGGTAAAACTTTATAGGAAGTATAAAAAGAGTTTTCCATATATTGAGAAGGCGTTTAATCATTTGATAAAAATTTTTCAATATCCTGTTTTAAATCAATAAAAGGTACTTTCAAGATTGTTTTTTTTAATATTAACACAAATTTCACTTGATTAAGGGAGTTTATTAAAGCAGATGTACGAATTGCCTCACGAGTTCGGCGTTTGGCGCGGTTTCTTTCTACTGCATTCCCCAGTCTTTTACTGGCTACAATACCTAACACGAATTTTTCAGTCGTAGAATCTTTTAAAAGAAAACCATTAAAATTTGGGCTTTTGTAAAAAGTTCCTTTATTTCGAATTTGAGAGAATTCTGAGGATTTTTTTAGAGTGGGAAGTCTCAAGTACTAAGCAGATAATTTTGCTCGGCCTCTAGCTCTTCTAGCATTAATAACTTTACGACCACCGACAGTAGCCATTCTGGAACGGAACCCGTGTCTTCTTTTTCTTACGAGTTGACTTGGTTGATAAGTTCTTTTCATTATTATGTGCCTTTAAAAAAGTGTTCATACATTTAACAATTATTGATATGAAGTCAATAAATAAAATACCAATATGTTGATAATCAAAGATATTTACAACCTTCAAACTTATTTAAATGCCTATAGGGATAAAGGGTACTCCATCGGATATGTTCCTACAATGGGTGCTCTTCATGACGGTCATGGATCTCTTATAGAAAAATCCCGTAATGATAATCAAAAAACCATCATATCTATTTTTATCAATGAAAAGCAATTTAATGATGCTCAAGATTTTGAAGCGTATCCAAGAAATAAAGGAGATGATTATAATTTTTGTGAGAAACACAATGTCGATATAATTTTTGAACCAAGCGCTGGAGAAATTTACCCGAAAGAATATAAATCTATTCAAAATTCTCATTTTAAAAATATTTTATGTGATCAATATCGACCTGGTCATTTTGATGGGGTTGTTACTGTTCTCAATCGATTATTCAGTATTATTGAAAGTGACAAAGTTTACTTTGGTGAAAAAGATTTTCAGCAACTAAAAATTGTTGAAAATTTAATTAAAGAAAATTTTCCAAATTTAAAGTTAGTTCCTGTTTCTACTGTCCGGTCAGATGAAGGAATTGCCTTATCATCTCGCAATAGCAAGCTCAGCAAAAAGCAAATGACAGAATTTATCTCATTTCAAAAAGAGGTTATTCAATTTATTTCTCATTTAGATAAAAAAGCAGATTTAATCGAAGCTAATAAAAAAGCTAATGAGTTTATAAAATCTTATGAAAAATTTGATTATTTTGAATTTAGGAATGCGTCTAATATGAGTTTAGAAGGCAGTTTGGTTGGGGCTAGGTTGTTCTACGCAATTTATAAAAGCGGTGTTCGATTAATTGATAATCTGGAAATTTAGAATGGCGGTTCTGCAAGGATTCGAACCCTGAATTCTTGATCCGTAGTCAAGTGTGATATCCGTTTCACCACAGAACCGTGGTTGATTTATATCCTTTTTAGACAAATAATAAACTCCTATGAGAAATATTTTATATTTAATTTTTACTTTGTTTCTTTTAAGAGGTTTTTTTCAATTGTACGATGGTAATTCATGGACGCTATCTTTTGGGTCAATGATCTTCAGCATTCTAGGATTATTCTTCTTATATAATAAGTATGAAATGAAATATGTAAGTTTTTCTCTAATTCCCTTGCTTTTGGTATTTATGATTAGTCACTAATAATTTTTAAAAAATTTTGATAAAGCATTTTGCATTGATCTTGCATTATTGAAATTTCAGCATTTACAGCATTTTTCATTTCTGGAAGAGCATCAGATCCAAGAGACTGTTCTAAAGCATTTTTATACTCTGGAACTGCTGCCCAATCATCAACGGTAGTATTACGTATCTCAACATGAAATTGAATTCCGTAGGCAAATTTTTTATAACCAAATATTTGATATTTAGTTGTGGGCGATGAGCCTAAAACAGATACGTCCTTATTATTTTCTAATCCAGCAACTTCATATGAGTGCCATTGCAAAGCTTTAAAAGATTGAGGCAAAAAATTAAAAAGCGGATCTATTTTGATATCTTCTTGAGAGTGAATATCTAACACTCCAATTTCTGAAGGACTTGATTTTACTACTTGTCCTCCAAGTACTTCACCCAATAATTGACAACCTAAGCAAAATCCTAAAAAAGGCTTTTCTAAATTTAAAACATATTCACCTATTGCTTTTTTTTCAGGAATGAGCCAAGGATATTCTTGTTCCATATGGGTGTCCATGGGACCACCCATGCAAAGCATGGCATCAAATTCATCTAGGTTTGAAGGTATATCATCTCCTTCATCAAGTTGAATTGTCGTCAGAGAATGACCGTCTTCTAAAAGGAAATCTTTAAAAGTTCCTGGATCTTCTATTGCTATATGTTGAAGAGATAAAAATTTCAAAGTTAACTAGAAAAAATAATTAAAACCAATTATTCCTAATACTAAGGCCATTAGAAAAAGGTTGATGCCTATTATGAACCTTCCTCCCATTCCCACTTTGTGGAGTTTTGGAATTTTCATTAACTAGGTTTATTCTTTGTCACCACCGGTAACTGCATCTTTAACTGAGTTGTAACCTTTTGAAATACCACCAGCCACATAATCGTACGCGCTATTAGCTTTTTCACTTACGGTTGCACATCCAGTAAATAAAAATGAAGAAAGAATTAAAATGATAATTTTTTTTGACATGCGTGATTATCAAAAATCTGCTCCAAAATGTCAATTTATTTAGTTGGAATATTAGATTAAAATTTTTTTATGAAAAAAAGAGATTTAATTTTTCTTGATCAAATGATTAGAAAATTAGCTTCCCCGTATTTTGTTGAAAATGATTTATATGAATATGATCGTCTTCAATGGGCCACAGGTGTCACAAAAGATGATTTATATAAGGCTGTCAAACTCATTGAAAATCATTACCAAAAAGCTAAAGATTAAGGGGTTTAGGGCAACATGATTAAATTTGATTTAACAGAAGATTTAAAGAAACAATTTCAAGAAGATGGCTTTTTAATTTTAGAAAATTTTTTAGATCATCAATTGATACCTCATTTAACTGAAAAATTTCCTAAGCTTTTTTCTGGCGACTTTGAAACTGGAATTGAGCCAGATGAGTGGAATTGGAAACAGGGACGGGATCCAGAAAATGTTACTCGTCAAATTTGTAATGCTTGGAAAGCTGATAATTCCATTAAGGATCTAGTATGTCATGAAGTTTTGGGTAAGGCTTGTGCGGAGCTGATGAATTGGAGCGGATCAAGACTACTGCAAGATAATGTTTTATGGAAACCCCCTGGAGGAAAAACTTTAGCATACCATCAAGACGCTGCCTATGATGAT
This sequence comes from alpha proteobacterium HIMB59, assembly GCA_000299115.1. Classification (NCBI taxonomy): domain Bacteria; kingdom Pseudomonadati; phylum Pseudomonadota; class Alphaproteobacteria; order Candidatus Pelagibacterales; family Candidatus Pelagibacteraceae; species alpha proteobacterium HIMB59. The sequence goes on along the minus strand of CP003801.1, from coordinate 189,964 downwards.
TGGATATCTCCCCAAACGATGATGACCTGTTGGATGCCCTTGGATCATGTATCACAAGAAAAAGGTACACTAGAATATGTTAAAGGTTCTCACTTATGGGGATTAACTCCACCTCGAGGACAATTTCATTCACCGGATGATTACAAAAAGGAATTAGTCAATTTTGCTGAACAAAATAATAAGCAGATAGAAATTCAATATGTAGAGGTTCCAGCAGGGGGCGTTGCATTTCACCATGGATACACCTGGCATGGATCAGGTATTAATACCAGTCAAGATAATCGAAGAGCCGTAGTTGCACATTGTGTCCCCTCCGATGCAGAATTTCATCCAACAAACATTGGTGGAACCGCTAGAATTTATAAAAAATATAAAAAATTAAATTCAAACGAATTAGAAGAGAGTTTCTTTCCTATTCTTTGGACTAATCAAGGATATCGAACAAATGTTTGATGAAGAAGAACCCAAAAAAGAAAAGCCAATTGACCTAGACGATCTCAGTGTTGAGGAAATTGAAAAAATGATTAAGGAGCATCAACAAGAAATTGAAATGCTTTCATTGCTTTTAGAGAAGAAAAAAGAAAAATTAAAATTAGCAGAAAACTTTTTTAAAAAAAGTTAGTAGCCTTCAATCAAAATGAAATCTGTATCAGCACTTTCTTGTCTGACTTTTTTCGCTTCGTTGTACTCTAAAGAATTATAAAACTCCTTAGCTTTATCAAAACTTTCGAACTCCACCACTGTGGTTCTCTCAGCAGGCCATTTGCCTTCAACAACCTCAAACGTTCCTCCGCGAATTAAGTACTTTCCCCCAAATTTTTCTACTGCTTTCGTGGACAAAGGAGGGTATTGCTTGAATAATTCAGTATCACTGATATTTATTCTGACAATAAGATAGCCTTTTTTCATATTTTGAACCTTACTTTTAGACTTTTTCACAGAGTTATCCACAGTAATGTAGGAATCTTTAATAATTAATTTTAATTATGTAAAAATACAATTTGACTTTTTCCCCTAGAATCGAGATTTATGGCGATAATTTATAAAATTTTTGAATAATTATTCATAATTTGAAACTTTCAGTGCATATTTGAGAAAAAAATACTAATCTCGTACAAGTTATGCACAGTTTTGCCGCATCATCTCTAAAAGTTATTATTTTCATTATTTTTCAATGCTTTTTTGTCATAAAAACTTCATATTCTAGCCATTTAGAGGTGAAAGTGACTGGATTTGAGAGTGCCACTAGCCCCATTTATGTCTGGGGATATGATCGAAAATTCTATTTTGATGATAAATCAGCTCCATTATTCATGGTTCAAGAAAATGATGTAAATAGCTTTCTTAATATTAGTCTTAAAGCATTTCCCCATATTGTGATCGGTTTATTTGCCTTCCAAGATACTGATGGAAATGGAGAGTTCACTCTTGATTTTAAAGGAGAGCCTTTAGAGCCCTATGGGTTTTCCCTTAACCCCGAAAAAAATTATCAAGAGACAATCTTTGAGGATATTGCTTTTGATATGCAAAAATTCGAACTTGTCGAAATTAAACTTAAGTAATTATTTCCAAAATTTTCTTAACACTTTGAGTGATCGAAGTCTTTGAAGTGTCGATGGTTAATTCCGGTTTTATGGGTTTCTCATAAGGACTATTAATTCCAGTAAAGTTTGGAATTTCTCCACTTCGAGCTTTTTTATACAAGCCTTTAGGGTCTCGCTGCTCAGCAATTTTTAAAGGAGTGGAGATAAATATTTCTTTAAACTCGTCAGATTGAAATAATGAACGTGCCATCTCTCTTTCTGTGCGGAAAGGAGAAATAAAAGCAGTGATAACAATCAAACCTGCATCGCACATTAATTTCGCAACCTCAGCTACACGTCGAATATTTTCTACACGATCTTTATCGGTAAAACCAAGATCCTTATTGAGGCCATGACGAATATTATCACCATCTAGTACATAGGTTTTTTTTCCTTCTGCATATAATTGTTTCTCTAAAGCATTGGCGATTGTCGACTTACCAGAACCCGATAGTCCAGTAAGCCAAAGCACTTGACCTTTGTGCCCATTCATTTTTTCTCTTAATTCTTTTGTGATGCTGAGTGATTGTAAATGAATGTTTTGTGCACGACGCAGTGCAAAATTAATCATCCCCACACCTATCGTTTGATTGCTGATAGGATCGATAATAATCATCGAGCCCATATTTTTATTTTCTTGATAAGACATGAAAGGAACATTTTTATTGAGGGAAACAGTTACCTCTGCAACATCATTTAGTTCTAATTGTTTTCCTGGAGAATGTTCTAATGTATTAACGTTGTATATTTTTTTGATATCTAATATTTTAACAGTGCTGGAGTTATTATGAATTTTGGCAATGTAAGATCTTCCAGGAAAGCAATTTTCCTCTGACATCCAAATCATATTAATATTAAACTGATCAGCGCTCTCCACAATTGAGTCTTTTTTACAAATAATATCTCCACGAGATATATCGATCTCTTTATTTAAGGTCAGGGTAATGCTTTGTTTATTAGATGATGATTTTATTGATTTATCACCGATAAATAGCTCTTTTACCTTAGCTTTTTGATTGGATGGAACGGTGCGAATTTCTTCTCCCACCTTGATATTACCGGAGGCAATAGTCCCTGAGTACCCACGAAAATCTAAATTAGGTCGATTCACTCTTTGAACAGGTAAAATAAATTTAGAAGACTTTGCGGAAGTAACTTTAACAGTCTCTAAGTAACTAAAAAGAGTCTGTTCAGTATACCACTTCATCGTTGTAGACTTCTCATAAACGTTATCACCTTTAAGAGCAGAGATGGGTATACTTTGAATATGATCAAAATTTAAATTTTTTGCAAAGCTTCGATAATGTTGATCTATCTGTTGATAGGTTTTTTGATCGTAATTCACTAAATCCATTTTATTAATAGCTAAAATAACTTTTTTAATTCCTAAAAGAGAAACAATGAAAGAGTGACGTTTGGTTTGAGTCATGACACCATTTCGAGCGTCTACTAACAAGATAGCTAAGTCAGCCGTGGAAGCGCCCGTAGCCATGTTGCGTGTGTATTGTTCATGACCTGGAGTATCTGCTACTATAAATTTTCTTTTACTGCTCGAAAAAAAACGATAGGCAACATCAATAGTAATTCCCTGTTCACGTTCAGCAGATAGACCATCCACGAGTAAAGCGAAGTCAATGTCTTCACCTTGAGTGCCATGTTTTTGAGAGTCTTTTTTTAAAGAAGCAACTTGATCATCAAATATCATTTGAGACTCATAAAGCATTCTTCCAATAAGAGTGCTCTTTCCATCATCGACAGATCCACAAGTGATAAAACGAAGAAGATCAAGAGATGCTTGTTCTTTGAGATACTGATTAATGGCTGTTGAATTTTTCATTAAAAATAACCCTCTAGTTTTTTCTTTTCCATCGAATTGCTGGAGTCTGCATCAATCGCTCTTCCTTGACGCTCAGAGGTTTTCGATTGAAGTAATTCTAAGACAATACTTTCTAAACTATCTGCATCGGACTCAATGGCACCGGTGAGGGGATAACAACCTAATGTTCGAAAACGTATCTTTTTTAATTCAATTTTTTCATGGGGCTGTAAATTTAGACGATTGTCATCGACCATAATCAGCATACCATCACGATTAATCACAGGTCTAGTTTTGGCAAAATAAAGAGGGACAATAGGGATTTGTTCTTGATAGATATATTGCCAAATATCTAATTCAGTCCAATTGGATAAGGGAAACACCCTTATACTCTCGGATTTATTGACCTTAGCATTGTATAAGCTCCAAAGCTCTGGTCGTTGATTTTTGGGATCCCACTGGTGAGAAGATGTACGAAAAGAAAAAATTCTCTCTTTAGCACGAGACTTTTCCTCATCTCTTCGAGCACCTCCAAAAGCAGCATCAAATTGATACTGATCCAATGCTTGTTTGAGGCCTTGTGTTTTCATGATGTCTGTATGAACAGAGGATCCATGATCAAAAGGATTAATATTAGATTTCACTCCCTCTGGATTAATATGAGTGATGAGTTTCATATTAGATTTTTGAGCCATCCAATTTCGAAATAAATACATTTCTCTAAATTTCCATCTTGTATCCACATGCATTAATGGGAAAGGAGGAGGGCTGGGATAAAAAGCTTTCTGAGCTAAATGAAGCATCACCGAGCTATCTTTGCCCACTGAATACAACATCACGGGGTTTTTGGTTTCGCTTACAACCTCTCTGATTATATGAATACTTTCTGCTTCTAAGTCTGAGAGGTAACTATTTTGTTTAAGACTAAAACTTTTTGTAAATGTTGTTTTTGTTGCGTCAACTTCTGTAGCTTGAAAAATATGATGAGGAAATTCTAATTGATATTTGTTTTTGGTCGTTGGAAATTTAAAGTCTTGAAATTTTGGAAGTAATTCCTGATGAGGGAAAAGCACAATATTTTTTTTTCGAAGTTTTGATAAGTATTTTATTCCCTCATAAATATCTTCTATCTTATTGGACTTCACCTTAACCCAAAGTCGTCCTTTTCGACGATCATTAGCAAAAATAAATTTGTTATTTTTACTTTCAAAGAATTGAATAAATAAAATTAATTTTCTTTGTCTTTCATATTCTTGAATAAAGTAATTTTGAATTAAGGAATTAATACTTTCACTGAGAGTGTTTGTGTAATTTTCAAGATCAATATTGTTCGGAAGGAAATTTTCTTTTTCTACCCATCTTTCATAGGAGCGTTTAGTTTTAAAAACTTTCTTTTGGGCTAAATATTTAAAATGGCTATCAGCATCCCAAGCCGGATGTTTTAATGATGGGTTATTGTTATAAAATAAAGTAGGATTCATAATAATATAGCTTTATGACGTATTTGCGCAAATTTACTAAAATTTATTTAAATGTATATAGAAAAATTATTTATTTAGTCAAAAATGGAAATTTATAACAAATTACGACATTTTGAATTAGTTGATCAAATCATCCCTTGTTTAGAGCATTGTGGTCAAAAAATTATGGAAATTTATGAGGATTTTAATATCGACGTACAAATTAAAGATGACAATAGCCCCTTAACTAAAGCTGATTTGGCTTCTCATCAGATTATTAGTGAATGTCTTCAATCATCTGGGTACCCAATTATATCTGAGGAGTCAGATGATATTAATACCAAAGCTGCCAAATATTGGTTAGTTGATCCTCTGGATGGAACAAAGGAATTTATTAATAAGAATGGGGAATTTACAGTCAACATAGCTTTAATTGAAAATGGATATCCTGTAGAGGGCTATGTTTATTCTCCTATGATGAAAACTCTTTATGTTGGAGGCATAAATAAAAATTCTTATAAAATAAAAAATTCAATCGTAGAACAGATACAAACATCATCAGTTTCTGATCCTATCCGAATAGTTGCCAGTCGAAGTCATTTAAACGAAGAGACAAAAAAATATATCTCTCAATTTCCTAAATATGAATTACTTCAGTCAGGTAGCTCTATTAAATTTTGTATGGTTGCGGAGGGTAAGGCTGATGTTTATCCTCGTTTTGCTCCTACTTCAGAATGGGATACCGCCGCTGCCCAAGCAGTCGTTGAAGGTGCGGGAGGTTCTGTGCTAGATGCCGATGGCAACAGACTGATTTATCAAAAAGATAATATTTTAAATCCTCATTTCATCGTTAAAGGAAATAAGTAAATTACTTGCTGGGATTTTTTTCTCTGTAAGTTTTCTCTAAACTAACATCATCGACTTCTGTATAAATTTGAGTCGTGGACAAAGAGCTATGTCCTAAGAGTTCTTGGATTACTCGTAAGTCACCACCGTTTTTAAGAAGGTGCGTTGCAAAACTATGTCGAAGTGCATGAGGCGTTGTTGTATTGGGAAGTCCTAAATTAATTCGAGCCTGTTTCAAATCCCTTTGAAAAGCCGATGCCTTCAGAGGTGCTCCTCTATCTCCAACGAAAATAGGCTCATTAGGTTTCAAGTCGTGAGGCAGTTCTTGTAAATAATTTTCGACTGATTGATAAACAATATCTAACATAGGAATCATTCTTTCTTTATTCCCTTTGCCCATTACTGTGATTGATTCCTTTTCCGTTAAATGATTTTTTGTAATGGATAAGGCCTCAGCTATTCGCAATCCACAACCATAAAGTAAATAGAGAAGGGCTAAATTTCTTTTTTGCACCCAGCTTTTTTTCGATATTTTGACCAGTTCCTCCATAAGCTGATCTATTTGCTCCTCCGAAATAGGCTTCGGTAGAGATTTTGGAATTTTTGGATTTTTTAAAAGCTGTATTTCAGCATATCCAAATTTGTAACCTTCAATTTTTGAAGAGGAGAACTTTAAAAAGCTTTTTAACGAGCTGATCGATCTACGACGGGATCTTGCAGAGAGGGGTTTTTTGTAAACATTATTGTATTCTCGAGGAGCAGCCATATCGGCTACCCAGGCTCGAAAAGTTTGAAGACTCAAGTTTTGTAGAATTCCATGAGTTAAAGGTTCTTGATGGTAGAACTGATAGAAGATTAAAAAATCACAAATATCATAACAGTACGAATGATAGGTATTTTCTGAATAGCCTTTGATATCTTTGAGGTGAAACAGCCAACCTTGAAAATCATCGATGACAGACTTATCAACATTTGAATGTTCTAGGAGTTCTGTAAAATTCATTTCATTATATTATAAGTAAGAATCGAATTTAAAAAATGCCTTATTATTATGAAGTTATCCCTCTCAGCCAGATTAATGAGGGTTTATCTTATCAATCAAATGAACAAATTCCTCTTGGATCGATTGTTCAAATTCCTTTAAGAAAAAAAACTGCTACAGGAGTTATTTTATCTGAGACTAAGGTTGAGAATATTACTTTCGATGTAAAAAAAATTTTAAAAATTCAAAAGACTTATGCTCACTCAATTAATCAAGAAAATTTAAATTTTTATCAATATCTCTCGAGTCACTACTTTATTGATTTAGGGATGGTTTTTAAAATGGCTATTCAACAATATCCAGATACGCAACATAAAAGTTTTTTGAGTTACAAAGGAAAAACTTTTTCCTCACAAAAAGACTTAACTAATACCTTTGAATTAAAACCCAAACAATTCAAAGAGCTCCTGGACTCAAAAGAAATATCTTTGACTTCAAAAAATTTTCTTTTTCATCAAATGCAAAAAGAAATCAAATTAAATCAAGAACAGCAAAAAATTTTTGATGATATATGGCAAATCAAAAAACAAGGTTTTAAAACTCATTTGATTGATGGCGTCACAGGCTCTGGGAAAACAGAATTATATTTAAAATTAATTGAAGAAACTTTGATGCAAGGTGGACAATCCCTTGTTTTATTACCTGAAATAGCGCTCACCGAGGAATGGATAAAACGGTTTAAAAGCTATTTTGGATGTGAGCCTTTTGTATGGCATTCCAAACAAACCCGATCCCAAAAGAGTAGAATTTTACAATCTTTATTAAAAGGAGAGCCGTGCGTTATCGTGGGCGCTCGATCAGCTGTCCTGTTACCATTTGAAAACTTACAAATGTTGATTTGCGATGAAGAACACGACTCTTCTTATAAACAAGAAGAGGGACCTCGATACCATGCTCGAGATATGGCGATTTATAAAGCTAAATGTTCTCAGAGTATTTGCGCATTGGTGAGCGCGTCACCCTCACTTGAGAGCTTGTATAATTCTGAAAATCAAAAAATTACTGCTCATCATTTAACTCAGCAGTTTCATCAAACAGCATTACCTCAAATTTCTGTAATTGATATGAACATTCATCGACCCAGTTCCAAAAGTTGGATTTCTAAAGAAATTTATGACGAGACCATGTCAGTTTTAAAAAGCAAAGGACAAGTTTTGTTTTTTTTAAATCGTCGAGGATATGCTCCTACAAAAATTTGTGTGAGTTGCCATACAGCAATCCAATGTCAACACTGTGCTGTGAATCTAGTTTATCATAAAAAAATTGATCGACTGATTTGTCATCACTGTTCGAGTTTTTATGATCCTCAACAAATCTGTAAAATGTGCTCCTCTGATAAATTTGTTTCTTTAGGTATTGGTCTGGAGCGACTTCAAGAAGAAGTGATGCGATTGTTTCCAGGATACCAAAGTCAGGTTTTCTCTAGTGATACACTCAGCTCAAAAAAAAATAAAAAACTGATGATGGAAAAAATTTTCGAACAAGAAACCAATTTACTTATAGGTTCGCAAATTATTGGGAAGTCCTTTCATTTTCCTAATCTGAAGTTAGTCAATATTATTGATGGGGACTCGAGTTTATTTAGTCCTGACTTTCGTGCGATGGAGAAAACCTATCAATTACTGCAACAGGTTGCTGGCCGATCTGGTCGTGAGGGGGAAAGAGGAAAGGTGCTTATCCAAACCTATAGTCCTCAGCATCCAATTTTTCAAAGCATCAAAGATCAAAATAGAGAGAACTTTATTAAAAATGAGTTAGAGCGAAGAAAACAAAGCCATCTTCCTCCTTATGCTAAAATTGCCCAACTACAATTGGTCCACCCAAATTACCCGGAGTTACGCTCGATCTGTTTAGAAATCTTGGAAACCTCCAAAAAACTCCAACTAGGAGTGCTGGGACCTACCCCTTCTTTGATTCCTTACAAAAAAAACCACTATCAAGAGAATTTTTACTTTAAAGAAACATCCTATGCTCAATTAAGTAGTAAAATTTCTAAGCTTTTGTCTCAATTAAGCCCGAAAAATAAACGTTTTTTGCATATTGATATTGATCCCCTATCAATTGCTTGATGCGTCATTTGTATGTTCTCATTCAACCGCATGATGTGGTAAAAAAGCCGGATTACTTAATAATATGAGCAATAAAATAGCATCTAAAAGATATGCCGTAGCCCTTTTTGATACGGTCCAAAACGAACAACTCGACGCCTTATTGGCGGACGCTCAATCGTTGAGCGGAGTTATTAGCGAAAGTGCGGAATTAGATACTCTTTTGAAATCACCATTGACCAAGAACGAACTGAAAGCCAATATTTTGATGAAGATTGTCGAGGGGCTATCCTCTCAAAAAATTTTAGGAGGTCTGGTCAATACTCTCAAAAAAAATAAACGCTTAAACCTTTTCTCCAGTGTTTTGCAAGAGTTCCAAGATGTTCTTTTTGAAAAAAGAGGTTACCAAAAAGCCAAGGTCACAACTGCTCATGCCATTGATGAAGCAACAAAAAAAAATATACAAGATTTACTGCACAACCAATATGGTTCGAAATTAAATTTAGAATTTCAAATAAACAAATCTCTACTTGGGGGTATGACTGTAGTAATCGGTTCAAAGATGATCGATTTAAGTATTGCTAACCAAGTATCCAAATTTACCAATAACGTGAAAGGAGACATTTAATGTCAATTAAAGCATCGGAGATCTCTTCTATCATCAGAGATCAGATAAACAACTTTGAAAGCCAAGCAGACATTTCCGAAGTCGGAACTGTGCTGAAGGTTGGTGACGGAGTTGCTCAAGTATACGGCTTAGATAATGTACAAGCCGGTGAAATGGTAGAATTCGCAGGCGGCGTTCAAGGAATGGCGCTTAACTTAGAAGAAGATAATGTAGGTATCGTTATTTTTGGTGATGATAGAGGTATTAAAGAAGGCGATACAGTTAAAAGAACACAAAAGATTGTGGAAGTTCCTGTTGGTAAAGGTTTATTAGGACGAGTAGTCGATGCGCTCGGTAATCCTATTGATGGTAAAGGACCTATTCAAAGTAGTGAATCACGTCGTATTGAGGTAAAAGCACCAGGAATTATTCCAAGACAAAGTGTGGGCGAGCCTATGCAGACAGGCCTAAAAGCTCTTGATGCACTCGTTCCGATCGGACGAGGTCAGCGTGAATTGATCATTGGTGATAGACAAACAGGTAAAACTGCGGTCGCAATCGACACTATTATCAACCAAAAAGAGATCAATCAGTCTGATGATGAGTCGAAAAAGCTTTATTGTATTTATGTTGCGATTGGTCAGAAAAGATCAACTGTAGCTCAGGTGGTGAAGACTCTCGAAGAGAATGGCGCGATGGAATACACTATCGTGGTAGCAGCTTCTGCTTCCGATCCAGCTCCTCTTCAGTTCCTTGCACCATATGCAGGATGCTCAATGGGTGAATTTTTCCGTGATAATGGAATGCACGGTTTAATCGTTTATGATGATTTATCAAAGCAAGCAGTTGCCTATCGTCAGATGTCACTTCTTTTGAGAAGACCGCCAGGACGTGAAGCGTTCCCGGGTGACGTTTTCTATCTTCATTCTCGTCTTTTAGAGCGTGCAGCAAAAATGAGCGATGCAAACGGTGGCGGTAGCTTAACAGCTCTTCCTGTGATTGAAACTCAGGCAGGTGACGTATCGGCGTTTATTCCAACGAACGTTATTTCTATTACGGATGGTCAGATTTTCTTAGAAACAGAATTGTTCTTCTCAGGTATTCGTCCTGCGATTAACGTGGGTCTATCTGTTAGCCGTGTGGGTTCAGCTGCTCAAACGAAAGCAATGAAAAAAGTAGCAGGTAAAATTAAATTGGAACTTGCTCAGTATCGTGAGATGGCGGCATTCTCTCAGTTTGCTTCTGATCTTGATGCTTCAACAAAACAGTTGCTAGCTCGTGGTGAGAGATTAACTGAACTTTTAAAACAAGATCAGTATGTACCAATGTCTGTAGCCGATCAGGTTCTCAGTATTTACTCAGGTGTGCGTGGTTTCTTAGATAAAATTGATACTGCAAAGATTTCTGACTTCCAATTAAAGTTCCTTGAAGGTCTTCGTGCCGAGCATGGAGATATCTTTGATGAAATCAATAACACTGGTAACTTTAGCGATGAGAGCGATCAGAAGATTGAAGCTTATCTAGAAAAATTCACAGCTAATTTTAGTTAATGCCCAGTTTAAAAGAATTAAAGAATAGAATCTCAAGCGTTAAGTCGACGAGAAAAATTACCTCGGCGATGAAAATGGTGGCTGCCAGTAAGCTCCGTCGTGCGCAAGAACTTGCTGAGTCTTCTCGCGTCTATGCGGATAGTCTGGCTTTTATTCTTTCTTCTTTAGCAGGTAAAAACTCCAATAGCTCTGATTTACCAGAGATTTTAACAGGTCGAGAAAACCCTCAAACAACTCTACTGATTGTGAATTCTTCAGATAGAGGACTATGTGGAGGATTTAACTCTAATCTATTCCGTAATGCTAAAACTTGGATTGCAGAACAACAGGCTAAAGGAAAAACTGTCAAACTTTTAACTGTTGGAAAGAAGGCGGCGAGTTTTTATCGTCGTGCTGAAATCGATGTGATTGCTAATTTTGAAGACCTCACATCCAATGATCGTCAAATTCAAGTGGCTGAGGAAATTAAGAATAAAATTGTTGAACTTTTCGAGGCAAAAGAAGTCGATGAAGTTTCTATTCTCTTCAATAAATTCGTATCTGCTATTGCCCAAGAGCCGACTTATCAGTCCATTATCCCAATGGCAAATGATGAAGAGGACTCTTCAGAAGAAGTAGAGACAAGCAATGCGGTTTTTGAGTTTGAACCTGATAAAAATGAATTACTCGAGTATTTATTACCTCGAAACTTTTTAACACAAATTTACAGAAGTATTCTGGAAAGTTCTGCATCTGAGCATGCAGCGAGAATGACTTCTATGGATAACGCAACAAGAAATGCCGGTGATATGATTGATCGATTAACTCTAACTTATAATCGAACAAGACAGGCATTTATTACAAAAGAACTTATCGAAATTATTTCGGGAGCAGAAGCTGTTTAGGAAAGGAGCAACAAATGGCAAGTAACAAGGCAGGAAAAGTCACGCAAGTATTAGGGGCTGTGGTCGACGTCGCCTTTGAAGGAGAATTACCCCCTATCATGAACGCCCTATCAACGAATGTGGGTGATCAAAAATTAATTTTAGAGGTAGCCCAGCACTTAGGAGAGAACACGGTTCGAACTATTGCGATGGATGCTACGGAAGGCCTCCAGCGTGGCCAAGAAGTTCAAGATGATGGAAACCCTATTTCCGTTCCTGTTGGACCTGAAACGCTTGGACGAATTATGAACGTGATCGGTGAGCCCATCGATGAACGTGGACCCATTGAGTCAAAGAAAACTCTTCCTATTCACAGATCTGCTCCTGAGTTTGTTGACCAATCCACTGAGACCGAGGTACTGGTTACCGGTATTAAAGTTATCGATTTGCTCGCTCCATACGCAAAAGGTGGTAAAATTGGTCTATTTGGTGGTGCCGGTGTGGGAAAAACCGTGCTCATCATGGAATTAATTAACAACGTTGCGAAAGCCCACGGTGGATACTCAGTGTTTGCCGGTGTGGGAGAGCGTACTCGTGAAGGTAATGACCTTTATCATGAAATGATCGAGTCTGGTGTTATCAACTTAGATGGTGGATCTTCAAAAGTGTCTCTCGTCTACGGTCAGATGAACGAGCCTCCAGGAGCAAGAGCGCGTGTTGCTCTTTCTGGTCTAACACAGGCAGAATATTTCCGTGATGAAGAAAACCAAGACGTGTTATTCTTCGTTGATAACATCTTCCGTTTTACTCAGGCTGGTTCTGAGGTGTCGGCGCTTCTTGGACGTATTCCATCAGCGGTGGGATATCAACCAACCCTAGCCACGGACATGGGTGCCCTTCAGGAAAGAATTACAACTACGAACAAAGGTTCGATTACATCCGTTCAAGCGATTTATGTTCCAGCTGACGACTTAACAGACCCTGCGCCAGCGACATCATTCTCTCACTTGGATGCAACAACCGTGTTGAACCGTTCAATTGCAGAATTAGGAATTTACCCTGCGGTGGATCCACTAGACTCTACTTCGAGAATTTTGGAACCCAGAACTTTAGGTGAAAAGCACTATCAAGTAGCTCGTGATGTTCAAAAAACTCTTCAAACTTATAAGAGTCTTCAGGATATCATTGCGATCTTGGGTATGGATGAATTATCGGAAGAAGATAAGTTAGTTGTATCTCGTGCTAGAAAAATTCAGCGTTTCTTAAGTCAGCCATTCCACGTAGCAGAAGTCTTTACAGGTTCACCTGGTAAATTCGTCTCCTTAGAAGATACAATCAAAGGCTTTGAAGGCTTAGTGAAGGGCGATTACGATCATATCCCTGAAGCTGCTTTCTACATGGTGGGAACGATGGAAGAAGCTTTAGAAAAAGCAAAGAAAATGGCTGAGGAAGCGACTAAGTAAGAATGATTAACTTAAAGGTCGTCTCACCTCAAAAAGTTATTTTTGAAAAAGAAGTTGAAATGGCAGTATTGCCAGGAGCGGAGGGTGATTTTGCAGCAATGGAAAATCACTCACCCTTCATCAGCTCGCTACGACCCGGACAAATGGCAATAATGGCCAATAATCAGCTCCAAGAAAGCTTTTTTGTTTCTGGCGGCCTGGTGATGTTGAAAGATAAGACTTGTGAGGTTTTGGTTGATCAAATCGAGTCTTTAGGTGATGTGAATAGTTCTAACTATCAACAGACTAAAACCTATCAAGAATTAGAAGGCAATGAGTCAGCTCAAGGGACTTTTGAGCAGGTCATTAATTCCCCCTCTTATAAATAATCTTTAAATTCTACTAAAAGTTTTTCGTAAATTTCCTTTTTAAAAGGAACAATATTAGGTACTAAGAAATCTTTGGTAACCCATTTGTAATCAGAGAACTCGGGATGTTCTGTGTGAATATTGATATCTTTGTCTGTGCCCTTAAATTTATATAAAAACCACTTTTGACGTTGGCCTTTATATTTTCCTTTCCATAAGGTTTCCGCAAGATCTTTAGGAATAGAGTAGTAGTACCAGTCCTGACTTTCAGTCAGCATCTCTACTTTATTTTCCTTAATACCTACTTCTTCTTCCATTTCTCTTAAAGCGGCAATGGAAGGAACTTCTTGAGCATCAATTCCTCCTTGGGGCATTTGCCAAAACTCAGAAGGGTGATCAATTCTTTTTCCAACAAAAATTTCTTTTTTTTGATTGATGATCATCATCCCTACATTAGGACGATAGTCTTTGGGATTAGTTTTCATTAATTAAGAACAGCAATGGTCTTAACAGCGTCTACAGCACGAGAGAGCTGATAATCTTTTTCTAAAATATCAGTTGATGTAGCTTCTTCTTCACTGCCATCTGTAGTTTCATTATCCAGAGCGTCTTTATAATCAGACTCTCGGAAGGTAAAATAATTATCAATGATATTTAGTTCTGCTCTGGGAACCACAACGTCAGGTTCAATACCCACAGCTTGAATTGAGTCTCCACTTGGGGTGTAGTATTTGGCTATGGTTAATCGTATCGCACCACCATCAATAGGTACGATAGTTTGCACAGACCCCTTACCAAAAGATTTCATTCCCATGATGACTGCTCGATCATGATCTTGAAGAGCACCTGCTACAATTTCAGAGGCCGATGCTGAACCCTCATTAATTAATACCACTAGGGGTTTTTTATTAATTAAATCGCCTTTTTTGGCGGAAAATACTTGAACATCTTTTTTCTCTCTACCTCGAATAGAGACGATTTCCCCTTCTTCTAAGAAAACATCAGAAACGGATACAGACTCCGTTAGTAAACCTCCTGGGTTATTACGAAGGTCAAGCACATAACCAATCGGTGGATTTTCACTTTCTTCTAGTTCTTGAATACTTTCTTTGAGTCCGGAAGTTGTTTGCTCATTAAATGTACTAACACGAAGAACACCAACATCATTTAAAACACGGTGCTTTACAGAAGCCATTTTGATTGTATCTCTGATGAGTTCAACATCGAATGGCTCTTCTGAACCTCGAATAATAGTAATGGTAATAGAAGTTCCTACTTCCCCTCGCATAATATCAATTGCTTCTTTTAGGTTCATATCTACAACAGACTCGCCATTAAGGTGAGTGATGTAATCCCCTGCTTGAATGCCAGCTTCAAATGCTGGAGTATCATCAATCGGTGAGATGATTTTAATAAATCCTTTATCAGTTGTAATTTCAATTCCAAGTCCACCAAAGGTACCGGAAGTGTCTTCCTGCATTTCTTTAAAAACTTCTTCATTCATATAACTGGAATGAGGATCAAGAGCTTGAAGCATTCCGTTTAATGCTTTTTCCACTAACTCTTTGTCGGTGAGTTCTTCAACATATTGATTTTTGACTCGGTTATATACTTCATTAAAAATGCTGAGTTGGCGATAAGTTTCTTTTGTAGTATCGGCAAAACTAGAGGGGGCATGAAAGGCGAAAAGAAAAATTAAAATGTACTTTAACATCGATTTGTATTTAAGAGGCCGTATTAATATTGGTAAAGTCTTCAGACCAAAGCTTTTCCAAATCGTAAACTTCACGAACTTCATTTCTAAAAATATGCACTAAAACGTGACCTGCATCAATAACCGTCCAGTCGCAAAGAGGCTTTCCTTCTGGCTTGTGAACAAAATGCTTTTGAGATTTTAAATCTCGATAAACTTTCTCCGAGACGGAGTCCACATGTTTATTGGAACGACCGGAAGCGACAACCATGAATTCAGCAAATTCTGCTTTTCCTTTTAAGGGGATGACAGTGACGTTTTCAGCTTTATTATCCTCAAGGCTATTGACGATGGCTTGAACAGCAGGGTCTTTGTGTTGATTAGGAATCTCGTAACTCACTTGATGATAAGTCTACCCCAGGAAGGTTAAGAATATGTAAACAAGGCGTAGAATGGTTGATAAATTTAGTTAAATCAGACATGAATAAGTGGGGAAATTCCTTATGAATGTGTGTATTTTCAATATGTTCATCATATCTCGGTCTATAAATAACGCAAATACTAATATTTTGGATTATCCATTGATATTCCGTCCAACGGTGAAATTGACCTAATTGGTCTAATCCTACAATTAAATAGAATTGGTCTAAAGAACATCGAGACTGAATTTTTTTTAATACATCAGCAGTACATTTAGTTTGATGGCGAAATTCAAAATCTGAAATTTTCACTTTCGGCAGGGAAATTTCTGAACGAAGTTGTTTTATCTGATCATGAGGATGGAGGGAATTGATATTCTCTTTTAAAGGATTGTGAAAAGTTGGAAGGGTAATGAGTTTTTGGAGCTGAAGGTGCTCCAGAGAGGATTGAATAACATGAAGGTGTCCTAAATGAAAAGGATTAAAGAACCCCCCATAAATTCCTACGGTCCTATTCATTGAATTATTTTGATGAAATCACTCTTCAATTGATTTTCACTTAATGTTTGAAAGAAGATATCAAGTATTTCCGATTGCTGAGAATTTGAACCTGTAATAATAAGAGCGTTTCTCATTTTAAAATGATGGCACAAAGAAATAGTAAAAGTTAAATTATCACTTTCTTGTAGGATGATAGTTCCAGCCAGAGGAAGTCGCTCCTTATTATATTTAAAGTAAAGATTATTAAAGGGCTCATTCGTCAGAACTGTTAAATTTATTTTTTTTAACTCTTCTTCTTGAAAGATTTTTTTCTGCTCTAAATGAAAAATGACAGACTTAATAATATGAACAATGTCTTCTTTTGAAATTTCATTCAAATAGGCTCGATGCTTTTCTAATTCAAGAGCAGTTTGAGTAAAATCCATTAGGGTCTGGTCGTATGATTGCCTGTTACTTGGTATTTAAAAGTCGTGAGGTGTTTGGCTCCCACCGGTCCACGGACATGAAGCTTATCGGTTGAAATCCCTATCTCTGCTCCAAAGCCAAACTCTCCCCCATCAGCAAATTGAGTGGAAGCATTATGCATGAGGATGGCACTTTTGCAGTTTTGAAAAAAGTATTGAATGGACTGGCTATTATTGGTCAAACAACTTTCGGTGTGACCGCTGGCGTATTGATTAACGTGATCAACTGATTCTTCAATATTATCAACGATTTTGACAGATATTTTTTTATCCAGATACTCCGTCGACCAATCTTCCTCCACGGCTGGACGATCGATGGAATAAAGTTGAGCTAGTTTCTCACAGCCAATAATCTCACATCCTTGTGATTTCAGATCATCTAAGACATACGCGATATCTTCAGCAGAATGACTAGAATGAATGAGCAATGTTTCGGTAGCACCACATATTTCAGGTCTGCGAAGTTTTGCATTATGAATAATCGATTGGGCTTGCTCTTTAGGATAACCTTCATCCCAAATCGTATGGCAAATACCCTCTAAATGTTTAATCGTAGGAACTCGAGAGTTATCAGTGATCGTTTGAATAAGCGATTTTCCTCCTCGTGGAATAATTACATCAACTTTCCCTTCGGCCTGAAGTAACTCTTGGACATAAGCACGATCTGTTTGCTCCACAAAGCAAACAAGATAAGGATTTAGTTGCAAATCTTTTAAGGCTTCTTGAATACATTCGTATAATTTTTTATTGGTCTCAATACACTCAGAGCCTCCCCGTAAAATGGAAACATTGCCTGAGCGAAGACATAAGCTTGCTGCATCAATAGTGACATTAGGACGTGACTCATAAATAATTCCAATAACTCCAATCGGAACAGAGACTTTGGAGAACTGAAGTCCGTTTGTTGGGTTTGACCATTTTTCTAATTCTTGATTTAAAGGATCAGCCATTTGAGCAATTTTTTCTACATCTTGTGCGAGTTGATCGATTTTTATATCTGTAAGAATTAATCGGTTGACCATGGGCGCGGATAAATTGTTTTGTTTGGCTCGATCTATATCGATTTGGTTGGCCTGTAAGATTTCTTGTTTGCGAGCAACTAAAAATCCAGAGATGTTCATTAAAATTTTGCTGCGATCTTTGGCTGATAATTTTGCCATATCAAAGGAAGCTTGCTTTGCTTGAGTTAGAATTTGATCAAAGTATTCACTCATCGAGAAGCCACCAAGTTGTCTTTATGAATGATCTCATCTTCACGCACAAAACCTAAAATAGTACTGATTTCATTGGATTTTTTTCCTTTAATTTGGTCCATTTCCTTAAAATCATAGTTAATCATTCCACGCGCCACTTCTTTTTTATTGTAGTGAATTGAAACTGTATCACCACGATAAAACCGTCCTTCGATGCCCTTTACCCCAATAGCCAGTAAGCTTGAATTTTTACCCAAAGCTTTGGATGCACCTTCATCGATGTGAATGATGGCTTTTTGTATGGGTCTATTCCAGATCCATTGCTGGCGGCTAGTCAGAATATTCTTTGCTGGATGAAACCAGGTAGATTTTTTAGGATGGATTTGATCGATAGGATTATTCACTAATCCGTTGGAGATGATCATTGTAGATCCAGATTGCATGCAAAGCTTCGCAGCATTGACTTTGGCAAGCATTCCGCCAGAACCAAATTCGCTTAAGTCTTGATCAACATACTTTTCAATTTTTTGATCAATCTCTGAAACTGAAGTCAGTAACTTTGCGTTAGAAGACTTTTTTGGATTACTTGTATATAGACCATTGACATCAGAAAGTAATATTAAGAGTTCAGCAGACAGAGCATTGGCAATCATAGCAGAGAGTTTGTCGTTATCTCCAAAGCGAATTTCTTCTGTGGAGGTTGTATCATTTTCATTAATAATAGGAATAACATTGAGATCCATCAGTGAATAAATTGTATTTCGAATATTTAAATATTTTCTTCGTTCATTGAGGTCTTCTGCAGTAATTAAAATTTGAGAACTTTGAATTTTAGATCTTGCAAAGGCACGCTGCCAATTCTGAGATAATTGAATTTGACCAATAGAGGCGGCGGCTTGTTTTTCATGCAAGTTGGTGAGTTTTTTCTTTTGCAAAACATCTCTTCCCAATGCAATCGCCCCAGAGGAGACAATTATAATTTTAGAGCCTTTTTTTTGTAACTTGGCAACATCATCTACTAGGGAATTCAGCCATTTTTTGCGTAGTTTAAATTTCTCATTGACTAAGATGTTAGAGCCTACTTTGATCACAATGACTTTTGATTGTTTAGCTAAGTTTTGAAATGTTTTATTCATCTTGAAGGTATTCTAAGCATAAATTTGTCAGTTGATCGAGATGATATCCCGTAGCGGCAGAGATAGTAAAGATTCGTCGATCTAGAGAGGAGAATTTTTCTTTGATTTGTTCTACTTCTTTTTCATCAAGCAGCTCCACTTTATTAAGTGCAATAATTTCTTTTTTACTTTCGATTTCAGCCCCATAATTCTCTAATTCTTGGCGGATGATTTGATAATTTTTGAAAGGATCAGCCTCTGTTGTATCAATTACATGAATTAAAATCTTACATCGCTCTACATGAGAGAGAAAGTCATGTCCTAGACCTTTTCCATCACTAGCATTTTCAATTAAACCAGGAATATCAGCTAAGACGAATTCTAAATCTTCCTTTTGAACCATGCCGATATGAGGATGAAGTGTGGTAAAAGCGTAATCTGCTACTTTCGATTTTGCATTTGTGACAAAATTTAAAATAGAAGACTTTCCTGCGTTAGGCATTCCTACTAAACCAACATCAGCTAGGATCTTGAGTTTTAATCGGACAGTTGCTTCTTGACCCTTTTCTCCTTGTTGAAATTTTCGAGGTGCTCGATTTGTGGAGCTTTTAAAGTGAGCATTGCCTTTACCCCCTTGGCCACCACGAAGAAAGTGATAGGTTTGATCATCATCGAGGATTTCATGCAACTTGATAGTCATATCTTCATTGTAGATTTCCGTTCCGCATGGAACATCTAAAATCAGATCTTTTCCGCTGGATCCTGTTTTGAGTTGACCAGCGCCACCCATACCATTCTGTGCTTTATGGTGTTGATTAAAGCGATATCGTTGAAGGGTATTAATTCCTTTGTTCCCTCGGAAAATAACGTCTCCACCTTTGCCTCCATTGCCACCATTCGGGCCACCATATTCAATAAACTTTTCTCTACGAAAACTTAAGGCGCCATGACCACCGTTGCCAGATTTAATATAAATTTTTGCTTTATCGATGAACGCCATAACAGATAGAAATGTGAGAGATTAGGAAATTTTAGTGGACGGAAACAAACTGTCTGTTACGGGATTTTTTGAACTGCACTTTTCCCTCAGCTTTGGAGAAAAGAGTGTGATCTTTCCCAATTCCGACATTGTCGCCCGGGTAAAATTTAGTACCACGCTGACGAACTAAAATGTTTCCAGGGATAACGTGTTCGCCGCCAAACTTCTTGACACCCAGCCTTCTACCAGCCGAGTCTCTTCCGTTTTTCGAACTTCCGCCTGCTTTTTTTGTTGCCATAGTTCTACTCTTTTACCTCAGTTGTTTCTTTTTTCACAGTCTTTTTTTCTTCAGTTTTAGGAGCTTCTACTTTTGGAGCTGCTTCCTTTTTTGGAGCTTCAGCTTTTGGTGCAGCTTCTTTTTTTGGAGCAGCTTTTTTAGCTGGCTCTTTGAAGCTTTCTTCACCAATTGCAGATTTAATAGACATCACTTTTAAAATAGAGATGTATTGACGATGACCTTTTGTTCTTTGGAAGTGCTTTCTTCTGTTCTTTCTGAAAACACGAATTTTGTCATCTCTCGTCTGGTGTAGAAGTTTTGCAGAAACTTCAGCACCCTGAACGGCAGGTGACCCTAATTCAAACTTATCGCCATTTCCAACAGCTACGACATCTTTAAAAGAAATAGTATCTCCTACATTTCCTTCAATTTTGTCCATTTTTAAAATATCACCAGGTGATACTTTGAACTGTTTTCCTACTGATTTTAGAACTGCGTACATAATGAGGTGCACAATATATATAGGTCTTTATTTATGTCAATAGACAAAAATGTAATAAATTCAGTATTTTTAGGAGGGAAAATTAAAAATTAATTAGTTTTACAGTTTTTACATAACTCATAAAACTCTAAGTTATATCGATTCACATTCAGGCGGTGTTTTTTTGCTAATTGGCTAACGCCCTCGAAAAGTTGGGTATTTTTAATCTCTCTGACATTTTCACATTTTTCACAAATGGCAAATACAGTATTGCTAGAATTTGCACAATTCGAGTTATTGCAAATAATAAAGGAATTTTTGCTTTCAATTTTATGGATTTTGCCTAATTCAACCAATTTATCGAGTGCTCGATATACCTGTAAGGGAGACTTGAGACCTTCTTTTTGTAGACTTGCTAATATGGAATAGGCCTTTAATGGTTCAGCTGAATTTTCTAATAAATCTAAAACAATTTTTTGATTTTTTGTCAAAGTAGGACTTTGAATTTTTTTTGATAGTGATGTCTCTGATGTACTCATTTTCTATTTTACTAATCTATTTTTTTTTTCGAATATTGGCAATTTTTTCCATGGAAAAAGTGTCAGAATAAAAATTCCAAGTGCTGCACTTAATATAGTAGGACCCGTAGACGTGTCCCAGTTGATAGAGGAAAGCAAACCAGTTATAACGGCAAGTACTCCTAGTAAACTGGAGACAACCGCCATTTGAATTGGATAGCTAGATAGATTTCTCGATGCCGCAGCTGGGATAATAAGTAAGCCAGTGATTAGTAAAATGCCAACAATTTTTATGGAGATGGCAATGACCAAAGCAATTAGTAAAGTAAAAATCGTATTTGCTAATTCTGGATTTAATCCCTCAGCTTTGGCTAATTCTAAATTGACCGTTCCCGCAAATAATGGCCTCCAAATATAAATTAAAATTAATAAAGACAGGCCTCCTCCTGCCCATACAATCATTAAATCTTGAACGTTAACAGCCAAGATATCGCCAAATAGTAAACTCATTAAATCGATGCGAATAAATGAAAGAATACCTAGCAACACTAACCCTATCGATAAGACGGAATGAGCTAAGAGTCCTAACAAGGCATCATTAGGAAGAGTAGTTCTTTTTTGTAGGTATAACAAAGACAGAGATATCAAAGCTGATATGACGAAAACAGAAATGATGAAATTTAGATTTAAAGCATAGCCGATGACCACTCCCAATAAAGCTGAGTGAGCAAGAGTATCACCAAAATAAGACAATCTTCGCCAAACAATAAAACAGCCCAAAGGACCTGCAATTAATGCTAATCCAATACCAGCAACAAAAGCTCGAAAAAGAAAATCCTCAAACATGTAATTAATGGGAATGATCCACGCTGCCATCAGGGTGATGATGATGGTCATGTTCATGTTTATAAAAAGCCAACGTAGGATCCATATTCTCTCCAAAAAGTTTGATGTATTCAGGATTTTTGACAATTGACTTGGGCTCCCCAGAACAGCAAATATGTCCATTTAAACAAATCACATGATTGGTTTGAGACATAACTACATGAAGATTGTGCGAGATTAGTAAAATGCCACAATTTAAATTTTTTCTAATATCTTGAATAATTTGATAGAGAGCAATTTCTCCGGCGTAATCAACCCCTTGGACGGGTTCATCGAGAACTAAAAAATCTGGCTTTTTGGCAATAGCTCTTGCCATTAAAAGTCGTTGAAATTCTCCTCCTGAAAGATTTCGA
This sequence comes from alpha proteobacterium HIMB59, assembly GCA_000299115.1. Taxonomy (NCBI): domain Bacteria; kingdom Pseudomonadati; phylum Pseudomonadota; class Alphaproteobacteria; order Candidatus Pelagibacterales; family Candidatus Pelagibacteraceae; species alpha proteobacterium HIMB59. The sequence continues at coordinate 167,461 of CP003801.1, read as the reverse complement.
ACATCTTCATTTTGTAAATGTTGAATACCAGTGATAGTCAGCATTTCATTAATTATAGAGCGTTCATAATTTTCAGTTAAATTCATGAAATCAAGAACTCGTAAAGGAAGCGACCAATCAATAACAAGTTTTTGGGGAACATATGATATTTTCAAGTTTTCTTTGATTGAGTTATCTCCTTCATCCGGTTTCATTATACCTAAAGCCATTTTTGCAGTTGTTGATTTTCCCGATCCATTAGGACCAATAAGGGTTACAATCTGTCCACGATCAACAGTTAAAGAAACTCCTCTTACTAACCACTTACGATTGCGAAGTATTCCACAGTTATTTAATTGAATTAAAGTATTATCCATGTTTCTTATTTGACTTGTTTGTAATGTTATAATATTACATATGTAATATTATTACATTGATAAGGCAATAAACATGAATTTAATTAAAAAATCAATCCTTTTTGGAATAGCTCTTTTATTTAGCAGTTTTTCAGCTATCGCTGAAATTAAAGTAGTCACAACAATTAAACCAATTCACTCTCTTGTGAGTGGTGTCATGGACGGCGTCAGCAATCCCACCCTAATTATAGAAGGTAGTAACTCTCCTCATAATTTTTCCCTGAAGCCGTCACATGCCAAAATACTAGAGGAAGCCGACATTGTCTTTTGGATTGGAGAAGATTTAGAGAGTTTTATGGAAAAACCATTAAATTCACTGGCTAAAAATGCAGTTCAAATCTCTTTTATGGATTTAAAATCAATTAAAAAACTAAAATTTAGAGAAATGAACGATCATGATGATCACGACGATCATCACGGCCATGAAGATGAACATGAAGGACATGATGATCATGACGATGATGGTCATAAAGATGATGACCACGATGACCACGGTCACGACGATCATCACGGCCATGAAGATGAAGATGATGACTCAAGCCATGATGGACATAATCATGGAGAATTTGATGCCCACATTTGGCTAGATCCAGAGAATGCAAAAGTTATGATTTCAGAAATAGCTCATGAATTATCTGAGTTAGATCCTCAAAATAAGTCTAATTATGAAAAAAATGCTGAAAAAATGATTTCTTCATTGGATGATCTGATTGATCGAGTAAGCATTATTGTTCAAAATAATCCAAGCTTCATAGTTTTTCATGATGCTTATCAATATTTTGAAAATAGATTTAACATCAAGGCCGCTGGAGCTTTGACTCTAAACCCTGAAGTTTTACCAGGAGCAAAACAGATAGCAGAGATTCAAGAATTAATTGAGCACGATAATGTGAAATGTATTTTTTCAGAACCTCAATATAATCCTAAGATTATTGAAATGCTCTCAGCTGATATGAACGTATCAACGAGTGTTTTAGACCCTTTGGGGGCTAATATTGAAGTAGGTCCTAAAATGTATAATGAATTAATTTTAGAGATAGCCAATTCGCTCAGTAGATGTGACTAAATTTACAAGTAAGTTTATTAAATTTAAGTTCTGATTTTTTTGATTTATAACTAGATTAAAATTATGAAAAGCACTCAATCTATATTTATAAAAAGTCTTATTTTTTGTGCTTTATATATTATTTTATTTAGCAATATTAAGGCAGCAGAGTTAAAAATTTATTCTGAAAGGCAGCCCTTATTAATTGAGCCTCTTTTAGAAAAGTTTGAAGATCAAAGTGGTATTAAAGTAGAGTGGATTTACTCTCAAAAAGGCTTAGTTCAAAAAGCGATTTTAGAAAAAAAGAGACCAGTAGCAGATCTGTATTTATCATCAGATATATCACGCTTAATTGATGTAGCAGAGGCTGGTGCTAGCATTTCATTTGATCAATCCTTTGATATTCCTGAAAAATTTCAAAGTAAAGATTGGGTAGGTCTAACACAACGAGCTCGTGTGTTTTATGTCAATGAGTCACTTGCTAATCAGCAATTGAATTATGAGGATCTAATCTCCGATCAATTCAAAGGTAAAATTTGTACGCGCTCAGGATTTCATCCCTATAATATTTCTCTATTTGCTTCTTTGTTAGCTCACCATGGAGATGAGTGGCTGGAGAATTATTTAACTGTTTTGAAATCGAATTTAGCTAGAAAACCACAAGGCAATGATCGTGATCAAGTTAAAGCCATTTACGCTGGTGTTTGTGATATTAGTATTGGTAATCATTACTATTATTTTCAAATGATGGAGAATGAGGATCAAAAGATTTGGTTAGAGAAAGCTAAGATCGTATTCCCTAATCAAACTAATAGAGGTGCTCATGTGAATATCTCAGGAGTAGCGTTACTTAATGAAGAAACCAAAGATTTAGCTAATAAATTAGTTTCATTCTTGCTAAGTGAAGAGTCACAGTCGGTTTATGCTAATGACAATAATGAATTTCCTGTTTTAGAGACAGTTCAGCCTTCCCCTAAAGTTCAATCAATAGCTCAAGATGTTATTTTTGATGATCTTTCTTTATCCTCTATAGCTAAAAATAGAGCATCTGTAATTCAAATTTTAAATCGAATTAATTTCGACGGCTAGATTATTCTGCTTCACTGAAGCTTGAATGCCAATTTCTCAAGATCATAAAGCTTAACAGGCGAACCGCGTTATATAAAAGTATACCGGTGATAGAAATTAAAAAGACGGAAGCAAACATTTTTGGGATTTCTAATTGATATCCCGACTCAATAATGCGGTAAGCCAAACCGCTATGACCAGAAATAGGACCAATGACAAATTCTCCAACAATGGCGCCGATCAGAGCTAAACCCGTGCTAATTTTTAAACCTGACAGAAAGTAGGGCAGCGCATTCGGTAACACCACATAGCGTAATAATTGATATTTATTAGCTCGATAGAGTTTCATTAAATCAAGATGGTTTCGTTCTGTGCTTTTCAGGCCTGAAATCGTATTCGTTAATAAAGGAAAAAAAGCCACTAAAAACGCGCATATTAACGTTGCCATTTGAGAACTATCCACCCAAATTGAGATTAGCGGAGCAATCGCGATGATCGGTGTGACTTGAAGTATAACCGTAATGGGCATCATCGAGCGCTCTACAATTTTAGAGAAGTAGAAAATGATTGCTAAGCAAACACTTATTATTACAGAGGCCATCAGAGCGGTGAGAGTAACTTTAATAGTTACCGCCAGAGACCCCATTAAAGAAATAAAGTTAGATTGGATGGACTCTAAGATCATGGAGGGGGGTGGGAGTAAGTACCATCGTAAATTTAAAGCATGAAAAAGAACTTCCCATAAAATGAAGAGACTCACGATCACAATTATGGAATAGGTCTTAGGCATGTTGGGCTCGCTGCAGGGAGTCAGAGACGACTTTGGCTTGTTCAAAAAACTCAGGGGTAAATCGATAGTCTTCATTTTTCTCAATTCCTGAGAAATCAAACTCCTCAAAAACTTTTCCTGGGTTAGGTTGCATGACATAAATCCGATCACTCAAATAAACAGACTCATAAATAGAGTGAGTGACATAGATTACTGTTAAATTTTTCTCTTTTTTAATTTTTAAAATTTCTTGGCTTAATTCAAATCGTCTGGTTTCATCCAGTGCACTAAAGGGTTCATCCATGAGTAACACTTTTGGTTGAGTGACGAGCGCACGAGCGATCGAAACACGCATACTCATCCCTCCGGAGAGTTGTCTTGGATAATATCCCTCAAACCCTTGGAGCCCGACTAGGTTAATGATCTCATAAATTTTTTCATCGGCGCTATACGTATCTTCTTTGACAATTTTTAAAGGAAGTTTGATGTTTTCATAAACATTCATCCACGGAAGCAGATTGGGCTCTTGGAAAACATAACTTAAATTGGCTGGGTTTTCGGGTGAGTTTTGAAAGTTGGAGGTAGGCCAGCTAATTTTACCGGAGGTGGGTTTGATCAAGCCACACATCATCTTCAGTAACGAGGTCTTGCCACAGCCGGAAGGACCCACGATGGATAAAAAGTCTTTTTGGAAAACCTCCAGCTTAATATCTTCTAGGGCATTATGGGAGGCTCCAGCAAATTTCTTGGAAACCCCCTCTAATTGCGCTAAGACATTGGACCGCCCATCGGCCAATTTGGTCTGGCGATCCGTATCTGATAATACCCGCAAACTCATAGCGGGGCTTATTTTAGTTAGAAAATTCTAAAGTGTAAGCTTTTTCGTGGTCGAATTCGCTATCATAAATGCCTAATTCTACTGACATTTCATAAAATTCTTTCCAACGATCAGCACTCATCGAACCAATCTTCTCCCCATTGCCAGTAACGATATTATACTCAATCATTTTACTGTGAGCATACGCAAGTTTGTCGGAAGGCATGTCAGGGTTAAGTTGCTGGATTAAATCAAAAGCTGGTTGAGGATCGTTATTGAGATAATCCTCCCACCCTTGACGGGAAGCGGTCAGAAATCGATTAATGAGATCAGGATTTTCTGCAATCAATTTATCGGATGCTTCAATGGTATTGGCATAAGCACTAAAGCCGTGGTCCGCGAGTAAGTGGACAACAGGCTCAAACCCAGCTGCTTTTTTGATCGCAAAGGGTTCGCTGGATAAATACCCTTGTTGAACAGATTGAGGATCATCAATAAAAGGTTGCGAGTTAAAATTATAACTCTCTAGCTGATCATCAGATAAGTCATATTTATTTTTAATGAAACCCCAGAAAGAAAGTCTTCCAAAGTTAGAAAGGAAAATTGTTTTTCCTTTAAAATCAGATGGGTGATCAATGCCGACATTAGGATGAGACATTAACACTTGGGGTGTTTTTTGGAAAAAAGCAGCAACAGCTGTGAATGGTAAATCTTGCTTAGCATAATTTAAGGCGCCAGCACTACCACCAATATTAAATTCGACTTGGTCAGCCATCAGCATTGCTTTGGTATTAACAGAAGGACCGCCTGGAATAATTTCTAATTCTATATTTTGGTCTGCATAATATCCCTTAGCGATCGCTTGAAAGAATCCACCATGCTCACCCTGGGGAACCCAATCGAGTGAGAGTTTAACGTTATCAAAAGCCCACAGATTTGCAGTTGCAAACCATGAGAAAAGTACAACAATAATTTTTAACATATGAAAATTTAACTCTAAAAATATGAGAATTGATATGCTTAAATTGTATAAGCGACATTAGTGAGCAAGTCTCATTATTTCACTATATAATAAGACTTGCTCGTAATTGTTTTTAGTGTGCGGCTAGATCAAAACGATCTGCATTCATGACCTTTGTCCATGCTGCCACGAAGTCCTCAATGAACTTCTCTTTATTATCGTCTTGAGCGTAGACTTCTGCATAGGAACGTAAGATCGAATTGGAACCAAATACTAAGTCTACAGAAGTCGCGTTCCATTTCACATCCCCACTTGCTCGATCAACGATTTCATAGTGACCATTAGATGGCTTCCATTTATGGGCCATATCAACCAAATTCACAAAGAAATCATTAGTTAAAGCACCTACTTTGTCAGTAAAGACGCCATTTTGGTTACCTCCGTGATTAGCTCCCATGGCTCTCATTCCACCTAAAAGCACAGTCATCTCCACAGCGGTCAGACCCATTAATTGAGCTCGATCTAAAAGGAGTTCCTCACCACTTTCAGTGTAGTTTTCTTTTTTCCAGTTTCGAAAACCATCATGGATCGGCTCTAGGTGAGCAAAGGATTCCACATCAGTCATTTCCTGAGTAGCATCTCCACGACCTGGGCTGAATGGAACAGTAGCTTTAGATCCGGCAGCTTCAATGGCCATCTCTAATCCCACGTTTCCAGCTAGGACGATAGTATCAGCAACGCTCGCTCCTGCTTCTGCAGCAAGAGGCTCGAGGACACCCAGCACTTTGGATAAACGCTCCGGCTCATTTCCTGCCCAATCTTTTTGAGGGGCTAGTCGAATACGAGCACCGTTCGCTCCACCACGAAGATCAGAGCCACGATACGTACGGGCACTATCCCATGCAGTCGCCACTAATTCTTGAACGCTCAGTCCACTCGCTTTAATTTTTGCTTTAAGAGCATCAACGTCATAGTTGGAGTTACCAGCTGGAACGGGATCTTGCCAAATTAAATCTTCCTTCGGTAAGTCATGTCCAATATATCGATTGCTTGGACCCATATCACGGTGTGTTAACTTAAACCACGCACGAGCAAAAGCATCTTTGAAGTACTCATGGTCTTTGTAGAACTTCTCCGAGATCTCACGATAAATTGGATCTTTGATCATTGCCATATCTGCATCAGTCATAATCGGGTTGTAGCGAATAGAGGGATCTTCGACATCAACCGGCTTATCTTCTTCTTTGATGTTGATAGGCTCATACTGCCAAGAACCCGCAGGGCTCTTCTTTAACTCCCACTCATAGTTGAAGAGCATGTAAAAGTAACCATTATCAAATTTCATCGGCTCTGTGGTCCAAGCACCTTCGATACCAGAAGTCACGGTATCACGCCCTACACCACGAGTAGTATTATTCATCCAGCCTAATCCTTGCTCATGAATGTCCGCACCCTCAGGCTCGGCTTCTAAGTTTGCTCCATCGCCATTACCATGGGCTTTACCAATAGTGTGACCACCCGCAGTTAAAGCAACAGTTTCTTCATCATTCATCGCCATACGACCGAAGGTTTCTCTTATATGTTGCGCGGTTTTTAGGGGATCGGGGTTGCCCTCAAATCCTTCTGGGTTCACATAAATCAACGCCATGTGGTTTGCCGCTAACGGCCCTTGAAGAGACGACGCATCATCTTTATCGTCGTGACGATCTGATGCTAAGGCTTCCGCTTCTGGTCCCCAGTAAATATCTTTATTCGGATGCCAGATATCTTCGCGGCCATAAGAAAATCCAAAGGTTTTAAAACCGGTTGACTCATATCCGATGTTTCCAGCCAAGATCATTAAATCTGCCCAGCTAATTTTATTGCCGTACTTTTTCTTGATGGGCCATAAGAGTCGACGAGCTTTATCTAAGTTTGTATTATCTGGCCAAGAGTTCAGAGGAGCAAAACGATGATCACCGGTACCACCACCGCCACGACCATCCGCCGTACGATATGTACCTGCACTGTGCCAAGCAAGTCTGACCATAAGCCCTGCATAGTTACCCCAGTCCGCTGGCCACCAATCCTGACTTTCTTTCATCAGTTGGTGCATATCAGCCTCGAGAGCTTTGTAGTCTAATTTTTTTACTTCTTCACGATAGTTGAAAGACCCATTAAACGGTTTTGTCTTTTGATCGTGTTGATGGAGAATATCGAGGTTTAAATTTTTGGGCCACCAGTCAATATTTCCTTTTTCTTTATTTGAGTTTGCCCCGTGCGCGACAGGACATCTAGCTTCGCTCATGCATTTTCTCCTTTTTGATTATTCGGTGTTGAGGAACACGATGGACACGTTCCCCAAAAAACTATTTCGGCCTCATCAATCTCAAATCCGTGTTGATCATCGACGTGCAAACAAGGGGCATGACTTTTACAAGCCACATCCGTCACACTTTGACACTCACGACAAATGAGATGGTGGTGATTATCGTTCACTCGGGTCTCGTAGAGAGAAGAGCTACCCTTGGGTTTGATCTCTCGTAAAATTCCCTTTTCCACTAAGGCACTGAGATTGTTATAAATCGCCTGCTTGGAGGTCGTTGCTATCTCCCCTTTGACGTGCTGATAAATCGTATCGGCATCGGAGTGAGGATGATGATGAAGAACCTCTAAAACAGCGAGGCGAACAGAAGTAAGGCTTAAATCCTTTGATTTGAGCAGTTTTTCGATTTCTGTTTGCATTCCATGAAGCTATTCAAAATATTGAATTAGTCAATATTTTTACTTAGTCCATTTAATTTAAGTGTGGGTAATTTACAGCTTTAAACTTTAAGGTTTGTGATCAAATTCTCTAAAACCCGAACGGCTACTTGCATATCACTTTCCTTCGAGAACTCTTTCGGGTTATGACTGAGCCCATCTTTACTTTGGACGAACAGCATCGCAATAGGACAGAGATCAGACATCGCAGATGCATCATGGGTAGCCCCAGAAGGGATTTTCATTAATGGATAGCCCAAGTCTTTTACTGATTTGGACAAGGCACCCGTCAGGCGCTTATCACAAAGAACCGCTTTTTGATCGTAGGTTCTCTTGAACTGACAAGCTAGGTTACGAGCACGGCATATTTTTTTGATGATGCTCGCTATCTCTTTTTGAATGCTGACTCGTTTTTTATTATCAAGGCTACGAGACTCAACAGAGATTGTCACTTCCCCTGAAATGACATTTACCGCATTAGGAGTATTTTGGATACTCCCCACGGTGATAATAATGTTCTTCGTGCTTCGAGCTTTTTTCTCTAAGTCATGAATAATTTCTGCAGCGCCGGCGAGGGCGTCTTGGCGAAGGTTCATGGGGGTGGTGCCCGCATGGCTCGCCTTACCTTTGAGTGTACATGTGTAACGGGTAATCCCTGAAATACCAGTGACCACACCTACAGGTAATTTATGTTTTTCTAAAACCGGTCCTTGTTCAATATGAGTTTCAACAAATCCAACGATAGACTTTTTAGATCTTTTTAATTGGGTGAGTTTTCGATGATTGCCCCCAAAGCTATTTAAGGCTTGTTGAATGGAAATCCCTTTGGAGTCTTTAAATCGGATATCTTTCATTTGGAAAGTCCCAGCTAATACTTGGGGTCCCATGAGGGCCGTGGGAAAACGAACTCCTTCCTCATCAGCAAAGGCCACACACTCAATGTGAAAAGGAAGCTTGGTTTTCTTTTGATGAAACTTTTTAACCGCTAAAATAGGCAATAATACACCCATAATTCCATCAAAGCGTCCTGCATTAATCACGCTGTCTTGATGGGAACCTAAAATCAGTGTCTTCGCATTTTTATTTGAAGACTTATAAGTTCCAATCAAGGTCCCGGCTGCATCGAGATGGACTTGCATCCCGGCATCCTTCATCCATTGGGTTATGATTTTATTTGCTTGCTTGTGCTCTTTGGTAAAAGGAAGTCGGGTGACTCCGAATGAGGGTTGAGAGCATTGTGCAATAGTATTGAGTGTTTTTAAAATATTCATTTGTATCGATAAGGGTTGTTTCGTGTAGGGACAGTCTTAGTCCATTCATAGTAATCGCCGCTGGTGACCTTTTGGTAAAGAAGATCTAATTGAGTAATGGGGTCTTCATGGTGATCGATGCGAAGAGTTAAAGGCGCCTGATCAGGGTGTAAGATCAACATCGCTGCCGATAACAATCCTCGCTTATCGCCTCCAGCTTGGGCTCCTTGCTTGAGACATTCTAAAAGTCTTTCTGCTAAGGGTAGGTTGGTGTCAGCACTTTGATAGTAATCTTTAATAGAAGAGATAACTTGATCTCCTCCTAACATATTCCCTGCAGTAACAAAATTTTCTTCATGAAAGTCATCGACAATACTCTCATTGCTTTTCCCAGAATAGACTGCCGTTTGACCTTCAATCGATAACATGGAGATTTGACGGTGTTCTAGACCTTGATCTTTTTCTTGAATAGCCTGGATGATGAAGTTTGGGGCATCTCCTCCATTCATTTGCGCCAACATTTGATCTCCTAGAATGGTGCTTGCAGACGCTCCTTGAGAAGCGCTCATTCCTATTTTGACATCTCCTCGAAGAACCCAGCCCCCCACACAATAACTGCCTGTAGTGGCAACTCCTCCAATAGTCCCTGTTTCAGGGTCTCGAGCTAAAACTGAGTATGTCATATTATTATAATAAGTATTTTGATCTCCAAGACCATATCAGAGACTGAAGACCAGAAAAATCAACTTTTTTGATAAATATTAATAAAAATCAACCATTTTTTTAATTTCAGGGGGTTGATCTGATTTTAAAAGAAGTGCTACAATTATTACATATATTTAGAGGAGGGATTACCTATGCGTAATGTACATAAGTACGCTCAAAATTTGAAAAAATCAGTAGCTGCCCTCGTAGCTTTTGTATTTTTCGGATTTTCAGCCCAGGCAAACGACATTCTTGTTGTCGGTCAAATTGCCGAACCTAAAGCTCTGGATCCAGCTGCAGTGACTGCGGTGAATGATTTCAGAATTTTAATGAATATCTATGATGGTCTTGTTCGCTATAAAGATGGAACTTTAGAAGTAGAACCAGCCCTCGCCGAAAGTTGGACGATCAGTGATGATGGTACCGAGTATACATTTAATCTTCGCTCAGGAGTAACATTCCATGATGGAACTTCTTTTGAAGCGGAAGACGTGAAGTTCAACTTTGATAGAATGCTAGATGAAAATCATCCATATCACGATACTGGACCTTTCCCACTTTCATTCTTCTTCTCTGCAATTACATCTGTGGATGTGATTGATGATACAACTGTGAAGTTTACTCTGAATGCACCATATGCTCCATTCTTATCTAACCTAGCATATCCGACAGGTTTGATTGTGTCTCCGGACGCAGTGATGAAGCACGGAAAAGATTTCGGAAGAAATCCATCTGGTACAGGTGCGTTCCAATTTGAAGAGTGGAAATCTAATGAGCGTGTTGTAGTGACTCGTAATGCTGACCACTGGGATGGACAAGCAGGTGTTGATGCAGTGATCTTCAGACCTTTAACGGATGGCAACACTCGTGTAGCAGAAATGCTTGCTGGTGGTATCGATCTGATGGTGGAAGTTCCTCCAACATCACTCAGCGAGTTCGGTGGTTCTGAATTTAGCGTTGTAGAACAAGCCGGACCTCACGTTTGGTTCTTGATTTTAAACGCGAAAGAAGGGCCTTTTGCAGACAAGAAAGTCCGTCAAGCGGCAAACTACGCGATTAATAAAGAAGCGATTGTGAATGATGTGTTAGAAGGAACAGCTGCAGTTGCAGCAGGACCAACTCCACCTGCGTTTGCATGGGCTTACAATAATGATCTTGAGCCATATCCATATGATCCTGAAAAAGCGAAAGCATTAATCGCTGAAGCAGGTGCTGAAGGTGCAGAGCTCACATTCTTTGTGACCGAAGGTGGTTCAGGTATGTTAGATCCTGTTGCGATGGGTACAGCTATTCAAGCTGACTTAGAGGCAGTTGGTTTTGATGTGAAGATCGAGACTTATGAGTGGAACTCTTTCCTTGGGGAAGTGAACCCAGGTCTTGAAGGTAAAGCAGACATGGCTGAGATGGCTTGGATGACAAACGATCCAGACACTCTTCCATTCTTAGCGCTACGTACCCAATCATGGCCAGAAGAGGGTGGATTTAACTCTGGTTATTATTCTAACCCTGAAGTAGATGAATTACTCAATGCTGCTCGTGCTTCTACTGATCAAGCAGAAAGAGCTCGTCTCTATCAGGAAATGCAAGTCATCGTTCAAGATGATGCTCCTTGGGTCTTCGTTGCAAACTGGAAACAGAATGCCGTGACGAACAGCAGCGTCAAGAACTTCAACTTGCAGCCTTCATTCTTCTTACTTCTAAAAGACGTCGAGAAGAACTAATCAACTTTAATTCCGCGAGCCGCTTCGGCGGCTCGTGCAGATCTTTTTTTTCGTAGCCTATGAGATACTTGATGAACCGATTACTATCGGCAATCCCCGTTGTTTTAGGTATTACGATTATTGTCTTTTTAATTATCTCCTTAATCCCTGGCGATCCTGCAACGGCTATCCTGGGATCGTACGCCACCCCTGAAAATGTGGCGAAAATCAATAAAGATTTAGGTCTTGATAAGAGCTTACCCGAGCGATACTTGATATGGCTCGGCAATATCATCCAAGGAGACTTTGGACGATCATTCTCCTTGAACCGTCCCGTCATTGATGAGGTCATGGAGCGTTTCAACGCCACTCTTATTCTCTCTGGGACCGCTTTTGTCCTGTGTTCCTTTTTTGGTATTTTAGTCGGGACGATTTCTGCCGCCCGTCAATATACACTCACTGATAAGTTTATTACTTTTATTGTTTTAATCGGCATCTCCATTCCTTCCTTCTTTTTAGGAATGATGATGATCTTGACTTTTGCCGTCCGGCTTAAGCTCTTTCCCGTCTCGGGGATGTATGCGATCTGGGGTGGTGGAGATTTACCTGATTTAATTAATCACCTTGTGATGCCTTCCATTGCACTGGCGATTGTTGCTACAGGTGTGGTAGCTCGAATATCGAGAAATGCTGTTTTAGAAATTCTTCGACAAGACTACGTTCGCACTGCTCGCGCCAAGGGTGTCAAGGAGCGATCAATTTTAATTTCTCATGTACTGCGTGTCGCCATTGTCACGATTTTACCTGTGCTTGGTCTTCAGGCAGGCTTTGTTTTATCCGGATCTGTTTATATTGAGATTGTCTTTCAGTGGCCAGGTGTGGGTCGAATGCTTGTCGATGCTATTTTAAAGCGCGATATCATTTTAGTGCAGGGAGGCGTGGTCTTTGTCTCCATCTGTTATGTCTTTTTTAATATTGCTGTCGATGTATTACAGCGGGTACTGGACCCCAGAATTCGATGATCAACTTTCTTAAAATCGTAGCTAAGAACAGACTCGCCGCTTTTGGAGGAATTCTCCTTTTAATTATTTTAACCCTTTCCATTCTTGCTCCCATCCTACCTCTTAAAGAACCGAACATCACCAATACGGCGGATCGCTTCATGGTCCCCTTTGAGGGAGGACATATTTTAGGCACTGATCACTTAGGACGAGATCTTCTCTCTCGACTTTTATGGGGAACACAGTTGAGCTTGGCAGTTGGATTTGCAGCGGCATTCATTGCAGCCACTTTTGGCTCAATTTTAGGCGCTATTGCTGGGTTTTATGGCCAAAAGACTGACAATATTATCATGCGCTTCATCGATATGTTGATGGCCTTTCCTTATATACTCTTAGCTCTTGCTATTGTAGCGGCGCTGGGTCCAGGATTGTTTAATGCCTTGATAGCGGTGGCTCTGGTGAACATCCCTTTCTTTGCCCGTAATATCCGAGGTGTCACCGTCACCTTGGCCAATAAAGAATTCATTGAGGCAGCCAGATTATCAGGGATGAGTAATCTGAGAATTTTGATTGTTGAGATATTCCCAAACCTCCTTCCAATGATCGTTATTGCTATGTCGACTACTGTGGGTTGGATGATTTTAGAGACGGCGGGTCTTTCTTTTTTAGGATTGGGCTCCCAGCCCCCTCAAGCCGATCTAGGATCGATGCTGGGTGAGGCTCGAAGTGCACTCATCACCAATCCTCATACATCATTTGTTCCCGGTATCATGATCTTTTGTATTGTTATTGGTATCAATTTATTCGGAGATGGTGTGAGAGATGCATTGGACCCTCGACTAAAAAAAGGAAACCTCATCCGACCTCTTCCTCAAACCATTTATGAGGGAGGAGACACCCAACCTCAACCTTCCACCAAATTATTATCCGTTCAAAATTTATCTACACAGTTTCATGTCAACCAAGATGTCTATCAATCATCCAATGATGTCTCTTTTGAAATTCAGGAGGGTGAGTGTTTGGGTTTAATTGGAGAGAGTGGCTCAGGCAAATCCGTTACCGCTCTGTCGGTGACTAGTCTTGTCGCGTCGCCACCCGGGGTAATTAAAAAAGGATCTGTAAATTACAAAAACCAAAATCTTCTGGCTCTGCCTTATGAGAAGCTGCGATCTATTCGAGGTAATAAAATCTCTTATATCTTCCAAGACCCTCTGACTACTTTGCATCCCCTACACACCATTGGAGATCAACTTCTAGAAGCTTTGCAAGCACATGACTCCAAACTCTCCGCTTCAGGGTCCATCTCGAAATCCAAAGATTTATTGAAGTCAGTTCAAATCCCCAACCCTGATAATGTCTGGGATGTCTACCCTCATCAACTCTCTGGAGGGATGCGCCAGCGTGTTTGCATTGCTATGGCTTTAATCAATGACCCAGAATTGATTATTGCTGATGAGCCCACCACTGCATTAGACGTTACCGTTCAAGCTCAAATTCTTAATATTCTCAATAGTCTTCGAAAAGAGCGAAAACTCTCCATTCTCTTCATTTCCCATGATTTTGGCGTTATTTCTCAACTTTGTGACCGCGTGATTGTGATGTATGCCGGCTCAATTGTAGAAGAGGGCCCGGTCAAAAATATTATGCAACAAGCTGCTCACCCCTATACTAGTGAGTTGATCAAGTGCGTTCCTCAGCTCGGTAATAAGGAACATGCTCTGCACAGTATTCCGGGAATTCCTCCTTCATTAAATCAGCTTCCTGAAGGATGTGCTTTTGCTAATCGATGCCAGTACAAACAAGATCAGTGCCTTAAGGAGTCAGTGCCTGTCAGCTCTAAAGATAATCGATCCTATAAATGTTTCTATCCCGTAGGAGGTGCTGCATGAATGCCCTAGAAGCCATCAAACTCTCCAAGACCTTCAGCGCTACAGACGGATTTTTTTTAAAGAACAAAAAAAATATCCGAGCGGTTAACGATATCAGTTTTACGCTGAAGGAAAATCAAACCCTAGGGATTGTCGGAGAGTCAGGTTGTGGAAAATCAACCTTAGCTCGAATGCTCGTAGGATTATTAGAGCCCACCTCAGGGACCATTAACCTTCAAGATAAAAATATCAACCAGTACCAACGCCAAGAATTAGGTCGGGTCATCCAATATGTATTCCAAGATCCCTTAAGTAGTCTTAATCCCAGAAAAACTATTTACCAATCATTAGCAGCGCCTTTAAAATATCTCCATCAACATGATAATTCTCTGATTAAAGAGAAGATGTTATCAGTAATGGGTGAAGTAGGGTTAAAAGAAGAGTTCCTCGATCGCTATCCCCATGAATTCTCTGGAGGCCAGGCCCAGCGAATTGGTATCGCTCGAGCACTTTTGGCTGATGCTAAAATCCTTATCCTCGATGAACCTGTCTCAGCTCTTGACGTTTCAATCCAGTCTCAGGTCCTAAACCTTCTGAATGACCTGAAGCGAAAATTTAACCTCTCCTTTATTGTGATCAGTCATGATTTGGCGGTGGTGGAGAATATCAGTGATGAAATAGCGGTGATGTATTTCGGCGATATTGTCGAGCATAACTCCTCAAAAGAAATTTTCCAGTCACCTCTTCATCCTTATACAGAATTACTGGTTGGTAGTGTCCCAAAACTTAATAAACAGTTTGCTGATATACAAACAAAGCACACCGAACTCCCTGATCCTGCTAATCCTCCTTTAGGATGCTCTTTTTATTCTCGGTGTTCCTATAGAACAGATAATTGTAAAAATAACAAAACTCCAATAAAATCAGATTTGAAACTACCCTTTGTTAGTTGTTTTAATCCAATCGAATAGATCTCACTTTTATATTTTTACAAACGAACCCACGGAATCATTGAATATCAATGATTTACCTCTAGAAGCCTTATCAGAAATACATATTATAAAGACATAGATGTATTACGAATTTTTAGTCACTCATTTAGATGCACCATTCTTATTATTATCAGCGGTGACCACAGGATTGATCATTCGTATTTTCTATAATGCCTACATGAAATTGAAGCTAGCAATGCGGGTACTGACGTCTGTAATTTTATTTATTATCAACGCCATTATGATCGTCCCGGGAGTCGTCTTTTTATACCGTTGGATTATGCTCTGTGGCTTCTATCAGCCGAGCGGTGCTTTTAATTATAGTAACGGCTGCAGTGGAGATGTTTTTAGTCTACTTGCTCCAGGGCTGATTTTACTGTCGTAAACATCTCATCAATCTGACTATCTTGAACAATCAAAGGCGGTGAGAATGCTAGCGTATCTCCATTCGCTCGCACCATTAATCCCATATCCCAAGCCTTTTTCATGACTTCAAATCCTCGAGCGCCCACAGCATTTCCTCTGGGTTCTAGTTCCAGGGCTGCGATCACACCAAGGTTTCTGATATCGACAATATGTTTGGTGCCTTTTAAAGAATGAGCGGCCTTTTCAATTTTAGGTGCTTGTTCACCCGCATGCTCAAATAATCCTTCTTCTTTGTAGATATCTAAAGTAGCTAGGGCAGCCGCACAAGCAACGGGGTGACCGGAATACGTATAGCCATGGAAGAGCTCAATCGGAGCGTCTGCATTTTCTAACATAGACTCATAAATATAATCTTGGACGACGGTAGCGCCCATCGGAATAGTCGCGTTGGTTAGCCCTTTGGCGCAAGTGATGATATCGGGAGTGACTCCAAAGTACTCAGAACCTGTGGCTTTTCCGAGTCTTCCAAAAGCAGAAATTACTTCATCAAAAATCAGAAGAATATCGTGTTTAGTACAAATCTCTCTTAGTCTTTTTAAATAACCTTGAGGTGGTGGAAGAACGCCTGTAGATCCTGCAATCGGTTCTACGATAACAGCCGCAATAGTAGACGCATCATGGAGTTGAACTAAGCGCTCGAGATCATCGGCGAGTTCGGCACCATGTTCTGGTTGACCTTGAGAGAACGCGTTGACACTGGGGTTATGAGTATGACGTAAATGATCGACACCACTGAGCATCGAGCCGAAGTACATTCTATTTTTCACCATACCACCTACACTAATTCCACCGAAGCCAACACCGTGGTAACCACGCTCACGACCAATCAATCTTGTCTTGGTTGCATGACCACGTGCACGCTGATAGGCAAGCGCAATCTTTAATGCACTATCAACGGCTTCGGAGCCCGAATTAGAGAAGAACACATGGTTCATTCCCTCAGGGAATATTTCCGCTAGACGATTAGCGAGTTCAAACTGTTTAGGATGACCGAATTGGAAGGGAGGAGAATAATCAAGTTCTTCAATTTGTTGAGTAACCGCTTCTTGAATTTTTTTTCGACCATGACCAGCATTCACACACCATAAACCAGCCGTGCCATCAAGGATTTGACGGTTATCATCACTAGTAAAGTGCATATCTTTCGCTTTGACAATAATGCGGGGATCTTTTTTAAAAGTCTTATTGGGTGTAAAAGGCATCCATAAAGACTCAAGATTATTCGGTTTACTCATACTTCCTCCAAGAAACTCATTTAATAGGAAAACTCTATTCCTTCTCGAAATATGGAGCAAGAGCAATTATGACGTACTTTTTGGACTTATGGGTATTTGAAAAAATGGTTCATTTATAATGAATTTATGGTGGTCTTTTGGCTCAATCGTACTATTTTGAGTTATGTCTGAATTATCCATTCAATTGAAATGGCAGCTTGGTGAAGGAGAACTAGTTCAAGGGAAGTACTCCAATAAACACGAGATTGCTTATAATGATCAATTTCAACTGACAGCTGATGCGGCACCGGATTGGGGTGGCGATGTGGCTAACACAAACCCTGAACAAGCGCTGGCTGCTTCTATTAGTAGTTGTCATATGATGACTTTTCTGGCACTTGCTGCCAAAGCAAAATGGCCAGTATCCTCTTATGAAGATAAGGCTGAAGCTTTCTTGGGAAAAAATGCTAAAGGCCAAATGGCTGTGACTAAAATTCGATTAAATCCTTCTGTTCAATTTAGTGATGGGTTTACTGTGAGTGATCAAGAGATGAACGAGATGCATGATCGATCTCATCGATACTGTTTTATTGCTAACTCCCTTTCTGAAGAAGTAGAGTTTGAGGTAAATTTATAAATCATGAGTAATTATTCTCTTATTCAAATAAATGATCTTGATAAGGGAGTAGTAAACATCCAATTAAATTCACCTGAGACTCAAAATACGCTCTCTGAAAAAATGATTGGTGAGTTACAACAGGCTCTTGATGATCTCCAACAAGGGCCAAGCAAAGTAATTGTCCTAAGCTCAACTGGAAAAGTATTTTCTGCTGGTCATGATTTGCGTGAATTAAAATCAGCCCGATCGCAGTCTGATCAAGGTCATGCGTATTTTCAAAAAATCCTCAAACAATGCTCGTCGATGATGCAATCGATCGTTAATCATCCTAAACCCGTGATTGCCCAAGTGGAGGGAGTAGCTACGGCTGCCGGTTGCCAGTTAGCGTTGAGCTGTGATTTAGTTTATGCCAGCTCTAATTCAATGTTTGCCACTCCAGGGGTGAATATCGGATTATTCTGTTCCACACCAATGGTTGCTTTATCACGCAATGCCTCTTCTAAGCATGCCATGGAAATACTTCTAACAGGAGATCCTATTTCTGCAATTGAGGCAGCCCAAAAGGGAATTATTACTAAAGCCTTAGAAGGCAGTGAAATTACAAAACATGTATTAGAAAAAGCTAATAAAATAGCCTCTAAATCATCGAAAACTCTTAAAATAGGTAAGGGCGCTTATTATCGTCAAAGCGAAATGCCATTGGGTCAGGCTTATGATTATGCCTCCCAGGTAATGGTAGAAAATATGCTGGAGCAAGATGCCAAAGAGGGTATTGATGCATTTTTAGAAAAAAGAACACCCCAGTGGGAAGAGTAATCTTCATTAATGGTCAACCCCTACAATCAAAACCTCGACCCTAATCCCGCCAACTACCAGCCCCTCACCCCTCTTTCTTTTTTAGAGCGAGCTTCTGATGTGTTTCCTGATTTTGTGGCGATCATTCATGGATCTCAGCGATTTACGTATCGTGAATTTTATACCCGCTCCAAACAATTAGCTTCAGCCCTTTCAAAACAAGGAATGACAAGAGGGAGCACTGTATCGACTCTTTTGATGAATACTCCACCCATGCTGGAGGCTCATTATGGTATCCCTATGTGCGGTGCGGTTATCCATGCCATCAATACAAGATTGGATCCAGCAACCATTGCATTTCAATTAGATCACGCTGACTCACAAATTTTATTATTTGATCAAGAATTATCTTTGGTCATCAAAGAAGTTTTAGAATTATGTAAAGTCAATCCATTACTGGTTTGCTACCAAGATAAGCAATTAGACACTAAAGACTTATCTAAAGACACAAATTTAAGTTCTCATAAGATCATTGATTATGAAAATTTTATTGAAGTAGGAGATCCAGATTATCAATGGCTGATGCCAGAAAATGAATGGGATGCTATTTCTGTAGGATACACATCAGGAACGACAGGTGACCCCAAAGGCGTCGTCTCTCATCATCGTGGAGCTTATTTGTTAGCTCAGGGAAATGCCCTTGTTGCTTCCATGCCTAAACACTCCGTTTACCTTTGGACCCTTCCTATGTTTCATTGTAATGGTTGGTGTTTTCCATGGACCCTATCAGCAATCATTGGAACTCATGTTTGTCTCAGACAAGTACGGGCGGAGCCTATTTGGAAAAGTATAAAAGACCATAAAGTTAGCCATTTATGTGGTGCTCCTATCGTTATGTCCATCATTCTCTCCATGGAAAACCAACAAGACTATCAACCAGAGCATCAAGTACAATTTTTCACAGCCGCCGCTCCACCACCAGAGAATGTTTTAAAACAAATGTCAGAGGCAGGGTTCTTGGTTACTCACCTTTATGGATTAACAGAGACTTATGGACCAGCAGTTATCAATGAATGGAATCGTGATTGGGATGATTTAGATATGACCTCTCAAGCTTCACTCAAAGCACGCCAAGGGGTTCGTTATCTTCCTTTGGAACATCTACAAGTACTTGATCCTGATACTCTTAAACCTGTTCCTGCAGATGGTCAAACGATAGGAGAGGTCATGTTTCAAGGAAATATTGTTATGAAGGGATATTTGAAAAACAAACCAGCCAACGACAAAGCATTTGCTGGTGGATGGTTTCATTCAGGTGACTTAGCGGTAATGTATCCTGACGGATATCTTCAATTAAAAGATCGCTCCAAAGATATCATTATCTCTGGTGGTGAGAATATATCCTCTATTGAAATAGAAGAAGCTCTTTTAAAAAATGAAGTTGTAAGTGCCGCAGCGGTTATCGCTGTTCCTGATGAAAAATGGGGAGAGGTACCTTGTGCCTTTATTGAAGTTAAAGATCAATCGCAATGGCAGGAAGACTCAGCGAAGCAATGGTGTGCTAGTCATTTAGCTTCTTTTAAAATTCCTAAATATTATTTTTTTGAAAGTATTCCCAGAACTTCGACTGGAAAGATCCAGAAATATATCTTACGAGAGAAAGCTAAAAATTTATTAAATAAGTGAGAGGGTAGATTGTAAGGATAACTACCCTCTAAAGAAGGATGTAGAGGATAGTCAAGGAGGACCTACCCTCTAATCTGAATTTTGCTACATTCGAGCTCCGGCAATGCCGATCACTAACCAAATGGCCATAATGATAAAAGGATAATAACCGCCCATTAACATCTTAAATACCTCCTATAAATATTATCTTTAGGTTATTGATTTCTTCTTAATATGCAATAGACGCATATATTTTTAAAATATACTCAAAAAATATCGCGATAATACGTGATTCATATGCAAATTATAGATAGATAATGACCCGTTGTTATTTCACAGGGCATATAATAAGTATATGTATCTAATGAAATTCGAATCCCGCATCATCCAATATCTAATTGAAAATAACATCACTGTTGCTACGGCAGAGTCTTGCACTGGAGGTTTGCTGGCTGCAGCCTTTACATCTTATCCTGGGGTTTCGGCTATCTATCAAAATGGAGTGATTACCTATTCCAATGAAGCAAAAAACAAGTTATTAAAAGTCAGCTCTGAGACGCTTCGTCGAAATGGAGCGGTGAGTCGTCAAGTCTGTGCTCAGATGTGTTTTAATTTAGCTAAAAGTTCAAAATGCCAACTGACCCTTGCTACGACTGGAGTGGCAGGACCTGGTGGAGGCACCAAAACAAAGCCTGTAGGTTTGGTGTATGCAGGGGTGTGTTATCAAAAAACAATTTATATCAAAAAATTGCAGTTCTCATCAAAGCTCTCGCGACTACAAATCCAAAAAGGAACCGTTAAAGAATGTTTTGAAATGATTAAAGAGATCACCGATGGGTTATAAAAAAAATTATAATAGTCTTTTACCAGATGACTTTGTTCTTAGTGAAGAGTTCGAGTCGATTGTTGAACAATTAGAAAATACCAAAGATCATTTTTATATTACCGGAAAAGCTGGAAGTGGTAAGTCTACCCTTCTTGCTTATTTTCGTTCAGTCACTCAAAAAAATACAGCTGTTCTAGCTCCAACTGGAGTAGCCGCTATTCGTGTAAAGGGACAGACCATTCATTCTTTCTTTGGATTTCCTCCCAAGGTCATCCAAACTCGTCATATTAAAAAAGTAAGACAGGTAGAATTACTTCAAAATTTAGAAACACTTATTATTGATGAGATATCCATGGTCCGAGCCGATGTCTTCGATGCTATTGATTACTCGCTTCGTGTTCATCGCAAAAAATTAACCCAACCCTTTGGAGGGGTTCAAGTCATCGTCTTTGGAGATCTCTTCCAATTACCCCCAGTAGTCAATATGGATGAGTCGAGTTTATTGGAGCGCATTTATCCCAATGGTCAGTTTTTCTTTCATTCGAATATCTTCCAGGACGCCCAATTTAAAACCCTTGAATTACAAAGCATTTATCGTCAAACCGATGATCATTTCATCTATCTATTGAATGCTGTTCGTGATGGTTCGATTACCAATTCTCAAATTGATAATCTCAATGACTCCTTAGTAGAAAACTTTGAAATGGATGAGGGGAAGATTATTTTGACGACCACCAATGCTCGTGCCAGTGGCATTAATCAAAATTATCTCAAACAATTAAGTAGCGAAGAGTTCTCTTATCGAGCTCAAGCCACCGGACAGTTTTACAAAGAACTTTTCCCTACCGATGAAGTGCTTAAACTCAAAAAGGGTGCCCAAGTTATTATGATCAAGAATGACCCTGAGAAACGATGGGTGAATGGTTCGATTGGAACCATTCATGATATTGCTGAAAAAAAGATCAAGGTCAAAATTAATCATAAAATCTATGAGGTCAAAAAAGAGAAGTGGGATCGAATTCAATATTCCTACGATGATGATCAACAAGAAGTATTAGAAAATGTGACGGGCTCCTTTAAGCAGTATCCCATGAGACTTGCCTGGGCGATTACGATTCATAAAAGCCAAGGCCAGACATTTGAAAAAGTGATTATCGATATGAGCC
Organism: alpha proteobacterium HIMB59; assembly: GCA_000299115.1. NCBI lineage: Bacteria > Pseudomonadati > Pseudomonadota > Alphaproteobacteria > Candidatus Pelagibacterales > Candidatus Pelagibacteraceae > alpha proteobacterium HIMB59. The sequence continues at coordinate 145,437 of CP003801.1, read as the reverse complement.
AGGGTTCTTTTGCTCCAGGGCAACTCTATGTGGCCTTGAGTCGATGCATCAGCTTAGAGGGAATTGAGTTACTTCGCCCTTTAAAAAAATCTGATGTGATCGTCAACAAACAACTGATAGGATTTCAGGACCGATTAATCTAATGAAAGCAAAACAAATCATCTACGCCATTACCGTTTTTACCATCATGGGTTTAGCGCTCTATGTGGCCTCTACTTTTGAGTATTATGGCATCTATGAAGAGTGTAAAATGGAAAGTAATTCCCAAGGGGGAATTGAGGCATGCGTCGAGTACAAAATAGAAGAGAGTAAAAAATGATTTATTTAAACGATAGCTATATTAAAGAATTCCAGGCTCCGATTGTGGCAGTGGAGGAAGAAAAAATTATCACGGCGGATAGCTGCTTTTATGCTCAAAGCGGAGGACAACCTGGAGATAAAGGGGTTGTGGAAGTTAACGGCCAAAAAATCAATGTAATCAACACGATTAAGCATGAAAAAGGGATCGCTCATGTTCTAGAAAGTGCTATTGAAGACGCTTCTGGTGATATTCAAGGCAGTATTGATTGGGACCACCGTTTTCGTTTAATGCGGATGCATACGACCATGCACTTATTATGCGCAGCTCTTCCCTATTATGTCACCGGGGGTTCGATTGGCTTGGAGAAAAGTCGAATTGATTTTGACTTGGGAGAGGAGTCTTTTGAATTTGAGACCCTTAATCAAATCATCAATGAGTTTATCCAACAAGCACATCCGATTTCGTATCAGTGGATTACCAGCGAGGAGCTTGATCAACAGCCTGAACTAGTTCGCACTCTTTCTGTTCAGCCTCCTCGAACCAACGGTCAAATCCGATTGGTGAAAATAGGAACCATTGATCTTCAACCTTGTGGGGGAACCCATGTAGCCAACACTAAAGAGATTGGAGAGTTCAAGTTTTTAAAATATGAGAGTAAAGGGAAAATGAATAAACGTGTTCAGTTTACCCTTGATTAATGCACAAAGCCTCTCTTAAAGACTTTCTTTTACTCATAGCACTAGCTGCGATTTGGGGAAGTGCATTTTTTAATATTAAAATTGCCTCTGACTCTTTTACCCCGATGACTATTGCGTTTGGTCGAATATTTTTTGCGGCATTGATTTTAGTTTTCTATTGCTGGATTAAAGGAATTAAGATTGATCCATTTGGTGAGCACTGGTTTTGGTATTTTTCCATTGGTACGGTTAATCTCGTTCTGCCTTTTTTCTTTATCTCTTTTGGAATGGTCAAAGTTCAAAGCAACCTCGGTGCTATCTTGATGTCCACAGCTCCGATCTATGCCACTATTTTAGGACAGCTATTTATTCAAGATGAAAAAATTAATCCCTCAAAATTATTAGGGGTGTTGATTGGATTTTTGGGGATCGTCTATTTATTCTCTGATGATATTTTGATTAATCAATCAAACTTTCTTTATGCTTTGATCATCATCTTGGGCCCATTTTGCTATACCTTAGGAGGACTATTCACTCTTCGATTAAAACATGTCAAAAATGAGACGCTTACTTCTAGCTGTCTTGTATGGGGAGTCATGGTTCTATTGCCGTTCCTTTTCATCTTAGAAAATCCAACAGAGATGCGCCCTGCCTTGATCCCAACTATATCTCTTATTTACTTAGGAATCGTAGCTACCGCAATTGCATGGTTATTGCGTTTTTATCTTTTAAAGCATAATGGCCTTGTTTTTCAGTCCCAAGTGGCTTACATCATCCCGATTTTTGGTCTGATTTTTGGCTACCTATTCTTAGGAGAACAGATTACCTATAAAATTATTGTGGCTTTGATAGCGGTGATGATTAGTACGTATTTGATCGAACGAGGTAAATCGGCCAAAATAGCCAAGTCGACGTCTTAAAGCATATTGCCCTTTGTGTCTTATAATATAAGTTACCTCATCTAGCCTATGACATCCGACACTCTAATTAAAATTGATAATGTTCGAAAAACCTATGCAGGTAAATTTGAAGCCCTTAAAGGGGTTAATCTTGAAATTAAACGAGGTGAAATCCTAGCTCTTCTTGGCCCCAACGGCGCAGGGAAGACAACTCTCATAAACGCTATTTGTGGCGTAGTGGTACCAACATCAGGAAATATCAGTGTTGATGGATTCGATGTTATTAAAGATTTTCGAAAAACTCGTTCGATGATCGGACTGGTCCCTCAAGAATTACAACTTGAGGCTTTTGAAAAAGTTTTTCAAAATGTTTCTTATACCAGAGGTCTGTATGGAAAAAGAGCAAACCCTGAAGTTATTGAAAAAATTTTAAAAGATTTGAGTCTTTGGGATAAAAAAGATAATCGACTGCGTGAACTTTCTGGTGGGATGAAGCGACGCGCATTAATTGCAAAGGCACTTAGCCATGAACCACAAATCTTGTTTTTAGATGAACCCACAGCGGGCGTTGATATTAATCTGCGAAGAGATATGTGGAGAGTGGTGAAGCAATTACAAGAAAAGGGCGTGACCATTATTCTTACAACGCACTATATTGAAGAGGCGGAAGCCATCGCTGATCGAGTATCTGTGATCAACCACGGTGAAATAATTCTAACTGAGAATAAAGATGACCTGATGCAAAAGATGGGACAAAAACTATTAACCATCGAACTACAAGAAAAAGTTGAAGCTATTCCAGACTCCTTAAAAGAATACAACCTGACAATTACTAATGAGGGACAAGCTTTATGCTTTACGTATAACTCTCAAGCTGAGTCAACTGGGATCACCGCCTTACTTCAAGAAGTCAAAAACTCAGGTCTGAAGCTCAAAGACCTAAAGTCAGCTCAGACCTCATTAGAGAATATATTTGAACAATTATTAAAGGAGAGCGCATGAACTGGATTGGCGTAAAAGCAATATATCTTCATGAAATGGACAGAATGAGACGTACGATTATTCAAAGTATTCTCTCCCCGGTTATCTCAACATCCTTATATTTCGTGGTTTTTGGCTCTGCTATTGGTTCTCGAATTCCTTTAATCGAGGATGTGAGTTATGGATCTTTTATTGTTCCAGGTCTGATGATGTTGGTGCTTTTAACTCAGAGTTTATCAAACGCTGCCTCTGGAATATTCTTCCCTAAGTTTCTAGGCACGATTAATGAAATTTATGCCGCTCCCTTATCTTCTTGGGAAATTGTGATGGGGTTTGTGGGCGCTGCCACATCGAAATCTATCATTTTGGGTGTTTTAATTTTGGGCACCGCAAGTGTTTTTGTGGAAATCTCTATTGCTCATCCTTTGGTAATGATCTTGATGCTTGTTTTAACAGCACTGACTTTTAGTTTACTTGGTTTTTTGATCGGAGTGGTATCTTCTAATTGGGAGCAATTATCTCTAATTCCTACTATCATCATTACCCCCATGGTTTTCTTGGGAGGTTCTCTTTACTCTATCGCTTGGCTTCCAGAATTTTGGCAAAAAGTATCTTTAGCTAACCCAGTCTTATACTTAGTTAGTGGATTTCGATGGAGTTTTTATAATATGGCAGATGTCAGTATCGCGATCAGCTTATCGATGATTACAATTTTCTGTGTGATGAATTTATCAGCCATCGCATACATATTTTCTAAAGGGTACAAAATCAAATTTTAATTTGATGCCCTATCGAATACACTGGTTTAAAAAAAATCTTCGATTTCAAGATAACGAAATTCTATTAAAGAAAGATAATTCTTCTTCAATTTTGCTTTACATTATTGAGCCAGAACTTTGGTTACAAAAAGACATGTCTCAAAGACAATGGGACTTTATTTGGGAAAGTGTAGAGTCATTAAAAACAGATTTAGCAAAGCATAACCTGCATTTAAATATTCTCTCCGGAGATGCCGCGGAGATATTTCAATCACTTCATCAAAAATATAGCTTCACTGAAGTAATCAGCGAGCAAGAAACAGGTATCCATTGGACTTTTGAGCGAGATAAAAAGCTAAAATCACTATTCAACAACTTAAATGTCAATTGGATTGAGTATCCTTATTTCGGAGTAAAAAGAGGTAATCATAATCGAGATCATTGGGCTGGATCCATACAGCAAATCTTTAAAAAACCACTGATAAACATAGAAAAATATATCGATCAAAGTGAAATTTTAGATTTTGATGAACATGAAAAACCCGTAAATTTTTATGATAAAACCCCATGTCCTTTCAGGCAAAAGGGAGGCAGTCATCAAGCTCATGACTTATTGGACACTTTTTTAGAGTGTAGGGGAGAGAACTATCAAAGTGAAATGTCTAGTCCTATTACGGCCGAGCATAGCTGTTCTCGACTATCCCCTCATTTTGCTCATGGGACTCTTTCACTACGACAAGCATTTCAGCTTGCAGAAAAAAAAAGATTTGAGATTCAATCGACTAATAAAGTTTTTGCCAAATCCATCAATGCCTTTCTTTCACGATTATATTGGAGATCACATTTTATTCAAAAATTAGAAGATGAGCCTAGTATTGAGCTGAAAAGCTTTATCCCTCTTTATGATGATATTCGTGATCAAGATGAAGAAAAACTTCAATCATGGATCAAAGGAGAAACAGGTATTCCATTTATTGATGCCTGCATGATTTACTTAAGAAATCATGGATGGATTAATTTTCGTATGAGAGCGATGCTTGCTTCTTTTGCTGCTTATAATTTATGGCTTGACTGGAGATATTATGCTCCTCCTCTAGCAGCACTTTTTACAGATTTTGAACCAGGAATTCATTACAGCCAAATCCAGATGCAATCAGGGACAACAGGTATCAATACAATTAGAATGTACAACCCTTATAAACAATCTGAAGAACAGGACCCAGATGCTCATTTTATTATCAACAATATTCCAAGTTATAAAAACGTTCCCAAAAACTTATTACATTATCCAGAGACGGTGACTCCTTTTGAGCAACAACTCCTTCCATCCACATGGAAGAGCCCGATAGTTAATGTCAGTCAGTCATCCAAAAAAGCAAAGGATACTATTTATGGTATCAGGAAAATGATTGATCATAAAACATTAGCAAAATCAGTATTTTTAAAACATGGAAGTCGAAAATCTCATTGAATTCAACAATAATGAAATTACTATTTATTTAACTTGATACGTCTTCTTATCCTTCTTCTTATTCCTTATTTTGCGTTTGCCGACAAACATGTGCCTTACTACAAATCCTTATCTAAGTCAGAGTCTTGGCTTCGTCACTATCCAGATTTAAGAGATTTCAAAGAACAAACTGAAAAATTTTTTCTCACACACAAAGGAATGCCTGTCAAAGTGATCGAAGAATATCAAAGTGTTGGAAATAATTATATTGATTGGTACCGAATTGAATTATTCAATGGCATTAAAGGGTGGATCTATCACAATCAGTTAACCCGAAAAAGAACATTGTTGGTATTAGAAGATACAGAACTCTATGCCTTAAATTCTTATGACCCTGACTCTTGGTTAACAATCCTCAAAGGAGAGATACTAGCTCCAAAAACTGTTAATTTATTGGAAGTAACTCCAGAGATGCTAAAAGTCAGTATCAGTATTAGTGATCGAAAAGAAATTAAAGGATGGATACCACGTGATAATCGTATTTGGGGAGATGACCCTAAAGAAATGCAACAAGATTTTGATTAAATATTTTTTCCTAATTTTTTTCATGATAAAAAATACCATGGCTTATGAGGAAGCTAATTATCAGGTAGTTCAAAAATTTGAAAATTTTGAAATTCGCTCTTATCAAGAGCGATATGTCATACAAGTTCGCTACAACAACGAAGATGGAGGATTTCAAAAACTCTTTAACTACATTTCAGGCAAAAATCAAAAATCAGAAAAAATAGAAATGACTACACCTGTTACTCAATATTCTTCAGGCAATCAACAAGTCATGCAGTTTTACTTACCAGACCGATTTGATCAAAAAAATGCCCCTGTCCCCTTGAATAATTCAGTAGAGGTGGCCAGCATCAAAGCAGGATATTTTGCCGTGATCCGATACTCAGGATTTGCCTCAGATAAAAACTTTTTCAAGCATGCTTCAATCTTAAAAAATAGTTTGGAAAAAGAGAATATTGAATTCAAGGAACCACCCATAAAAGCCACCTATAATGGGCCTTTTACGCTTCCAAACCTTAGAAGAAATGAAGCGATGTATCTAGTTAACTGGAATAATTGAAAAATTATCATTGTTTTTTAAACTATGAAAACAATGAATAGGGATTATCTAAGAAAAGTCGCTTTCGGCATTAGTGTGGATGAAAGCATCCCTAGCGATCCTCTAGTTTGGGCGCAAAATCAATTTGATGCTGTTCCTGATTTTATATGGGAAAAAAAATTACCAACTCTAGACGAGCAAAGAGACAGATATGGCCATTGGGTTTATCAGGACAGAGAAGTCCTAAGAGAAAAACATAAAAATGATCGATTAGCATATGAAAAAGAAAAAGATCATCTCCGAAAAATTACAGGGGAGAGATTTTTTGAGTCTTTAGAATTATCAGTGAGGCACACGAACGCCCTTGCATCTGACTCACCAGCATTTGAGAGGATGTGGCATTTTTGGGGAAATTTTTTTGCTATCAGTGAAAAAGATTTTTTAGCTAGTTTTTCTACCGGCGTTTACCAACGAGAAGTTATTCGTCCAAATATGGTTAACACCTTTGAAGATTTAGTGTATACAGTGACAACCTCTTGGTGCATGCTTCATCATTTAGATAATGCAGAGAATATCGGACCGAACTCTAAAGAGGGAGTAAGGGAAAATTCTGACAATGACAAACGAAAAGTAGGTCTCAATGAAAATCATGCAAGAGAATTACTTGAGCTACATACTTTATCGCCAGAAGCTAATTATACTCAAGAGGATGTTGTTGAGATGGCAAAAGTAATGACGGGTTGGCGTCATTTATGGAGTGAAAAAAAATTAGAGGCTGGCCCCATTAAATTTCAGCCTGAATATCACGAGCAGGGACCTTATAAAATTTTAGGTAAAGTGTATGACATCAAAGACTTCAATACAGTTAATCAAGGAAAGGAGCTAAAAGTCGTTATTAAAGATCTCGCTAATCATCCATCTACTCGAAGACATGTTGCTAAAAAACTTTGTCAACATTTCATCTGTGACGAGCCAACTGAAGAAATGATAAATCCCATTGTAAAAGCATGGGAAAAAAATGATGGAAATTTGGTGGAAATTCACAAAGCGACTATGCAAACAGTATTTCAACATGGTTCCAATTATAAAAAATTTTCAATGCCCGAATTGTGGCTACTACAAAATGCAAAAATGCTTGGATTGTTTTATTTATATATGTTTCCCCAAGGATTTGAGTTTAAAGGGTCTAAACCAAGCAGATCGCATAAACTGGTAAAAGACATCCTTTGGGAAATTGGACATCCTATATATCGCGCCAAACAACCCAATGGTTATATTGATTTAGAGGATGAATGGTTATCACCCGAATTAATAATCAGAAGATTAGCTGCCGCTCGAAGATTTGCAGATATTACAAACCCTAATGTGAATTATGATCAAGAATATTTTGAAAATGTTATTTTAAAGAATTTTGATCATCCTGATAATCTATTAAAGTTGATGAAAGACTCGACTTTTTACGCTGATCGATTTGCAGTATTTGCTAATAGTCCTGAGGTGATGAGAGCATGAATTGTACTAGAAGAAGTTTTTTAAAAGGTAGTTTAGCGACTATTTTCTTTTCTAATTTTAATGTTCCTCTTTATGGATCGATTAAAAATCCTAAAAAAAATATTGTTATTATCAGTCTTCGAGGAGGAATGGATGGACTAACTGCTGTTCCTGTAAATGATAGTCTTATTAATCGATATCGATCTGATTTAATTTTAAACAATAAACTTAAACTTAATTCTGATTTTTCACTTCATCCAAAACTCAAAACACTCCACAGTTTATGGTCTGAAAACTTAGCAGCAATTGTTCATGCAACCAACATGCCTTATACAGAGAGATCCCATTTTGATGGACAGAATATTATGGAAACAGGGGCACTAAAGGCTTATACCGAAAAAACTGGTTGGCTTGGAAGAGGGATGAAATCCGCTGGACTCTATGGATCTAGTCTTGCTTTAAGTTTGCCTATGCCTCTTTTGTTAAGGGGAGTAGAAAAAAATAACAATTATTATCCAACTTGGATGCACTTACCAAAAAGAGAAGTGATTGAGAGAATAACCCGAGCCTATGATGGAGTGGAGCAAGATAAACTCCAAGAAGTATACAATGTGATAATGAATCGTCCCCTGACAATGCAAGGTGGCGATGAGACTTTGGATAGTCTTTCAAAAAGAACAGCGCAAATACTGAAAGATCCTTTGGGACCTAAAGTAGCTGTCTTTGATTTAGAGGGTTTTGATACTCATACCGCTCAAGGAACAGATACCGGGGAACATGCTGATAACCTTCAAGATGTTGATTTAATTATCAAAAATCTCCATGCTGGAATGGGTAGTGATTTTGATAATACACTAATTCTGACGCTTACAGAATTTGGCAGAACCGTTGAACAAAATGGAGGTAATGGGACGGAACATGGTTATGGGTCTGCTATTTTAATGGCAGGTGGCTTACTAAAAAAATCTCAAATATTTACAGATTGGCCTGGGTTAAAAAAAGGAGATTTATTTCAAGGGCGTGATTTACATAGCACCATTGACTCCAGATCTATTTATGCATCTGCGATGACTGCTGTTTTCGATGTTGAATTCGATCGTCTTAGACATGATGTTTTTTGGAATGAAGACATCAAAGATGTAAGTAGCTTATTATTTAGGATTTAACTTAATTAGTTTGATTTGGAAGGAAATATAATAGATTAAAAATCATATCTCACACCCATGAATACAACATTTTTTAAAATTAAAGAAAGTAGGTTTTTTCAACTCTTAGTTATAACTATTATCATATTTAATGCTTTTACTATTGGTGTTAATACTTATGAATTATCAGAGTTTAGTAACCAAGTAATTAACTTACTAGATTACTCAATCACTATTTTTTTTGTTATAGAAATTATCATCCGATTTATAGGAGAGCCAAAAAAATCACAATTTTTTAAAAATGGATGGAATGTTTTTGATACTTTAATTGTTTGCATATCTTTAATTCCTATTCCAAATAATTCAAGCTTTCTTCTTCTGAGATTGCTGAGAGTATTTCGGGTTTTAAGAATTATTTCAGTTGTTCCTGAACTAAAAATGATCATTGAAGCATTACTCCAGTCTGTCAAACGTGTTTTTTATGTCAGTCTACTTTTATTTATCATTCTTTATATTTACTCTACGATCGGTTCAATTTTATTTAGTGAAGATATCCCCAGTCGCTGGGGAAATGTAGGAACAGCGATGATTACTTTGTTTCAAGTTTTGACTTTGTCCTCATGGGAGCAGGTCATGTTGCCCATTCAAGATATTTATTGGTGGGCTTGGATATATTTCTTCAGCTTCATCATCATTTGCGGGATTACAATGCTCAACTTATTAATAGCTATTTTAGTTGATGTCGTCATTAATCAAAAAAAACTCTAAGTTCAAATTTCTATTGTTGTTCAATTCCTGCATGTAAGTTAGTGTTAGGGGCTACATTAGGGGGGAAATGTCCAATAAAAACTTTGGTTTCGGCACACAAATAAGAAAATCTCCTTATTTTGATGCAACTGTGAGATGGGGCGCTACAGGCTTCTCTGTCTACAATCATATGTACATCCCTCGGGACTTTGGAAGCCCTGAGCAAAATTTTTGGAATTTGGTGAACGATGCGATTCTCTGCGATGTGGCGGTCGAGCGGCAAGTAGAAATAACCGGTCCTGATGCATATCAATTTATTCAGCTTTTAACACCACGTGATCTCAGCAAACTAGCTGTAGGACAATGTAAATATGTTTTAATAGTCAATGAACAAGGGGGAATTCTTAATGATCCTGTTTTACTTCGATTAGGGGAAAATCATTTTTGGCTTTCTCTTTCTGATAGCGATATTTTATTTTGGGCACAAGGTGTTGCTGTAAATTCCGGATTAAATGTTTCTATTCAAGAACCAGATGTTTCACCTTTACAACTGCAAGGGCCAAAATCTGGCATGATTATGGAAAAGTTATTCGGGGAGGGCATAAAAGATTTAAAATATTATTGGCTTCGTGAATTCGAATTAGAAGGGATACCTTTAGTAGTTTCGCGAACAGGATGGTCGAGTGAACTTGGCTATGAATTATATCTTCGCAATGGTTCTAAAGGTGATCAACTTTGGGAGTTGATTATGGATGCCGGAAAAGAGTTTGGTTTACAGCCAGGTCATACTTCAAGTATTCGCCGTATTGAAGGTGGAATGCTTTCCTATCATGCAGATGCGGACATTCACACTAATCCTTTTGAGGTAGGATTGGATCGTTTGGTGGCTTTAGATAGCGATATCAATTTTATTGGCAAGAAAGCCTTACAAAAAATTCATGAAGAGGGAATTAAACGTATTCAAGTTGGTTTAGAAATCTCTGGAGATCCTTTAGAAGGCCCGAACACTATTTTTTGGCCAATTCAAATGGATGGAAAAAATATAGGCAAAGTAACTTCAGCTGTTTATTCACCTCGTTTGAAAAAAAATATAGCCCTTGCGATGATTGATGTTGCAGCTAATAAGCATGGTCAATCAGTAAATGTGTTAATTGATGAAAACATTCGAAATGGTTTTGTCGTCGAAAAACCTTTTTATGATCCCAAAAAAACTCTCGCAAGCTCTTAAATTATTGAATTTATTGACTTTTTTTTAACTATTCCTTTAGCGCATAGTCTCTCTCACTTCTTAGCATTATTTTTTTTCTGATTCACTCCTTATAACCCTCTGCATACTAAAAATTATTAGTGAGGTAAAAATGAAATTAGTAACAGCAATTATCAAGCCCGATAAAGTTGAAGCTTTGAGACAAGCGCTAACCGGCGTGGACATTCAAGGTTTAACAATCGTTGAGGCTAAAGGATATGGGCGCCAGAAAGGCCACACTGAATTGTACCGAGGCGCGGAATATGAGGTACACTTTCTTCCTAAATCAAGAGCAGAAGTTCTCGTAGATTCTGCCGATGTTGAAAAAGTAATCACAACAATTTCTGAAGCAGTTAAATCAGGTAAGATTGGTGACGGTAAGATTTATGTCACTGATGTTATTGATGTCGTTCGTATTCGTACAGGCGAGCGCGGTGCGGAAGCAATTAAATAAGGAGACCCCATGAAAAAAATATTAACTTTTTTAATTCCTACACTTCTAGTCTCAGGATTAGCAAGTGCTGAGGTTTCCGCAGAGACAGCTTTTGTATTTAATACATTCTTATTTGTTTTCTGTGGAATTTTAGTCATGTTTATGGCTTTAGGTTTTGCAATGTTAGAAGCAGGTTTTGTTCGCAAAAAGAACACATCAGCAATTCTCTTAAAAAATATTGCATTGTACTCTATTGCCGGAATTATGTTTTACCTAATCGGCTACAGCTTAATGTATGTAGACGTATCAGGTTGGATCGGATCGCTAGGAGGGGCCTTCTATAATCCCTCATCTGACGAACTCGCCCTCCTAGACGGTGCCGAGAATGTAGCTGCAATTGCAGATACAGGCTATTCAGTTGCATCTGACTGGTTCTTCCAAATGGTATTCTGTGCAACAGCAATTTCGATCGTGTCTGGTGCATGTGCTGAGCGTATTAAAGTATGGCCATTTATGATCTTTGCAGCCATTATGACTGGAATTATCTACCCTATTTATGGTTCATGGACCTGGGGCGGCGGTTGGTTAGCTGAAATGGGTTTTTCTGACTTCGCTGGTTCTACTATCGTTCACTCTGTAGGTGGTTGGGCAGCTGTTGTAGGTTGTTTAATTCTTGGCCCGCGTGCTGGTAAATATTCAAGTGATGGAAAGATTTCACCAATTGCTGGTGCAAACATGCCATTAGCTTGTCTAGGTACATTCATCCTATGGTTTGGTTGGTTTGGATTTAATGGTGGTTCACAATTAGCATTAGGTAGTGCCTTAGATGCGGTTGCAATTTCCATCGTCGTCGTGAACACAAACATCGCTGCGTGTGGTGGTGTTGTAGCGGCTATCGTCCTTTCTCAGTTAATGTACAAGAAGATCGACTTATCAATTGCTCTGAACGGTGCCATTGCTGGTCTAGTTGCAATTACTGCAGGTCCAGATTTAAGTAACCACTTCATGTCAATGATCATCGGTGCTATCGGTGGTATCCTATGTACAATCGCGATCCCAATGTTGGATAAAATGAAAATTGATGACGTTGTTGGTGCGATCTCTGCTCACTTAGTTGCAGGTATCTGGGGAACACTAGCTGTTGGTATCTTTGGTGGCGGTGACCTGATGGTCCAGATCGTCGGTATCTTAGCGGCAGCTGTTCTGGTTGTACCTTTAAGTGCAATAGGCTTCTATATTCTAAAGGCAACAACTGGCTTAAGAGTTGATGAAGAGACTGAAGCAGTAGGATTAGATAAAGCTGAGTTAACTACTGTTGCTTATCCTGAGTTCAATTAATATTTAAACATAAGTACTACTTCTAAAAGGGCGCCTTCAGGCGCCTTTTTTTATACTTCAAATAACAAAAACTCTCCTTTATTAGAAGATCGAAAAGTCATCTCTGATAACTCACCTTTAGTGATAGCAACCCCATCGCCTTCTTTTAAATTGTATTCTTGAAAATTAACATCCCCTTGAACGACATGAATCCAATAATCTTTGTCGTTGGAAGGAGTGAATTTAACTTCGCCGTCTTTATCGACTATCGAGGCAAATATCGTTGTATCTTGATTTATTTCAATCGAATTATCAGACCCGTCAGGGGATATGATTTTAGCTAATTTATTAAGTTTATCTTCTTCACTGAAATATTTTTGATTATATTTAGGTTCAATATCACGTTCTTTGGGCACAATCCAAATCTGTAAGAAATGCACTTTCTCTGTAGGAGAATGATTAAATTCACTATGAACAACACCAGTTCCAGCACTCATATGTTGCACATCTCCTGGTTTAATAACAGATCCAGTTCCCATGCTATCTTTATGTTCTAAGGCACCCTCAATAACATAAGAAATAATTTCCATGTTGTTATGAGGATGAGCATCGAAGCCCCTTCCTCCATCTACTCGGTCATCATTAATTACTCGGAGATTCCCAAATCCCATATTTTGAGGATCATAATAATGGCCAAAAGAAAAAGTATGCTTGCTATCGAGCCATCCAAAATTACTTGGACCTCTCTCCTCACTTTTTCTTATAGTAATCATTAAGCTACTTCCTTTTTATCATCTACGAATAGTTCGTCGATCTGGTTTTTTACAATTTGAAGCTTAGTACCATCATCACTCATAAGTTGATCGGCAGCAATAAATTCAACATCAGTAATACCAATAAATTTGAGGAAGTGTTTCATCCAAGGAGTAAAAAAGTCTATTTCACTACCAACTTTTGTTCCCCCAGAGGAAATAACAACATAAGCTTTTTTATCTTTTAATAATCCTACAGGCCCATTTTCTGTATAGGAAAATGTCTTGTTTACTCTAGCTACCATATCAGCCCAGGCTTTCAAAACAGCTGGTGCAGAGAAATTGTATATTGGAGTACTGATTACAATAGTATCGTGGTTATTTACATCATCTACAATGGTATCGGACAATTTTAGAGCTTCTTTTTGTTCAACTGTTTTTTGACTATCATCAACATAAAGCCCGTTGATTATCTGTTGATTTATAAATGGAATTTCTTCATCAAGTTGTCTTTTAGTTACAGTACTTTTTGAAACACTGGTTAATTGATTGACAAGGTATTCACCTAATTCTGTTGAAATTGAGCCTTCGTTTTTAGGGCTCGTTTTTAAAAATAAAATGTTGCTCATTGTTTTTCTCCTTGAGTGTTATGTAAGCTTTGATATGAAAATTACTAGTAGACAATAAAAACATAGTAGTATATAAAATCATACTGCATGAAAACTGAAAAATGCCCTGTAGAACAAGCTCTTCAAGTAATAGGAGGTAAGTGGAAAATACCCATCATTCATCACTTAAATGAAAAACCTCATCGATTTGGCAAACTTAAAAGTCGATTAACCAAGGTTACCCAACAAATGCTCTCAAAACAGCTCAAAGAAATGGAAAATGATGGCCTTGTCAAAAGAACAGTTCTCAGTGTGATGCCACCGAGTGTGGAATACTCTTTAACGGATTTTGGAAAGTCAGCCATTCCAGTTCTTCAGTCACTATATAGTTGGAGTACCCACCACGACTCTAAAATAACAAAGTTAATTAAAAAAAATCATAGCGATCAAATTCAAATTACGAATTAAATTAATCGATCAATTTGATCTGTGATTTTTTTGCTATCAGGCTTTGTCATCGACGACCAGCTTTCGACAAGATTGCCCTGACCATCAAATAAGTATTTATAAAAATTCCACTTGGGTGTTTTCCCATAATCATTTGCTATCCATTGATACAGCGGATGAGCATTATCTCCTTTAACTTCAATGATCTCCGTTAAAATAAATTTTGTTTGATAATTTACTAGGCAAAATTCTTTGACGTCTTCCTCCTCACTTAATTCTTGCTTAAAGGAGTTGGAGGGTGTGCTTATGATAATGAGATTTTTATCTAAGTACTCTCGATGAAGATTAGAGAGATTGGCATACTGTTTGGTGAAACCACAACGACTTGCGGTGTTCACTAATAAAATAGGTTTTCCTTGAAATTCATTAAAATTGATTACATTGCCATCAATATCGTTAATAGAAAAATTATAGATGTTTTGTGCCATACTTGTTCCTGTCATAATTGTGATGATGCTTATAATTTGTATCAGCCACTTCATGACCTTTTATACTTGAAGATAGGAAACTAGATTGATCGGATTTCTGATTCAAGCCCGTTTGGGCCAAGTTTTAGATGGGAATACCAATCCCGATGAACCACATCCCAGTCTATTTCTATTCCCAGACCAGGATCAGGGTTCACGGTCACTTCACCCTTACCATTAGTTCGAATAAAAGTTTTGGCTCCATGCTCGTGGTCTTCAAAAGGGACAACTTGTTCAAAATAATCACAATTATCGTGGCTTAACATAATATGTAAATTTGCTGCTTGGCCTAAGGGGTAGGACCAAGATTGAAGCTCAGTATTTTTATTGAAATTCTTTGCTATTTTCATCACTTCCAAGACTTTTGTAATACCGCCTACATAGGTCGTATCAACTCGAGCATGATGAAAAACATCTAATTTGAGAGACTGCTCAATTTGGAAGGGGTTAAGTATGGAATTTCCTGCACCAATGACAGGTGTGTTGATTTGTGGTCGAAGCCATTGATAGCTTTCCCAATCAAAATCATTAAACGGTGCTTCAAACCAAATGAAATTTAATTCATCTAATTTTTGACCTAACAGGAGCGCATCCTTACGATTATACCGCTGCTCACAATCAATCATAAATTTCATATTGGGAAATAGCGGACAGACTTTTGCGACCATTTGAAGATCAAATTCAACATCACACCATGTATGAAATTTGACGGTATGGAAATGTTGAGCCTCTAAATTTTTAACAAAGTTTATATATTCATCGATACTATGAAAAAGGGGAGTAGAAGCATAAGAAGCAATACTATCTCTTTTTCTTCCCAGAACATCACAAAGAGGTTTGTCGATTGACTTGGCATATCCATCCCACATGGCAATATCAATAGAAGAAACAGCAAGTGGATTGAGAGGAACACACCGAGTTAACATAAATTCAGTAAGCTTAGATCGTTGTTCTAGATTTTTTCCCAGAATTTCAGGAAATAAATTTCGACAGGCCTCGACAACAGAGTGATCATAATGATGTTCAGTCGGTATAAGAACTCCTCCCACACATTCAATGCCAGACTCAGTGGTTAACTTGACGATGATATTAGCCTCAAACATTGGAGACATATCTTTTGCCCAAATAATTTGAGGAGCATTTGATTTACACGCAAACACTTCTGCCGAGATGATATTTAACTCGGCCATGGGGAATTTACTGAAACTTTCGAGCTAAGTGGCGAAGCTTCCCATCAGTGGCATCAAACTCTAAATAACATCCTTGAAGGTGACGCATCCCCTCATTGGAGTCATAAGCAGTTCGACCATGGAGAAGGCGGTGATTATCAAACATCATTATATCCCCTGGTTGCAATTTAAATTTGAGTTCAAAATCTGATGCAGAATAAAGCACACTTAATAACTTTCGAGAACGGTAAAAAGTATTAAGTTTTTCAGTATCTAATGGAGGAACATAGTCAACTCGAGTACTGTAGCGGACTTGTTTGTAATCTCCATCATCATCTAATTCAATTAACTCTCCCCAGTTTTCTAAAACAATATCTTTGTCTTGAAATTGGTATCGAAGATTGGTGGTCGTCAGTGATTGGAAGGCCTCAGGATCATGTGTTTTGATATGTTCAGCAACCGCAAAACCATCAACAAGCGTTGAAAAACCTCCACTGACTTCATTTTGAAGGCAATGTAAAAATTGAATACCAGGTGCTGTTGGTTTTCGATAAGGATTATCCGTATGAGGGGGTAGAGCAATTGGTTTATAGGCTAAATCATTAGGGTTCGGCTTCGACATCACATCAAAGTATTCTCCAAAATTTGTATTTTTTACTGGACCAATGGAGTTTACAAACTTGAGAAGATATTTGTCTTTAGTGGGCACATTTTTAATAATGACAAATCCATATTTATAAAAATCAATCAAGAGATCGTACATTGATTTTTTTTCTGCCATTCCTTCTTCAAACTGGGCCTCTGGAAATTGACTTAAGGATGAATTCCATAAAACTCTTTTTGGTAAGGGGCCTCTTTTATTTTTTTCATCATCCATTTCAAAAAGAAGATCATTCATATTATATGAACCTTTCACACCGTCATTGAATTCAATATTAAGTAAATGATCAGAAAGAGTAGCTGATGAAATTTGTAGATCTAAATCTATTGAAGAGGGCTCATATAAACGTTGATGGGTATCTATGTCAAAATACTCATCTCCGGGCAAACGTTCTCTTAACCAGACCGGATGTAGTTGATAGATTTTACTTTGATGACTCACACTGAGTGAGTTGTTTTGAAATTGAACCTCCATGGCACCACCCTCAAATATTATTCCTGCAAAGATATTTTGCTAAAATATTTTGGTTGTCAATCGAGAAATTATAATTGAATTTGAAAAATAGCTTCTATTTCCACAGAAAAACCAAGAGGTAGAGAGTTTACTCCCACTGCCGCTCGAGCATGAACACCTTTTTCGCCAAAAACATTCTTCATCAAATCAGAACATCCATTAATGACTAATGGTTGCTTAGTAAAATCATTGGTGCAATTCACAAAGCCCGTTAATTTAACAAGCTGGGTGACTTTATTTAAATCTCCAATTTCATTCTTTAGAGCAGCTAAAATTGCAAGACCGCATCTTTGGGCATGCTCTTGAGCTATTTCAAGAGTTAAATCTTTTCCCACAACGCCTTGAGCAAAGGTTCCATCCTCTAAAAGCGGGCCTTGGCCTGAAATGTAAGCCATGTTATCTACAATCACACAAGGTTTATAACTTCCCGCAGGTTTTGCTGGATTGGGTAACTGTAGTCCTAATTTTTCTAATTTTTGTTCAACGTTCATTGGAGTTATCTTCTTCCTCTTCAATTTTATTAATAATTTGATCTGTTGCCAACTGCATTCCAACAGGAGAAGCTGTTCTTGGAACAATCATAGAAGGGGTATTATCTTCATAAATGTCACTGGTTCGACCAACTCGAATACGTGCAAAGTTATAAGGGGCAACTAAAGAATAAATAACAATCATATAAATAAAATAACCATAGGCCCCAAAATAGGCCATAAAGCCTGATGCTAATAAAGGCCCGGCCACCATTCCAAGAGCATTCACTAAGGTTAAAGTCGAACTGGCTGAAACTATTTCTTCTTTTTCTAAAAAGTCATTCATGTGTGAAATAACAACGGCATAATAAGGAAGCGAAACAGCAGAATGAATACCAATAAATATGATTAAAATATAAAAAGAAATTGAGCCTAATAAGAATGCAAAAATCAAAGATGCGATGGCTATGAGATTTAAAACAAATAAAATTGTACGTCGATCATATTTATCTGAAATTTTTCCTACAGGGTATTGGAAAAC
Source organism: alpha proteobacterium HIMB59 (assembly GCA_000299115.1). NCBI lineage: Bacteria > Pseudomonadati > Pseudomonadota > Alphaproteobacteria > Candidatus Pelagibacterales > Candidatus Pelagibacteraceae > alpha proteobacterium HIMB59. The sequence goes on along the minus strand of CP003801.1, from coordinate 127,199 downwards.
AGCACCAACAATAGTATTCACAAATACCAAAATAGAAATTTGAAATACACTAAGCCCTATCTTTGCTCCAAAAACAGCCATTAATCCAAATAAAGCAGAATAGACCATACCAATAGCAAAAGAACCTACGAACGCCATAGGTGATTTAGCGTATAGATCTTTTAGTGATAGAAATTTGGGAGCAGTGAATTCTGGTGCTGGCTTTTTTGTCAGTAGTATCGGAACAAGTGCTACTGAAATTAATAAAGATGTAAGAATATAGAGATGTGCTTCAGTGGTAGTTCTTAGATTAACTAACATCACCCCAGCACTATTAGAAAAATAGAGTACGATCATATAAAAACCAATCAGCTGACCTCTGGATTGATTGTCAGCACGATCATTTAACCAACTCTCACATACAATATAAATAGCAGCGAAAGAAAATCCAGTGATCATTCTAAATAACAACCACGCAATGGGATGAACAATTACCCAATGTAACAGAATTGCGATTGACCCTAATGAGGCGAAAGCAGCAAAGACTCTTATATGTCCAACGTTTTTAATCAGACTTGGACATTTAATGGAGCTAAATAGGTAACCAATAAAATATCCTGTAAATGCATATCCGATTTCAAAATCAGAAAAGTTAAAAACAACTGCGTTGATATTTAGAAGCGTGCCTTGAAGAGCATGAGCGAGCATGATCATACCAAAGCCACTAAATAAGGCCCAAGAATTGATAATCGTTCCAAACATTACGGCTTAGTTAAACCTTTAAAATGGGATTGCAATACCTATTTTGTGAAAGGTAGGTTTGTCATTTTAGCACTGATTTCAATGCCATTTATTTGTAGTTTTAGATCTTGATCAAGAGTTTGATGAGTTTTGTCAATCATAGCGATACCTAAGCATTTACCAAAGTCTGGGCTATAACAAGCAGATCTCAAAGTGCCTATTTGATTTTCTCCATTCAATATAGGTAAGTGTTGAGTGACAGAAATTTCTTCTAAATCCATCATTATGCCCACAAGTGATCGGGAAACACCTTGCTGTTGCTGCTTTTTAAGGACTTCTTTGCCTAAATATTCAATATCAGGATTAAAGCTGACAAAAGCATCAAGTCCACACTCCAGAGGAGTGTCGTTCATATCCATATCATTACCGTAAGACAATAATCCAGACTCAATGCGCTCAATTAAGTTAGGACAGCCTGGTCGAGCCCCTAAGTCTTTACCTTCCCTTAAAAGTTGATCATATAATTGAACACCTATATCATCGTGATCGACATAGATTTCAAACCCACCTTGTTTAGACCAACCAGATCGTGCAATTAAAAATTCATGATTATTAAATGCATATCTTTTAAAATTAAAAAATTTTAAATTTAAAATTTCCTCTCCAAATACTCGTTTCATGAGTTCAAAAGATTTAGGCCCTTGAACAGCAAGAGGATTAACGTTGGGTTCAGTAATATTGACATCTAAGTTTTTTCCTATTGCTATTCCTTTAGCGTAGAGAAGAACATCTGTATCTGCGATGGAAACCCACCATGTATTAGGTTTCACCTTCATCACTAAAGGGTCATTTAAAATTTTTCCCTGATCATCAACTACAGGGGCGTAATAACAAATATGATCTTTGGCTTGAGATAAATCTCGACAAGTAATTAGCTGTGTTAGATAATCTGCATCTGGCCCCTCAATTTGAACTTGTCTCTCAACTGAGACATCCCAAATCTGAACATGATTTTTTAAATGATTGCAATCATCAACAACACCATGAAAAGAAGCTGGCAATAACATATGATTGTAGACTGTATAAGCCTGTACACCATATTCTTCAATTCGTTGAGTAAAAGGCGTTGATCTTACTCTGGCACTTTTAGCAATAATAGGGTTCATATAAATAGAAAATTAGTTAATATGTATTCTTGAAACAAATCAAACTCTATTTCTTTTCATCCCTATTATCGTTCATTTCTTTGTTCCCACTGATTGCATTTACTCAAACTAATGCAGAGAGAGTTGACTATCTTTTAGAGCAACTACAAGAACCATTAGATTATGAGTCCCAACAGGAAATAAAGGGAGCAATTATGAGAATATGGGAGGTTTCCAAAAGCGCTGAATTGCAAGATAAAATTAATAAAATTGGCTATTTTATTAATCTTCGTCAATATCAAGGAGCAGAAGATTTCTTAACAGAAATTATTGCTGAACAAGACGATTTTCTAGATGCTTACTATAAAAGAGCCATTGTCCATTACTACCAAGGTGAAATTGTAGAAGCTGAGGCTGATTTGTATCGAACACTTGCACTGGAGCCTCGTCATTTCGATGCATTAAAGGTTTTAGGATTGGTTTTAGAAAAACAAAATAAATTAAGTGAAGCTAAAAATGTTTACACTGAGCTTCATAAGATTTTACCTTTTGATGAGGCAGTGACTAAGAAAATTCAAAATTTAGAAAAGTCGATTTAATTAATCGTTATCCGTTAGACCAGCGCCCGCGCCAGATAATTTTTTTTCTTCACTTTCATCGACAAAAGTTTCCAAAGAAAGCTCATAAAGATAATTCCAAGTTTCATCAGAGTATTGTTTTTGACGTTGATTTGAAACATCTACAATTATGTTGTTTGCTTGAGGAGGAATATTTTTTTTATCAAAAGAGATAACTTGGCCTGGTGTAATAGAAAAATTAATTTCATTCGAAGAAAAATTAAAAGTAATTAAATTTTTTTGAGCAGATTTAATTAAAAATGGAATAGTTAAAAGGGGTTCTTGAATACTATCTATATGAAATTGATTTTGATTTTTGAAATGATGTGATTGATCTAAAAAAAATAAACCAAAATGAATTGGGCATAGTTGTTTTTGATTATTGATTTGAAGGTCTATTGTTTTGGTGCATTTGCTATAAGGAGTGTTGATTAAACGATTAAAGCTCTCTAATCCTGGTAGCTCTGATTGTTCTAAAATTCGTACAATTTTACCAGCTTCTTCCGCTATACCCCAACTCAATCCTTGATGTTTGGTTACCCGTTTTACAGTAGTCTCTATTTCATAAAGAGAATGCATCAGGCAATTTTTTTATAAGACCAAGTATCATCTGAAAGACTGATTTCTTTCATAAGCGGCGCCCCTTGATACATGGTAATTCGAACCCATCGATCAGAGCGAGGATCAAATCTCGTAGCACCAAAAAATGATAATTTTAATCGAAGCATATCCACAGGTATAAGTGATTTTGAAATCGTATTATCTTGTATCTCAGAGTAGGGAAGTTTTTCACAGATAAAAATTCTCCTTAAAACATGCCGATATTCTTGACTTTTTTGTAAATATTTTGATAGGTGCTCCATTGGATTATGGTTTTTAAGCTGCTTATATAAAAGGTTGATATCTCTTGCAATAGCTAGGGGCAGCTCCAGCTCAGCTCCTTCCTCGCTAAATCGGTCAGACATTCTTGGTTCTTGTTTATTTTTAGAGTAGTACCAAAAATTATAGATATTATCTTTGTTCTCAAAGTTGATATCAATCAGCCATCCATACCGATTTTCGATGAGATTGCAAATATCTCCAATTGTTCTGGAGGTATCAATATCGAAATAATCTTCTTCATCAATAGACATTTCATAACTTAAAGGCTCTACTAAATCAGGGTAGACCTCCATTAAAAGTGAAACAATAAGCTCACAACATTCTGGCTGAGTATTTTCTTCAACCCACAGATATAAAGAATTCCAAAAAAATTTTTCTAAAGAAGTTTTTGATAAGTATTTTTTAAATTGAGTCAAATCCTCAGAAAGCTCATTATTTTTTTTAATTTGATATTCGCTATCTGTTTTCCAAAATTTTATGTTTTCTTGAATAGTTGAGAGATAAAATGCAAACTTTTCTAATTCATCTTTTGTTACTTCGGAAAGTTTTCGTATAGCTTGAAGCGCTTTTTCTCTTGAATGTATCCATTGATTGAGCAGAGCAGGGTGATTAACAATAAAAGGTGCCATCCCTAAACCTGTTGAATTTCCAATTCCTAAGTTTCGAGCAATATTATCATCGAGCATTACTGCTGATTGAGGGGATCGTTGATAGGCTACGTGATTGACCATATCAAAAGTGAATTGTCTTGCTAAAAATACAAGCATCATTTCTAATCGAAACGGCCCTTTTAATTCTTCACGATCTTGAACTTTAATACGATCGGCTAATCCAAATTTTCCTGAACCATAAACTGCAGTTGTGCGATAGAGATAACCCACATCGTATAAAATTTTGGTATCTGGTTGTTTTCCTTGAGAGAGTTGATCGACAACGTGCTCAAAGACTCTGACTGATTTGTTAGCACGAGATAAGCAAAGTTCTTTTTCGGTTACGCGACCCTGTTCTTGAAGGGGAACATTATCTTTTAGGCGTTGTATGTCTTCGGTTGACGGAACGCCATCAAATAACACAAAAGACGCATCCCATTTAGTAGCAATGACTCGATCCGAACGCTCACTATCATCTAGGTGGTTTGAAAAGCAAACCAAAGAGTATTGTTTTGAGCCATTTTTCACAACATAGACACAATGCCCAAACCCCATTTGATCAAGGGATATTTCCTTCGTTTCAAATTCCCAATCTTTAAATTCACGAATAAAACTTCTCAAAAAGGAGAGCTTTGACTGGTGAAATGAACCTAATCGATTCAATTTCATGACAAATTCTGGTTTGCGTAAATCTATCTGCATCAGTCAAACTTTCGATAAAAATTGTACCAATTATTCCCTAAGATGTCGTGTGTCTCTTCCTCGCTGAAACCTACTTTCTTTAATCCATTTTCAAGATTGTCAAACCCTCGAGCATCTTCAAACCATTTAGGTTGGGGAGGGAAGCCAGGATTATCTGAGCTACCTTCGCCAAAATCTTTGGTCTTAGTCCAAGTGCCATTACGCATCCACTCCACTATGCTATCTGGATGTCGGATACATAAGTCAGAACCTATTCCAATCTGTTTCACTGATATTTTTTTTGTTGTTTCAGCTATCATCTCACAAAAAGAATCAAGAGTACAATCAGAGGCACCTTTTAAATGGTGAGGGTAGAGTGAAAAACCAATCATCCCTCCACTATCATTTAAAGCTTTCAGGACATCATCAGATTTATTTCTTAAGCCTTTGTGCCAAAAAGAAGGATTAGCATGACTTACTACAATGGGAGCATCAGAGATTTCTATTGCTTCGAGTGTAGAAAATTCAGCAGAGTGAGACATGTCCACAATCATTTTCACTCTATTCATTTCTTGGATAACTTCTTTTCCCATTCGAGTAATTCCACTATCTCTTTTTTCATAACAACCGGTGGCTAGAAGTGACTGATTGTTATAAGTCAGTTGCATAAACAGAACGCCCTGTTTTTTTAAAATTTCAACATATTCAATATTATCTTCAATCGGAGAACAATTCTGTAGACCATAAAAAACAGCAGTCTTGTTTTGGATTTTAGCTTCTTCAATATCTTTTGAGTTTTTTCCTGGAAAGATGAGATCTGCATTTTCTTTAAAAAATATATTCCATTGTTCAATATTTTTTTGGAGTTCATCAAAATCTTCGTGATAACAGATGGTAGCATGAACAGCATCAAGCTTGGCTTGGTGATTAATTTCAAAAATCTCTCTTGACCAGTTACAATACTGGAGATTATCAACTCGAAAATTCATTCGAGAATTATATGGATCCAGAATTGATGTAGGAAGTCTTTACTTGAGTGTAGAAGTCACGGGCATAAGTACCTTGTTCTCGGGGACCAAAACTCGAAGCTTTTCGGCCTCCAAAAGGAACGTGATAGTCTAATCCGGCTGTTGGCAGATTAACCGTAGCCACCCCTGTTTTGATGTTTTGTTTAAAATACTCAGCTTTTGCAAGGGATTGAGTAATAATTCCACTTGATAAACCAAAGTCAGTATCATTGGCTATCTCAAGTGCATGATCTAAGTTTTTGGTAGGAATAACACAAGCAATAGGGCCAAACATTTCCTCTTGGTTTATTCGCGATTTATTATCGCCATCAATGAAAAGAGTTGGTTCCATGTAATAGCCTGCCGTTCTCATATTCATCGGATTACCACCATAGGCCAGTTTGGCTTCACCCTTACCAATCTCAACGTAATTTAAATTTGATTCATATTGAGCTTCATTGGAAGCAGGTCCCATTTGAGTTCCTTCATCGAGGGCATGTCCTACTTTAAGATTTTTAATATTATCAATTAAGCCTTTGATAAAATCATCATAAAGATTTTCATGAACGATCAGTCTTGATGAAGCAGTACATTTTTGTCCAGTTCCTCCATAAGCTCCATTGGCTGCACAAGCTATTGCTGTTTTAAGATCGGCATCCTCCATAACTACTAAAGGATTTTTTGAACCCATCTCCATTTGCATTTTTTTTAAAAAAGGAGATGAGTCTTGATAAAGTTTTCTTCCAACATCAACTGAACCTGTAAAAGAAATCGCAACAATATCTTTGTGGGTTGCTATTTTGTTTCCAATATCTCCACCTGATCCAAGAACTAAATTAAATAGTCCAGCAGGGATATCTTGTTTGGCAATAATTTTTGTAAGTTCAATAGCACTAGCAGGAGTTAATGATGCTGGTTTCAGAATTACGGCATTACCACACATCATTGCAGGAGCTGCTTTCCAAGCAGGTATAGCGATTGGAAAATTCCATGGAGAAATAATTCCAATTACACCCAAAGGTTCACGAGAAATTTCTACTTGAAAGCCTGGACGAGTTGATGGAATTCTTTCTCCATATAAACGAAGGCACTCCGATCCATAGTATTGAAATTGTTGTCCAGCTCGAGCTACTTCTCCAATTCCTTCAGCTAGAGGTTTGCCCTCCTCGCGAGATAATAGCTCACCTAATTCTTTAGATTTGGCAATTAATTCATCACCAATTTTAATCAGAATTTGTGATTTTTTTTCAATCCCAACCTTTTCCCATTCTTTTTGAGCTTTGATTGCGGCTTGAACGGCTTGTTCGAACTGTTCAGCTGTGGCCGAAGTATAGCTATCAATTTGGTCTGAGGTATCAGAGGGATTAATGTTATTGAACGAACCCGTTCCTTCGACCCACTGGCCTGCAATATAATTTGAGGATTTCATAAATTATCTTTTTAAAATCTCTGAAAGTCTTTTGGTAGACAAGAAACCAACGTTATTCTGATCTTTGTCTTGTATGACGAGGTTTTCAGGTTTATCAGCGATCACCTTATCGATAAAGCGATCAATAAATTCATCTTGATTGATTGGCATCGCACCACTCAAATCCTGTCCATTAAGATCTGACATAATATGCTTTGCTTTAATCACTCTAGCTCTGTTAACATCTTCAACAAAGTCTTTTACATATTGTGTTTGTGGGTTGAGAAGAATCTCAGCAGGAATTCCCTCCTGGTCCATTACACCGTCTTTTAAAATAGCAATTCGATCTCCTAATTTTAGTGCCTCATCTAGATCATGAGTAATAAAAACTACAGTTTTGTGCAACTCGTCCTGAAGTTCTAAAAGAATATCTTGCATATCTTTCCTGATGAGGGGATCAAGGGCACTAAAGGCTTCGTCCATTAAAAGAATATCACCATCATTGGTTAAAGCTCTTGCAAGACCAACTCGTTGTTGCATTCCACCGGATAGGTGTTGAGGATATTTATCTTCATATCCGGAGAGACCAACACGTTCAATCCATCTGAGTGCACTTTTTTTTGCTTCCTCATCACTGACATTTTGAATATGTAGTCCAAAAATTGTGTTTTGAAGAACAGTCTTGTGGGGAAGTAGAGCAAAACGTTGAAATACCATCGCCGTTTTACTGCGTCGAAAGTTTCTTAATTGTTCCTCGTTCATTTTGAGCACTTCTTCACCATCAACACTCACACTTCCATCTGTAGGCTCAATTAAACGATTGATATGTCGAATAAGAGTTGATTTACCAGAACCTGATAATCCCATTACGACTTGAATGGATCTAGCATGAATATCAAGATTAATGTCTTTTAATCCGAGAACATGATTATGCTTTTCTAAAAGCTCATCTTTACCTATGCCATTTTTGACATGTTCCATGGCATTTTTAGGATTTTTACCAAAAATTTTGTATAGGTTTTTAATTTTTATCTTTGCTTCAGACATGATTTAAACAACCCTTCCGGAACGGTGTTTCTGAATTCTTTGCCCGTAAGATTGAGAGACACGATCAAAAACAATAGCAACAATCACAATGGCAAGCCCATAGAGAACACCTTTTGTGAAATACTGATTATAGATGGATTGAAGAACAGGTTGACCTAGTCCTTTTACGCCAATCATGGAAGCGATAATAACCATTGCCAAGGCCATCATAATAGTTTGGTTGATCCCAGCAAAAATGGTGGGAAGGGCTAAAGGCAATTGCACTTGAAAAAGTTTTTGTCTTTTTGTTGCTCCAAAAGCATCTGCAGCTTCCAGAGCTTCCTGATCAACTTCTCTAATACCTAAATTCGTTAAACGAATAAGAGGTGGTATGGCATAGATTACCACGGCAATTAAACCTGGTATCTTTCCTATACCCATTAACATCACAATTGGAATTAGATATACGAATGGCGGCATAGTCTGCATGATATCCAAGATAGGAGTCACTATTTTTTGAGTTCTATCAGATCTGGACATAGCTATACCAGTAGGTAAACCAATAGCTACTGACATGATCACTGAAGTGAGAATGATAGCAATCGTGCTCATAGTTTCCTCCCACATTCTAAAGTAGCCAATAAAGATAAAAGCTAATACCGTTCCTACACAAAGTTTTATACTGCGACTTCCCCAATAGGTGAGAGCCACCAATACAATCATGAATATTGGCCAAGGTGTAGCAACCAGAGTCTTTTCAAAAAAAACTAACATTTTTAGAAGAGGGTCAAACATGGCATCAATGACATCACCCCATTCACGAGCAAAGTCTTTGTAACTCGCGTCAATACCTTTTTTCATCTCACGGAATTGCTTATTAGGCATTTCTGGGAATGTAGTAAAAAAGTTACTCATCTAATTATATTTCCTCCTCTAAAAAAAAACCTGGGATAAAGAAATACCCCAGGTCATAATTATATATTCTTATAGAGAGTTTTGAATATCAAGTTTTTGGTCAAAAGGTACCCAATTGCCCCAAACATTTGAATAGTTCTCTAAGAAGTAATATGCAGTTTCCTCTGCTTCTGCTTGGTTTTCTTCTTTCCAAGCTAAGATTTGGCTAAGTAATGAGTTAGGGAAACTTCTTTTTTCAAGATAGCTCATCACTTTTCTATTACCTAGCATATCTTTACCAACATATGTTTCCACTGTTGAAGCAGGATATCTATTCTTACCTGGTGAAGCGACGTTTAAGTCATTGATCTCAGAAATCCAAGTTTCTGCATTATGATCAACGCCTTCATCAAGCTTAGTCATGTCATACTTACCGAGGATAGCTGTTGGACCCCAATAGTATCCAAACCAACCTTCACCTTTGTTGTATGCTTCACCCATAGCACCTGAAAGAGCTCCACCTGAACCTGGATCAATAAATTCAAAACCAGCACCTTCCATGCCATACGCTTTAAACATTTGAGTTGTAGTGATCTGACAGTTCCAACCCGCAGGGCAGCCGTAGAAACCAGCTACGCTTGAGTCTTCAGGGTGTGGGAATAAATCAGGTCTTGCAAGAGCATCTTCAATGGTGACGATACCATTAGCTTCTGCAATGTAAGTTGGGATCCAAAGACCTTCTTCTCCGCCATTTTCAAATACTTTACCTACGTTTTTGATAAGTCCTTCAGCTTCAGCTGGATCTAAAACTTGCTTTAAGTTTTGTGACCATAGTTCTGGAGCAATCGAAGGCTCACCTTTTTCAACTAAAGAAGTTGAAGTTGGCATTGTATCACCAGGAATTAATTCTACTTCACATCCAAGACCTCTTAAGAGGACAGCATCGATGTGTGCGATGACCTGAGCTGATGCCCAGTTCATTTCAGCGATAGTTACATTCTCACAATCCGCTTTAGCACTTGAGGAGATAGTAGTAATCCCTAGTGCAAGGAAAAGAGCTGTAAATAAACGAAATATTGACATATTTCCTCCTTTATAGATATATCTGCAGTAAGTTAAACATTTCGGGTTCATTCATGCAAACAGATTTTAAAAAAAATTCACATTATGAAATTTTTTTTTCTTGATTTGGTTTAGAAAATCCCTCTAATTCTGTGATGCCTAAATTTTCTTTCTCAGAGGCTTTTAATTTAGCCAAAGAAAAACTTCAGAATTCCGGCTGTTCTGAAGAAAATTGTAATGGCATAATTGACGGAATCTTGGATGCAGAACTAAGTGGAATTAAAAGTCATGGATTTCATTATCTACCCATTTACTGCAATCACTTAAAAATAGGAAAAATTAAAGGAACAGCAAAAGTATCATCTGAGAAGATCTCAGAATCTGCCTTAAAAGTTAATGCTGATAATGGGTTTGCTCATACAGCAATTAATTTAGGATTTAGTTCGCTTTTTGATATGTGCACAAATTCAGGTATTGCGAGCATGTCAATATTCAATTCATATAATTGCGGAGTTTTAGGTTTTCATACGAAAAGAATTGCAGAAAATGGTTTTGTTGGAATGGGTTTTACCAATGCGCCTGCTTCTATTGCCCCAATTGGAGGAAAAAAGGCTGTAGTGGGAACCAACCCATTTTCAATTGCAGTCCCCTTAGAAGGTGAAGCTGCAATAATTATAGATCAATCTGCAAGTGTTGTTGCTAAAAGTGAAATTTCTGTTCGTGCTAAGACAGGTGAGGCAATTCCTGAAGGTTGGGCTTTTGACGCTGAGGGCAATGTTACAACCAATGCACAAGAAGCACTAAAAGGAACGATGGCACCAAGTGGCGGGTATAAGGGATTTGGCACAGGATTACTTGTCGAGATTTTTACAGCTTGTATTGCAGGTGGTAATTTAGGAACTCAAGCTTCTTCTTTTGCAGGAGGTGATGGGGGTCCTCCTAGCACTGGTCAATTTTTTATTGCTATCAATCCAGAAAAATTTAATTCAAATTATTCAACTGCAATGAATACGCTCATTAAAAGTATCATCGAGCAAGAGGGAGCAAGACTTCCTGGCTCAAAACGTCAAGCAGCTTTTCAAAAAAACAAAGATCAAGATATTGAAATTAATGATCAGCTACTTGAGCGAATAAATCAAATTTAATAGATTTTTTTTATCAGCATCCCAATAGACATGGCGATGAAAAAAATAAAAACGTTTCCGTCAACTTGAGTTAAAGCAGAAATAGCAGGACCAGGACAAAACCCTACCAGAGCCCATCCTACTCCAAACATCGATGAACCTATAATTAAAGGGCTATCAATATTCTTTTTTAATTGTTGGCTAAAGCCTTCTTCCTTATTAAATAATGGTGCCGACATTTTCTTACCAATTAATAAGAATGCAGGCATACTAACAAGTATAGCCCCACCCATCACAAACATTAGCGATGGATCCCAGTTTCCGAAAATATTCAAAAAACCCATGACTTTAGCGGGATTTGTCATCCCAGCAATCACTAATCCAATACCAAAAATGATACCGCTGATTAAAGGAATAAAAATATTCTTCATCATTACAGTACCACCCATCCAAGCGATCTAGTTAGGAGAACTGTTAAGACTCCCGCACCAACAAAAACACATGTGCCTACAATAGATCTTATTGATAGTCTACCAATTCCACACACACCATGACCAGAAGTACATCCTGAACCCAGCTGTGTCCCGTATCCAACAAGCAAACCACCTAAAATGATAATAATTGGATTGGTGTTTGGCATTTCAAAGCCTAAATCTTTGTATGGAAAGAAACTCAAAATAACTGGGCCAATAATTAAGCCAAGAATAAATGAAAGTCTCCAGATGAATCCATTTTTGTTGGCTGAGATCACATTGAAATATATTCCGCTAATACCAGTGTAGTTTCCTCTCATGAGATATAAGATAGCCACAGCTAATCCTATGATTAGACCACCCAGAAGAGATTCTATTGGGGTAAAGTTTACGATGTTCATTAATACTCCTTTTATTTTTTAGTCACCGCATAGGGTGCAAAACTTGTATCAGGTTTTTTTGTTCCTGTTTTGATATTTTTGGCTGGAATACCAACCATAATACCACCTTTTGGTACATCTTTAGTAACAACAGCATTAGAGCCAATGCGAGCACAATCTTTCACAACAACAGGTCCTAATATTTGTGCACCTGAACCAACAATGACATCATTCTCAAGAGTAGGATGTCTTTTGATACCTACTTGTTCCGATGATTTAATGGCTGGTGATACCCCGCCTAGAGTTACTCCATGATATAAAGTTACATTGTCTCCAATTTGAGCTGTTTCGCCGATTACAACACCCATCCCATGATCAATAAATAAGTTTTTACCAATTTTGGCTGCAGGGTGAATTTCTATGCCTGTTAAAAAACGTGATAGTTGAGAGATCATTCTTGCAGGGATTTTTAAGTTAAGTCCCCAAATAAAATTGGCAATTCGATGAAAAAATACTGCCTTGACTCCAGGGTAGGTTAGTAGCACTAATAATAAAGAAGTAGCTGCGGGATCCCGAGATTTTATAGACTCAAAATATTGTTTTAGCTGTTCGAACATGTCTTTATATAGAAGTGGGGACTATATAATTTAGATCAAGTTACTCAAGAATAAATACTTTCAGTGTCTTAGTGGAATTGATAAAGTTAAAACTGATGTTTACCATTGAAAAACCAAAAGAAATTCATATTCAAAGTTGGAAGGAAATTATTGCTCAAAGTTCCTCTTCTCATAATTTTCAATATGAACAGGTGAATTTTGATATGTTTTGGAACTGTATTTTTCAGGATGATTATTTTGCCTTCGCTGCTAAGAATGAGGATAAATTTATGGGCATCATCGTGGGAAGAATTAATGAAACCTATTACCAAAAAATCATTGAGCTTGATGTTTTATTTGTTTTGCCAGACTTTAGAAAAATAGGTGTTGCACGTGCCTTAGTAAATAAGATTGAATCAATAGCCAAAGAAAAAAAATTAGACCTAATAATTAAAGGTGTAGAAAAAAGTAATTTATTGGCACAAAAACTATTCAAAAACTATGAAGAAATATCTCGTACTCGATTTTTAAAAAAAGCCTAATTGATTTTTTTATTTTTTTGTATTAATTAAAATTTATGGCTGATTCAAACAAGAACGGTGAAAACTATGAAGATAAGAACAAGTGGGTATGGGTGGTAATTCTTATAATTGCAATAAGTGCAATTTATACGATGTCAAAGATTTTTACCCAGGCGCCTTGGCAGTATCTGTCGTAGCTTTTAACTGACGTTCAAATTCTCTTAATCTTTTATATACACTGGCTAATTCTATAATTGTTGGCCACGATTTTAGTAAATATTGCATGGAGCCCTCAACTCTTCCAAAGGCTCTTATTATTTGTTGCATCACACCTAAGGTCACAACACCAGCTACAATAGCAGGAGCCAAGAATACATAAGCACTCAATACATTTGCTTGTAAATAAGCAATTCGACCGATGTTGAAATAAAGATAACGAATGTAAGAAGTGAAATGAATTTTCCTTACATCATTAAAAAGTTCTTCAATAGTTTTAGGACGAACGTTTTCATCATCTTCTGCAATCACCAGCATCTTTCGATAAGCTGCCTCTTGTTTTTGAAGATCATATTCAACTCCAACTAATCTTAAAATCAGTCCTAATAAAATTAAAAAAGCTGTTCCCCCGACTGACCAAATTAAAGCACCAACCACTAATCCGTATTCCCAATCTCCAAAAAAGAAAATTGGTATTCCAACACTCAGGCCAAGAAGAATGGGCAGAAACTCAACGATGACCATAACCGATTCAATTAAACTAGTACCTAAACCTTCCATGATACGACTAAATTTGATTGTGTCCTCTTGCACACGTTGAGATGCTCCTTCTATTGTGCGGGCATAGTTATAAACGCTATGGTACCACTCCACCATGGCTGTTCTCCAACGAAATAAAAAGTGAGCTGTAAAGAAACTAACTAAAACTGCAATCCCTACATAAATAGCAGCGAGGGTAATAAATGACAAAAGTCCACCCCAATATTCTTCTATCGTAATAGAATTTGGCTCTCCAAGAGCCTTTTGAATCATATCGTAAAAAGTTCCAAACCATTCATTAATTTTGACATCGATTTGAACTTGTAACCAAAGACTAATTAATATGGTGGCGCTTCCCCCCCAAGCCCATAAAAACCATTTCTTTAATTTAAAAAATCTAAACATTAGTTGAGCTGAGAATATTCAATTTATTGGGATTTTTGAAGATAAATTACTGCTTCAAAAGTGATAATTTAAGAACTTACAATTTCAATTTATAAATAAGGTATGACTACTGTAGGGGATATTCAAAAGGTCAAACTGAATGAAATTTGCCGATTTTTTGGTCCTGACTCTACTGTTAGTGAAATTGCTGACATGATGGATCTTCAGGATATCGGTGCCGTTCCAGTAGTTAATGAGAATAATCTATTAATGGGTGTTGTGTCTGAGAGAGATATTGTCCGAAAATTAGTAAAAAACGGTAGAGACTCTGACCTTGTCACCGCCAAAGACATTATGACCAGCAAGGTGATAACAGTTACAAAAAAAACCAGTCAAATTGATGCTTTTAATCTAATGAAATCTAATAGAATAAGACATTTACCCATAGTTGATGAAAATCAAAAGTTAGTAAATTTTATTTCTCTTCGAGATATTGTGGACTCATCACAGGGCGGTAAAAAAATTAATTTCATTTTATTAGGCTTTGCAGTGATCCTACTGCCCGCTATATTCATATTTAACTAAGAATGTCTGTTGAAACAAAAGGAATTATCCTTGCTGCTGGCAAGGGTACAAGATTAATGCCGGCAACTTTGCCTGCATCTAAGCCTTTATTGCCTCTCTATGATAAGCCAATGATTTATTATCCTCTTGAAACTTTGGTGCGTATCGGAATTAAAGACATCCTTTTTATTTTACAAGAAGACGATCTCCCTATTTTTCAAAAGACATTTGGATCTGGTGAAGATACTGGCTTAAATTTTTCTTATAAAATACAAAAAGTTCAGAGAGGGATTTCTGATGCCTATTTTATCGCAGAAGACTATCTAGATGGAGCCTCTTCTGTTTTGGCTTTAAGCGATAATGTTTTTTTGGGAAAAAATTTTTTTACTTTTGCTGAACAAGCATTAAATAAGATGAAGCAAAAAGGTAGTGCTATTTTTGGACTTCCTGTTCCAGACCCAGAAAAATTTGGCGTCATAGAATTAGATGAAAATGATAACATTATTGAAATAATTGAAAAACCCGAGCATCCAAAAAGTAATTTGATTACTCCTGGAATGTATTTTTTTGACTCAAATGCATCTGAATTTGTCAAATCCCTCAAACCCTCGGCCAGAGGAGAATTAGAAATTACTGATCTAATGGAAATTTATTTATCTCAAAACAAACTAGCCCTTCAAAGACTCGATGAAACAATTATTTGGCATGATACAGGAAACGCGGATGCTTTACTTGAAGCTGCACAAAAAGTTAAAAATTATGAAATCGATAATCAAATTAAAATAGGATCTTATGAAATTGCTGCTTACGAAAAAGGATTCATTGATAAAGATCAGCTTTTAAACATCGCTCAAAAATTTAGCAAATCAGACTACGGTCAATACATTAAAAATGTTTACTTAGGTGGAGAGAATTAATCTTGTAAGTCAGCCAGAACGCTGGAATTTAAATCTTTTAAAATACTTGGAGCTGCGCTTTCAATTCTTCTCCAAGTTGGCATATTGGGTGAGGCAGTAGGGGACTCTAAGTATATTTTACCCGACTCGATGATATTTTGTGCAAATAGCTCAACCATTTCCTCCTCTTTATGGACATCAAATTTTAATCCATTCATCTCAGCATCACTTTTATAAATCTGAATCATATCCAATGCCATACGGTAGTAGGTTGCTTTTAAAGAGCGAAAAGTTTCATTTGAGAAAACATGACCTTGGGTTGCAAGTTTTCTGAAAATTGCTTTTGAAATATCAATAGTCATTTTTGATAAACCTTTGTTTCTATTATTTTTTGAAACTTCTTGATGTTTGTGTTCATAAGTATCAGCTATATCAACTTGACAAATTCTGTTGCTCGCAAAATTGCGATACATTTCTGAGAGAATTCCTATTTCTAATCCCCAGTCGTGAGGAATTCGAATATCACTAAGTAGATCATATTTAAAAGAGAACTCTCCAGCTAGTGGGTATTTAAAGCAATCTAAAAAATGAAGGTACTCATTGTGACCAACAATTTTTTGAAGTGATTTTAATAAAGGAGTAACCAGTAAACGAGTTACTCGACCATTCATTTTTTGTTGAGCAACTCTTGGATAATAACCTTTACAAAAGTCAAAATGAAAATTTGGATTGGCAACGGGATAAAAAAGTTTTGCTGGTAGAGTCCGGTCATAGGTAACGATATCGCAGTCATGCATCGCAACCGCGCCTCCTTCATTAAGAGAAATAACAAAACCCATACAGTACCAAATATTTCTTCCTTTGCCTTTTTCTTCAGGAGATAGGTTTAATTGATGCAGACTTTGATGAATTTTTTTTAATCGAGGCCCATCGTTCCAAAGAATATAAGTATTTTGAGGCAAGACTTGAAAAAATTTTTTCGCTTTTTTGAATTCACTTTTAGTCGCTTGATCTAATCCAATAACAATATTTTTGATATATTTGATTTTTTTAAGAGTATTTACTGTGTAAGTAAGCGCAGGCCTTTCAAGCTCAGAATAAAGAGAGGGCAAAATAAGTGTCATAGGATTTTTAGATGAAAATTTCAATAAATCTGACTCTATTTGCTCTAAACTTTTTTCTTTGAAATTATGAAGCGTTGCAATAACTCCGTTTTGATGAAAATCACTCATAATTTAATTTTTCCATTAAGCTTTTTATCAAGATTTATCAAAGACTCGCTCCAACCCAATGGAGCCTCTTTTTGGGAATAAAAAACATTTTTCTTTAAGGAATTAAGCTTGATAGGTGTGGAATATTTATTTTTTATGACACAGGCGTATTTTGCAAAATTTAACATATCTTTATCATTTTTATTGTCACCAAGGGCTATAAATGGTTGGTAATATTTATCACGAAATAATTCATGATAAATATGACATATTTCTTTTGTAGCTATTCTTTTATTGCATGGTGATGATATTTGGATAAACCTCCCGCCTTGATTTAGCGTGCCTTTATAATTGATTTTGATCATTCTCGAAAATTCATCTAATTTTTTTTTGCTGTCTTTCCAAATGATAAGTTGGCTTGCCTCTCTATTAAGCATTTGTTTGATATTTTTGAGATTTGTTAATTTTAACAGATCTTTTTTTGATAGATCGCAAATTAATTCAAAATAAAAATCTTTTTTTAATTTTTTTAGAATTTTATACCATTTTAATGAATTTTTATTTGTTAAATTTATTTTCCAATAATTTTCAAAACTTTGTGATTTTTTTATTTTTTTAAATATTGTTTTTGGGAAATATAAAGTTGCACCATTTTCACAACTAAAGGGCATCATTGTTAATTTAAGTTTTTTTAAAATTAATTTTATTTCAGAAAAGGTTTTACTAGAGTTAAATATTATTTGGTGGTTATGTTTTTTTAATTTTTCAATAACCAAATCATTTTTACCATATGAGTAATTTTGATGATGTAAAAATGTACCGTCTAGGTCTGAAAAAATTAAATAACTTTTCATCTCAAATTTATCGATTTAATTTTTTGATGAGCATCGAGTTTAATTAGAATATTGCAATATTTAGGAACTTTTAAATGCATCCATTTAGATACTTTTTCATAGTATTGAATAAATTCTCTTAGATATTTTTTAAGTCCTAAGTCTTTTTTTTTATCTCTTAATTCTAATTCCTGTTTATATTTCCAATTTAGAACATGATCCCACTGATTAAATTGAAAATAGATAAAAAAATTGAATTGTGAGAATAATTTTTGGTATTCTTTTAAATACTTATTATATGAATTTCTCCAAATAAAATTTTTATCTTTATGTTTTTCAAGATTATTAAAATTTTTCTGAAGGTAGTTTAGATCAACTGGCCGAGCACCAGCACACCATCCTTCAAAGATAACAACATCTGCTTTCAAAACTTTCTTATAAGTTCTTTTTCTTGTATCTAAGACTTTGTCAAAAATAGGTAAATGAATAGGAAATTCTTTATTAAAAATTTGCCCTATTTTTTTATTCATTAATTCCAAATCATGGGTACCAGGAACTCCTCTAGTAAGAAATAAGGGGTGTATGTTTTTTGAAAGTTGTGTTCTTTGATTCTTAGATAAGTAAAAATCATCCATGCTAATTATAACAACACTTTTGTAACAAAACTTCTCAAGATAAAGTTTTATTAATTTTGATAATGATGATTTGCCAGAACCTTGAGATCCTGCAATCATAATTTTATTTTTAGATTTTAATTTAAATAGAATTTTTAAATAATTTTTCTCAATATATTCTATATCAAGATCTTGATTGGTTATTTTTTTCAGTGTTTTTTGGATGAATATTAATTCATCTTTTTTTTTAACCCCACTTAGCTGATTCATTATTTAAAAAAGTTATTACTCTTTGTTTGAATTGCACTCTTTCATTTTCATCCTCAATCATTTTTTCTAAATCTGTCTCTAAGCTTGCTAATATTCTATTTTTAGAATTCCACTTTGATTTATCATCATCATTAAATCTTTCCTGAATTTCTAATTCATAATTTCTTCTTTCTTGTTCAGGCAAAGTTTGAGGAGCAATTTCATATATAATTCTTACAGCTAATTCTTTGTATCTTTCGTCTTTAAATAGTTTTGATACTTCATATTTTCTTGTATTTGGTGCAGTATGAAATTCTATCATTAGCTTTTTGTCTTGAGGTGAAGGGAAGCTTTCAAATATTCTCTCTTCTATGTTAAAAGGTTCTGGCCACTGTTTTTGATTATCTAAGTGTAGTTGAATTAATCTGGAGCAAAATTTCTCGTTGGTCTTTATGAAGTTGGCTCTCAGTCTCAGTTCATCAATGCCAATTTCAGCAAATTTATTATCCTTAAAACAATAGCTTTCGCTGAGTAAAGTCTTTGATTTAGAGCCATCAAATACTTCACATATTCTTTTTGCCCCATCGTTCATCTTTTTTAGGAGTTCCTTGTCATCTAAATCTTGAAGTTTTTTAGGATCAAAAAGTAAGTTATAGACTAAATAATGATGATTTTTACCTGGTATACCTCCAATTAAGGTTTGAGCTTTAATGGTTGGTCTTCTGCCCCAAAACGTCGTGTTTGTAAAAACAGAATTACTTATCATGAATTTTTTGGGAGTTTCTCTTAAGCGAAAATCATATGCAGCATTCCATATTTGAGGGCACCGAATACTTAAAATTTTATTTAGCTCAAGTGTAACTAAACTATCAAAGACAGCATCATGAGGACCAGCTTCATAACTTATGGAAATATTATTTAGTTTAAAAATTTGGTCTAGTTTTAAAATGGGATAACCCTGATCATCTTGGTTAAACTTTATATGTTCAGGACTATAAACAGATACAAGTCTTAAAATTTCAAAAACATCCATTCTGGTATTATTGCTAGTCACCGTCATATAAAGTTCAGGCATCAAATTTTGATAAAGAGCTTGTCTTAAAAAAGGTTCATCAAAGTTTATATTGTTAAAACCAATAAAAATTGCAGATGGTGAAGACCACTGTTGAAATGTTTCATAGAGTTGCGCACTAGCCTCATAGTAGTTTGGATAATTATTTTTAAAAAGATTAATTGGATCAACACCAGTTGTAATAAGAGCACCTGGTTCAAACCACTTTCCCTCACGAAGCTTTGAATGAATTTCTAATTTATCTTTTACCTCAAAGTTTTTATCAGTGAGAACCGCACCAACTTGAGTTATTTGATCATACTTATCGTTTCGACCTGTTGTTTCCAGATCCCAAAAAATGAATTGATCACTCATGCTTCTAATAAAATCTCTATTAGCAAGTTATATAAGTGGAAAGTAAACTAAAAGGAAATTATCGTAAAACTAGCCCCGGAGGAATATAAGTAAGGATAGGAATAAGGTTGGAGCTAGTTTTAAGATTGAAGATTTATACCTATTTTTTTTAAAAAAGCAAATTGCACTTATTTAAAGTCAGATGTGCAAATTTGTCATAACTAAAAGTGTTATTTTTAGGGATTTTTGAATAAATCTCTAATTTTTTCATAGTAAATTAAAGAGCATTTTGCACCGCAGAAAAAGATTTTTTTTGGAATATCATAAAATTTCGGATCTGCCCAATATAAAGGGTCATTAATCTTTTTTTTGCAAACCTCACAATTTTGATTGCTCATAAATAAATTAAAATTTTAATTCAACCACACGGCTTTCTTCAATGGGTTCAGGGTCAAAATAAGCTAAAGAACTAAATAAACGATTATTCAAGCCTAGAATTTCATCATAATACTTAGTCATGATTTTGTTTGGGCTTGCGTGGGGAGCTATCTCTTTTAAATTTTCAATAATCAGTTCTATATTATCAGGATCGAATTTTGCAGCTACTCCAAGACTAGTTGATGTGGACCGACTGATGCCCATATGACAATGAACCAATAACGGCTTGGAAGTATCCCAGTCATTTGTAAAATCTAGTAAGGCTTGAGCGTGGTGTTTTTGAGGTAAAATAAATCCCTCTCTTGGCTCAGATATATCATCTATAAGCATTTTCAAATGTCTATCCTCATTCATCCCTTTTGGAGTATCTGGAGAAAAATTTTGATTAATGATAGTTAGCATTTTATCTGGATTGTATTTATCAACACAGTGTTGAATATCAGCAAGACCACAAATGATAATAGTTTTTTGCATATTAAGATTATTTAATATATAGGTTAACCTGTTAATAAGAAAGATTATTTATTTTTATGGTAACTCAATTAGAAAGCCTCAAAAAATTATCATCTGTTGTTGCGGATACTGGAGACATTGACAGTATTCAGCAATTTAGTCCTGATGATTGCACCACAAACCCATCTTTAATTTATAAAGCTGTTCAATCGGGTAGATACGATAAATTAGTCTCAGAAGTTATTTCTAATTCGAAAAGTAGGAAGTTTAATAAAAACACTGACCAAATAGACTATATATCTGACCAATTAGCTATTGCCTTTGGTATAGAGCTAACAAAGATTGTTCCAGGATATGTTTCAACAGAAGTCGACGCAGACCTTTCTTTCAATACGACTGCTACTGTAGAAAAAGCAAAACAAATTATTAATAGTTACGAACAATCGGGAGTTGGTCGAAACAGAATTCTCATCAAAATAGCTGGAACATGGGAGGGAATACAAGCCGTGAAACAACTAGAGGCTGAGGGAATTTCATGTAATTGCACTTTGATATTTTCATTAACTCAAGCAGTAGCCTGTGCTGAAGCAGGAGCTTTTTTAATTTCTCCTTTTGTTGGAAGAATTCTTGATTGGTTTAAAGCCAATACTTCTAGAGATTATGACTCTTCCAATGATCCCGGTGTCGAAAGTGTTGAAAAAATTTATAACTATTTTAAAAAATATAATTTTAAAACTGTTGTGATGGCAGCTTCTTTTCGCAATAAAGAAGAAATAATCAATCTGGCAGGCTGTGATAAACTCACAATAAGCCCAGCACTTTTAGAAGAACTTAATCAATCTGAAGGAGAACTTCAGCCAAAACTAACTCCAGAAAAAGCTATTTCAGTAGACTCACCTCGAATAAATGTTAATGAAAATTCATTTAGATGGCATTTAAATGAAAATCAAATGGCATCATTTAAATTAGCTGAGGGAATAAGACTTTTTAATAAAGATATGTTGAAACTGAAAGATTTAATACTGGCTCAATTATAAATATTGCCAAAACCAGATCAAAGATATAAAAAATAGTTATGAAATTCAGAACCAATGTTTCGGTCCTTGACCAATATTCCACTAGTAACATTTCCAAATTAGCTTTCTTTTTATTAGGCATAATTCTTTTATCTGTTTCAAGTAAGGTATCTATACCTTTCTATCCTGTGCCTATGACCTTCCAAACCTTTGTTGTTTACTTTATTGCTGCATCAATGGGAATGATTGGTTTTTATTCTACACTGAGTTACGTAATTTTAGGTTTGATGGGACTGCCAATTTTTGCTGCTGGTGGTGGTTTAGGATACGTTATGTCGCCAACATTTGGCTTTCTATACGGAATGGTTTTGGCTTCCTTGGCAATAGCATATTTTTCAAAAGACTTATTTAACAAAAAGATGATCAAAATTTCTCTTGCAGTTTTTGTAGGTGCCGTAATCACATTTGCATGTGGAATTTCTCACCTAGCAGGTTTTATCGGTATCGAAAAAGCTGTAATGGCCGGTTTGATGCCATTTATTTACAGTGAACTTTTGAAAATTGCTCTCGCAATTTTGGCTGTTTACTTATTAATAAAAAAAAATTAATCCGGAATAAAGTTTAGTACTAATCCATTATTACAGTATCGTAGACCTGTGGGTTCTGGCCCGTCTTTAAATACGTGCCCATGATGTCCTCCACAACGTGAACAATGGTACTCTTTGCGAGGAATCACAAGTTTAAAGTCAGTTTTAAATTCTAAAGCATTAGGGAGGTAATCAAAAAATGAAGGCCAACCAGTTCCACTATCAAACTTCATATCTGAACTAAAGAGTGGTTGCTCACATCCAACGCAGTGATAAGTACCCTTTCTTTTTTCATCATTAAGAATACTCGTCCCAGGTCTTTCCGTGCCTTCTTTTCTTAAAATATAATATTCTTCACTACTTAATCTGGCTTGCCATTCCACATCGGTCAATTCTAGCTTCTCTATAGACATCAAAGGTTTTACTCCTGTAAATAAACTTCCTGTTAAAAATAAAACAAAGGATCTACGATTTAATTTAATCATGATTATTCCTAATCTGACTATAACAATGTGAGTATAAAAAGATAAGATGAAATTAATTTTTGCTACACTTTTCTTGTTTGTTCAATCCCTCGCTTTTAGCGCTGGCTCCAGTAGTTCAATTGACGCAAATAAAGAATACTTAAAGGCTGAAAAACTAATAAAATCATATGAATTTGAAAAAGCTATCAAAGCTCTTAATAAATTACTTACTGAAACACCTGATGGATATACAAAAGCAGATCTTTATAATTATCTTGGGTACGCAACTCGTAAACAACAAAAACCTAATTTTGAAAAAGCTGAAAAATATTACTTAAAAGCTCTAAAGATTAACGATCAGCACATCGGTGCTTTAGAGTACTTGGGTGAATTATATTATGAAACCGACAGGCTTGAAGAGGCCTTTGAACTTTTGGATAGACTAGAGTCTGCAGCAGGTAAAGATAGCGAAGAGTATCTTGAGCTTTTCGAAATTCTAAACAGTTAATTAGAAATCAAGAATAATTAAAACTACTTCTTCTTTGCTCTTCTTTTAGCGCGACGTTTACGTGAACCAATTTTTCTGCGTCCACGGTGTTTTTTTGGATATCCCATAGCGAGGCACTATAGTGATTTTGGATATAAAAATAAACATATTTTTTTCATAACTTTAATATATTTTATGCCAATGAAGTCCTTCTTCCTCATTCTTGTCGCCGGTTTAATCCTTTCAGTCGGTAATGGATTTCGAATGTCATTAGGAATCTATGTACCAGATTTATTAAGCTCCACAGTTTTTGGCGCATCGATGATTGGATTAACTTATGGAATTTTTAATTTACTTTGGGGTTGTATGTCTCCAATTGCAGGAGCTTTTGCAGAGCAAAAAGGTTATGTAAAGACTCTAATAGTTGGTTTTATAGGAATTTCACTTAGTTTTTATATTACTTCTTCTGCCATAAACCCTCTTCATTTCCTTTTTGGTTTAGGGGTTGTTGGAGGTTTGTCCGCAGGAATTATTTCTGTTCCTGTTATTATAGGAGGAGTTTCCAAATATTTTGAAGATGATAAAACGCGAAGTACAGTCACAGGAATTTTGATGTCACTTGCTGCATCTGGGATGTTTATTTTTACACCAATTAATCAGTTTTTAGTTTCCACCTTTCAGTGGAGTGTTTCATTTCAAATAGTCTCAGTTTTCTTTTTATTATTTATTCCTATGTCTTTAATTTTTTTGATACCCAAACCAGTAAATAAAAATAAAAAAGAATATACCCCTAGAAAAATCTCAGATGTTATTAAAACAGCTTTTCAAGATAAAAGTTATCAATTTTTAATTTTAGGTTTTTTTGTATGCGGACTTCATGTTGCTCTAATATCTAACTATTTGCCCGTTTTTGCAAAAATCAAAGGATTAGAAACCACTATTGCAGCCACTGGCTTAACCCTAGTTGGTATCTTTAATATGATGGGAACACTCATATCTGGCCGTGTTTCAGGTATCGTCAAAAAAAAATACGTTTTATCTTTTATTTATTTTACAAGAAGCATCGTAATTTTTTTACTTTTGATTTTGCCTACAAATAATTTCATTATTATTGCCTTTAGTTGCTTGATAGGTTTGTTGTGGCTCTCTACTGTTCCACCAACATCTGGGATAGTCGCTAATCGCTTTGGTACAAGATATTTATCAACACTCTTTGGCATCGTGATGGTTTCCCATCAGTGCGGTGCTTTTGTGGGATCTTATGTTGGAGGCTTGGTTATCGATATTTACGGGTCTTTGGACTTAGCTTGGATTATGGCTATTATCATCTCATTGTTTTCTGCCATTATTCATTTTCCAATCATCGAAAAAGAAAAATCAGAAGAAGTCTTTGCTTAAATATAAAATTAATCCTTTTTTTGTTCTAATTTTAGGAGCTTTGGGAATAGCTTTTTCTCCTATTTTTGTCAGATTTTCTGATGTTGATCCGATTATGACTGCCTTTTATCGTATTTTTTTAAGCTTACCCTTTTTTTTATTTTTTTCTTCATCTGGAATAATCGAAAAAATAAAATTTCCTGAGGTAAAAAACTATTATTTAGTATTTTTTTTTCAGGATTATTTTTTGCACTAGATTTAATTTGTTGGCACTGGTCTATAAAATTAACAACTGTATCCAAAGCAACTTTTTTATCTAATTTAGCTCCAGTTGTTGTCATATTATTTTCCTATTTTTTTTTGAAAGAAAAGTTCACGAAGTTTTTCTACATTGCTGCGGGTTTATCTTTAGGAGGGATGACACTTCTTCTTGGAGAAAGCTTTCAATTTAATAAAGATCAATTTTTTGGAGATTTATTAGGTGTTTTAACAGCTGTCTGGTATGGCAGTTATATAATCACAATTAGCCAATTAAGAAAAAAATATAATACGACCTCAATTATGTTTATTTCTGGAGTAATAACTTCAATAATCTTAATCATTGTCTCAATTATCTTTGAACAACAACTTATTCCTCAGACAATAAATTCCATTATTGTTTTATTTTTGTTGGCTTTTGTTTGTCAATTTCTAGGACAGGCTTTTATTGCTTATGCTTTAGCCTATTTACCTGCATCCACATCATCGCTTACCTTATTAATCCAGCCCATAGCCGCTACAATTCTTGGTTATTTATTTTTCCAAGAAAAACTCAATTCTATACAATTTTTTGGATGCATACTTATTCTAATTGGAATTTACATTGCTCGAGCAAAGAACAAATAATTTACCTAAAGTTGTTGTCGGGGGATTAATTTATCAAAATAAGAAAATTCTTATTTGTCAAAGAAAAGAAGAAGGAGATCATCCCTTAAAGTGGGAATTTCCTGGAGGAAAATTAAAAGATGCTGAAAATAACCAAGAGGCTTTAAAAAGAGAATTAAAAGAAGAATTAAATATAGAAATTAATGAAATATTTTTTTTTGATGAATATCTCTATGAATACAAGAAATTATCAAAAAATTTGAAACTTGTTTTTTTTCAAATTTTCCAATTTGATGGCGAATTACAAAACAAAGTTCATCAACAATTGAAATGGATTGATATTTCAAAATTAGGTGATTATGATTTCTTAGAAGGTGACCTAAAGATAATTAATAAATTAATGAACAATGACTCTAATATTTAAGGATTTAAAACACGATAATTATGAAAGAGTTCTTTTGGCTCAAGAAGAGTCAACAGGTTTCCACTCCATCACCGCTATCCACAATACAAAAAGAGGGCCTGCGCTTGGAGGTTGTAGATATTTTGCTTATCAATCTCAGGAAGAACAGTTATCTGATGTTTTAAAACTCTCTAGGGCCATGACATATAAGAATTCATTAGCAAATTTAGATTTTGGTGGAGGAAAGGCGACTGTGAACGCCAAAGTTAATAAAAATCAATTTTATGAATTATTTGCTCAAGTTTTAAAAACTTTAGATGGCACCTACATCACAGCTGGAGATATTGGAATGGTAGATGAGGATCTCATAGAATTAAAGAAACTCTCTCCACACGTGTGTAGCACGAAAGGTTCAGACTCGGGCTTAAGCACAGCTTTTGGTGTTTTTAATGCAATGATCGGATATGAAGAATTTCAAAATCATCAAAGTAATTTAGAAAATAAGAAAATATTGATTAAAGGATATGGGAAAGTAGGAACTCGATTGGCTCAATTTTGTAAAAATTCTGGCGCCAAGGTTGAAATTGTAGATTTTAAATCTAAGAAAGATTTAATTGAAAGGGATGGTTTTGTTTATTTAGATAATTACCAAGACACTAATTTTGATCAAATTGATATTTTTTCTCCTTGCGCAACAGGAGGAGACTTAAATCAAGAATTTTTAGATTTTAGTAAAATTAAAAAAGTAAAATGTGTTCTGGGTGCTGCCAATAATCAATTAGCTGATGATGATATTGAACAAAAATTATTTAATGAGGGCATTATATACTGTCCTGATTACTGCGTGAATGCAGGAGGAGTGATAATCCTTGCACTTCGATCCAGTATTAAAGAAGACATGGAATATGATGAACCTGAGGCCAAAAAAAAACTAACCGGTATCAAGGATCAGTTGAAAAATATTTTGCTTTTATCTAAAAACAAAAACCAATTAAGCACTATTTCATCAAATCAGCTTGCAGAGCAAGGATTTCAATAATTGAATTACTTCCAAATTTTTACAAGACCTGATCAAGTTGAGAGAATGACTTTTTTAGGCTACTGGTTATTGTCTTTAATTATATGGTCATTCATGATGAACATCAGTCTTATTATAGTCATTATATTTGCTATTCTTGGTTACCACATAGTATGTAAGCCATTGGCCTTTCTCCTTCATAAAACTAAAAAAATTATTATTGATAGTTTATTTAATGGTTTTAATATTTTTGAAGCCTACTATGCGGGATTAGAAATCGGTAGGATCATAAGAGTAACATTAAAACTTGTATATTTTTTTATTACCTTGTTTATTGCTAAGCTTTTTATGGAAGTTTATCTAGCTTTTATCAATTAAGCTTTATCTCCATAATCTTTAATATGCTCAGGAATTCTTTTGTTTGTTCCATACATAAAATGATTTGACATGTTTTCACGAAAACGCATGGCAGGGGGGTTTTTACCCATAACATCTGCTACTTCTCGAATAAGCATTGGGTTAGCACCACAACAAACACCCAAATACTTAACTTCGATATCATAGCAATCTTGCATGAATTTTCTTATTTCATATCGATTGGTAAAGAGAGGATCTAATGCTGTGGGAAAGGTTCTCCCATGAGGGGCAGCACACTTACAATTATTGTAATCATCTAAATTAAAAAAAGTTGGTTGTTTTTCATTGGTGCGATAAGGAATGGGTAATGCTCCTACATGACATTTCACATTAGCTCGTATCTCTTTTATATAAGGAAGCATTGTTTCTGGTCCTCGAAAACAATTTAGTCCCACCACATCAGCTCCTAATTGTTCTAATTCTTTACAAGTATCTAAGGGAGTAACACCATCTCTCATTATATTTTCTCCCATAGGAGCAATTGTAAGAACACATGGAAGCCCAGAGCTTTTCATAACTTCTAAGGCACAATAGGCTTCTTCAGCAAAATAAAAAGTTTCTCCTACTAGCATATCTGCCCCTTCATCTACAGCCCAACCAATCATTTCTTCAAACATTCCTCTCACTTCTTTTTGAGAGTTTTGATCAGAAGGATTCCAAATGTTAGTATTAGAAATATTTCCAGCCATTAAATTTGGTTCAGTTCCCTGGGGGACATCGTTTGCTATTTCTTTTGCAATTTTTAAAGCAGCTCGATTCAGAGGCTCTAATAAATCCTCTTTACCAATTACTCTCATTTTTTCTCTGTGACCGTTATAAGTAAATGCCTCTACTATATCGGAGCCTGCATGTTGAAAATCTTTGTGTAAGTTTTTAAGTGCCTCAGGGTATTCAAGAGCTACTTCAGGTACAAATTCTCCAGCTGTTAAATAGCCCCTTCGCTCCATTTCAAATAAAAATCCTTCAGCGCATATAGCTCCTTCTTGGTTTAGTCTCTCAACTAATGATCGTTTGGTTGTCATGAATTTCCTGTTCTTTATAATTAACTTAATTCCTTATAACAAACAATTATTCGAAAAACAATTGCTATCAGGCATAGGATTATAAAAATAAATGAAAAATAGATAAATAAATTAGGTAATAATAGACACAAAACCATAAATACTATTGTCTCAGTTCCCTCGACTAACCCAACGGCGTAATGAAAGCTCTTAGGAATTTCTTCATTTAAGTTTTGGTTAGTTAGTGATGGCAGTATTGCAGCCTTCGCTAAAAAAGTACTCCCTGTACCTATATAACAAAATAATAAGATCATTGATAAAAGCGTATTGTTTTGTTCGGTAATGCCAAACGAAAGAACAAATCCACCATAAATCAAAAAGTCTAGGACAATATCTAAATAACCTCCCAAAGGAGTGGGGGTTTGCAATCTAGCCATTGTGCCATCTAGGCCATCCGAAAGACGATTTAAAAATAAAAAAATTATTGCCATTAAATATTGGTCAATAATTATGAAAAGGCACATCAATACTCCAAAACTAAAACCAATTAAGGTCATGTGATTAGGAGAAATAAATTTTAAAAATAGTTTGGCAATATATTGTAAAGGTTTTTGTGTATATTTTTGAATTTGACGATCAAACATCTGGGCTAGGGATATTTTAGTAATATACTATAATAATCAAATGACCCAAGAAATACCTTTTACAATTGCTTTTTTAGCGGGCGTCTTTAGTTTCCTGTCTCCTTGCGTTTTACCTATCGTTCCAGGATTTATATCT
Organism: alpha proteobacterium HIMB59; assembly: GCA_000299115.1. Lineage (NCBI taxonomy): Bacteria > Pseudomonadati > Pseudomonadota > Alphaproteobacteria > Candidatus Pelagibacterales > Candidatus Pelagibacteraceae > alpha proteobacterium HIMB59. Next base: position 97,796 of record CP003801.1, on the reverse strand, counting down.
TACATAGTCGGCAAATCTTTTAGTGATTTACAGAATAATTCTAAAAAAGATAATTTGAAACTACTCCCTCTAATACTTTTATTTATATTTGGTTTTTCTATTGTGTTCATAATTATGGGAGCCTCTATAGATTTTTTAAGTGATTTTTTTTATGATTTAAAAAAAGAAATGAATATTTTTTCAGGAATTTTGATTATTTTTCTGGGTTTATTTTTTTTAGGAATTTTGAAAGTTCCTTTTTTAGATTTAGAAAGAAAACTGAATTTTAATAATTTACAAAATATTTCATTTTTTCCTTTATTAATTGGTATGGCGTTTGCCTTTGGATGGAGTCCTTGTATTGGACCCATTTTAGGATCTGTTTTAGCTATTGCTATTAACGATAGTGTCAACGGAACTTTATTATTAACCATATACTCCATCGGACTTGGTCTTCCTTTTTTAATTGTGGGATTGATGATGGGTAAACTGATAACTGTATCTAAAAATTTAGTCAGATTTTCAAGACATTTTCAGATTTTGACTGGGTTTGTACTCTTGATAACTGGAGTTTTAATATTAAATGGAACTATCCAATCACTCGGTTTCAAACTAAACTCAATCCTTCCTTCATTAGAGATGTTGTTAATTTAGTGATTAATAGAAAAAAAATATTTTTATTATTTTTTTTTATAGTCATTTCTTCTTTTTGGTTAATTTATTTTTTTAATAGAGATTTTTTTGAATTGAAAACTCTATTTTTAAATTTAGAAAATATACAAAATTATATTTCTAATAATTTTTTATTTTCATTTTTAATTTTTACATTCTCTTATTGTTTATTAATTGTTTGTAATTTTCCAATTGCATCACTTTTATCATTAATAGGTGGATTTTTATATGGCACTTGGATTGGTAGCATCGGTATTATAGTTGGGGGCACTTTAGGATCATTTATTGTATTTCTAGTGGCCAAATTATTTTTTTATGACTACATATCTAAAAAATTACTTCAGAAGTACTCATTCATTACAAAATATTTTCAAAAAAATGAATTAGAATTGATGTTACTAATAAGACTTGTTCCGGGCATTCCTTTTTTTGCTCAAAATTTAATTTTAGCAGCACTTGGGGCCAAAAGATTAAAATTTTTTTTCACTACTCTTTTTGGTCTTTCCCCATGGGCAATTATATTTGCCAGCATAGGACAGGGATTAGAAGAGATATTTATTGAGGGTCAGACTTTAAGCTTTGCACTTATTGCTAAACCAGAGTACTTAATTCCAATAAGTATAATTATAGTATTAGTAATATTTATTTTGATTTTTAAGAAAAAATTTAAATAATTACTCGAAATAAATTTGTTTTTCTTTTCTTTTGATAAATTCACCAATAAGAAGCGGTTTTGACAAATAATTTTTTTCAAAATTATTTTCAAATTCATTTTTCTTTTCTTTGTCTATGGCTATTAATAGCGGACCGTTGGTTTGTGGATCAAATACGATCTTCGATAAAGGATGATCATTTTTAATATCTATTGAATTAAAAGAGGATAAATAATTATTTTTATAACCACTGCTCTCAAAATTTTTCAAAATTTCTAATTTATCGTTAATAAGAATATCTTTATTAAGTTGAATTTGGGCAGATAAATTTGAACTTTGACAGATGTCCCCTAAATGAGAAGCTAATCCAAAACCACTAATATCAGTCATTAATTGAGATCCGCATAAAAAAGCTGATTGTGCGGCAAGTTTGTTACCTTTTTTTAAATAGTTAAGTAATTTTTCAAAATCAGAAATAGAGAATAATTTAGAATTTTGAAAGTAAGCCGCCAACAGGTATCCAGTTCCTAGGGGTTTTGATAAGTAAATTAAATTACCTTCAATTCCTAAGAATTTATTCGATTTCTCAATTTTATTACCGTTCATCGTAACAGTAATTGCTGGCTCCTCAGTTTGGTAGCTATGTCCAGATGCTAATGAAGCTCTATCTTTTTCAGCTTCATTTTGAATTCCACGCATAAAATATTCCAAATAAAAGCTCTCAACTAAATTTTTACTAAAAGGAACCCCAATTGAAACACTTAAAGAGTGCACCGTACCGCCGGCAGATAAAATATCATTTTGAGAGTGTAAATAACTAATGATCCCAAAATCATAGGGATTAAAAGATTGAAATAGCTTTATATGATCTATGGTCTGAAGAATTTCATTTTGCTTAAATTTTATTTCTGTAGCATCTGATAGTTCATTATTAGATTTTTGATTTGATAAAAAATTAACCAGAGTATTTTTAGAAACTTTAGAGCCACAGCCCTGACAATACATTTTAGGAATATCATCATTAATTTCATTTAAATTATGAATTTTTTTATGCATATCTTTGTGCCCTGGAAAAGAAAATTTTTTCATGAAATTCAAGTCGATTATTTTCTTTAATAACCAACACCATTTTCCTTCAAAGCTAAAATTAAAGTAGTTTAAGACTGCTGAATTTTGGTGAGTTCCAATTAGATATAACCAATTTTTTTGTGGTTTGAATTTTTTTAAAGGTTTTTTTAACAAATAAAGAAATAGATTTTCTTTTAATATTTCTCCTTGTCTGACTGCCATTACTCCTGATTTAGGTCTATTAAAATTTTCAATAGAAGCAGCATCTCCACTAACAAATACATTATTAAAATTTAAAGATTGCAGATGATGATTAACGGCAATAAAATTTTCATTCATCTTTAAATTACTTTCTGCCAGCCAATCAGGTAATGCCGCTCCTGTGGATAGCAAAACTAATTCACTTTGACTTTTACTACCATCTTCCAAACTTATTTCAGAGTCATGAATATCAATAACCTTTTTAGAAATGAGATTAATATTTAGATTTTTAGCTATTTTTTTAAGAGTATTGATTGATGATTGATTTAAATTTTTTTCAATAAGAAATTGATCTGAAATAATATCTAGAGAAATATTTTCACTATATCTTTTATATAACGCAAAACTTAATTCAAAAGCAGCAACCCCCCCACCAATTATGCTGATTTTTCGATTGGATGATTTTTCTATTAGTTCATCAATTACCTTTAATTTTGATATAAACGTGCTGATTGGTTTTACAGATATAACATTAGACTTTTCATCAAATTTAATACTTTGGTTATTTGATATTGAACCCGAATTAATTGATAGTGTGTCATATGAAATTGATGGATTTTGATTTAAATGAATAATTTGATTTTTATTATCTAGATTTATAACTTTGTCTTTGATAAATGTTGCACCGGCATTAAAGCAAAGTCGTTGTAAATCAATTGAAATATCTTCAAGAGAATAAATTTTTTTAATGTATCCCGGAGTCATTCCAGAATAGATAGATTCATATCCTTCACTAATTAAAATTACATTAAGACCTTTATATTTATTCATACAAAGTTTTCTTAAAACCTGAACATTGGCATGACCGCCACCAATAAGCACTATTTGTTTGTTAAAATAAGTTTGTCGCAAACTTAATTAAATGATCCATTAACCGGATCAATATAATTGACCATCAATACTTGAGCTTTTTGTTTTGAGATATTCTTTAAAGAATGTTCTCGATTTGATTGGAAACGAAAAGTATCACCTTTTGATAATTTTTCTTTTTTATCGCCGCAAGTAACTTCAATTTGACCTTCTATGACTGTTAAATTTTCAAAAGTTTTTGGACCATGGGAACCAGAGTCTAGTACTCCCTTTGGTTTCATTTCTAAAATATACCATTGAAGCCAGTTCACTGTCTCTCCAGCTCCTAAAATATTTAATTCACACAACCCATCTTTAGAGGTTATGGAAGGAGTCTCTTTTGAACTTTCAATTGAATTAGTTTCTTCTACTTCAATCTTCAAAAAAAAATCTGACAGTTTTTCATCAAGACCCTCTGCTATTCTGGAAATGGTAGTCACAGTCGGATTAGATAAATCTCTTTCAATTTGAGAGAGAATAGATTTAGATACCCCAGACTTTGCTGATAATTCATCTAAGGTCATATTTTTCCTTTTTCTTAGTAAAGATAGCCTATTGCCTAGTTGTATTGCCTGTTTTTCAGCCATTGATAATAGGAATAATCAATTATTCTGAGGAAAAGTGCAATATTTAATATGATTTTTATTATTTAGCTCTTGAAACATACTCATAGATAACTATTTATATACAAGTTTTGGCACTCAAGCTTTTAGAGTGCTAATTGATAATAAATACATAGAGGTACAAAATGAATTTAAAACCCTTACACGATCGAGTACTCGTAGAAAGAGTTGATCAAGAGGATCGTACAAAAGGCGGTATCATTATTCCTGATACTGCTCAAGAAAAACCTATGGAAGGCAAAGTGATTGCTGTAGGTAGTGGTGCTAGAAATGAAAGTGGCCAAGTAGTTGCTTTAGACGTAAAAAAAGGCGATAGAATTTTATTTGGTAAATGGTCTGGTACTGAAGTTAAAATTGATGGTAAAGAACTTCTGATTATGAAGGAGTCTGACATCATGGGAATTATTGAAAAGTAATTGAAAGGAAAATTTTAATGTCAGCAAAATTAATTCAATTTGGCACAGACGCTAGAGCAAAAATGCTCAAAGGTATTAATATCTTAGCAGATGCTGTCAAAGTTACATTAGGCCCAAAGGGTAGAAACGTTGTGATCGATAAATCTTTTGGCTCTCCAAGAACTACAAAAGATGGTGTTACGGTTGCAAAAGAAATCGAGCTCGCCGATAAATTTGAAAATATGGGCGCACAGATGATTAAAGAAGTAGCAAGCAAGACAAACGATTTAGCAGGTGATGGCACAACAACTTCAACTGTTCTATGCCAAGCTCTAGCTACAGAAGGAATGAAAGCAGTTGCAGCAGGTCTGAACCCGATGGATTTAAAAAGAGGTATGGATACCGCAGCAGATGCTATTATCAAAGAACTTCAAAAAAACTCAAAAGCTGTAAAGTCTGATAAAGAAGTACAACAAGTAGGTACAATTGCATCTAACGGTGATGATGAAGTCGGTCAGATGATTTCACATGCAATGCAAAAAGTTGGCAAAGAAGGTGTAATCACAGTTGAAGAAGCAAAAAGCCTAGATACAGAATTAGATGTAGTAGAAGGTATGATGTTCGATCGTGGTTATCTAAGCCCTTATTTTGTCACTAATGCTGATAAAATGAAGGCCGAAATGGATGATTGTTTAATTCTTTTACATGAAAAGAAGTTATCAAGCCTACAGCCAATGCTTCCTCTTCTAGAGTCAGTGGTTCAATCAAGCAAACCACTTTTAATCATCTCAGAAGATGTTGAAGGAGAAGCTCTTGCTACTCTTGTGGTTAATAAGCTACGTGGAGGATTAAAAATAGCTGCTGTTAAAGCGCCTGGTTTTGGTGATCGAAGAAAGGCAATGTTAGAAGACATTGCAATTCTAACTGGTGGTCAAGTGATCAGCGAAGACTTAGGTATCAAACTTGAGTCTGTAACAATGGATATGCTTGGAAAAGCAAAGAGAGTTGTTGTTGACAAAGAAAACTCAACCATCGTTGGTGGTGCGGGTAAGAAAAAAGATATCGAAGCGCGTTGTGATCAAATTAGGAAACAAATTGATGAGACAACATCTGACTACGATAGAGAAAAGTTACAAGAAAGATTAGCAAAACTTGCTGGTGGTGTAGCTGTGATTAAAGTTGGTGGTGCTTCTGAAGTAGAAGTTAAAGAGAAAAAAGACCGAGTAGAAGATGCAATGCACGCTACAAGAGCTGCAGTAGAAGAGGGCATCTTACCTGGTGGTGGAACAGCTCTTTTATATGCTACAAACGTTCTTAAAAATCTAAAAGTTGAAAATGATGATCAGCGATACGGTGTTGATATCGTTAGAAGAGCTCTATCTGCACCTTTAAAACAAATTGCACAGAATGCAGGTCATGATGGCGCGGTGATTGCAGGTAAAATCTTAGAGAGTAAAGATAACTCTTATGGTTTTGATGCTCAATCCGGTAAATTCTGTGATTTAGTTAAAGCAGGTATTGTTGATCCAACTAAAGTTGTAAGAACAGCTCTTATTGATGCTGTGTCAGTGGCTGCTCTTTTAACTACAACTGAAGCAATGATTACAGATAAGCCTGAAGATAAATCTGCTCCTGCGATGCCTGATATGGGCGGAATGGGTGGCATGGGTGGCGGTATGCCAGGCATGATGTAATCCAATATTATACCAAAAAATTAAAAAGCCGCTTTATGCGGCTTTTTTTTTAATCTAATATCCGAACTACATTTAAATGATCATATTCGAAAATTTTTTTAGTCAAATTCAGTCTGTTTTTATAAATGGTGTATTTGGTTTAAGTCTTGGTGAACTTGGTTTCATTTTAGTTGCATTTATTTTTGCTTTACTCGTTAGAGGCCTAATCGCTAAGTTTATAGTTAACAAAGTAAAATTAATTGTTTTAAAAACGACAAACTCTATTGATGACAAGCTATTTGACTCTTTAATTCCACCTATAAGACTTTTACCTATAGTAATAGTTTTTCTAGTTATTACCCTTTACTTTGATGTTGACTCAACATTGGGATTATATTTTCAAAAAATTAATAGCACACTATCTACTATTTTTGTATTTTGGTTGATACACCAAGCCGTTATTCCATTTTCTAACCTCTTTCACAAATTAGAGGACATTCTATCTAAGGCTTTAGTGTTATGGATTATAAGATCTCTTAAATATTTAATTATTTTTTTAGGATCTGTAGCTGTCCTTGAAGTTTGGGGTATAAAAATCGGACCCGTTATTGCTGGTCTTGGTTTATTTGGTGTGGCTGTAGCTCTTGGTGCTCAAGATTTATTTAAAAACTTAATTTCTGGAATTATGATTTTATTAGAAAAAAGATTTCATATTGGAGATGTTATTAATGTTCCTGGACACACGGAAGGTACTGTAGAACATATAGGTTTCAGATCTACATTAATAAGAAAGTTTGACTCTACTCCAATAACTATACCAAATTATATTTTTGCTGAAGCTCCAATTCTTAATTATTCAAATAGAACTAATAGAAGAATAAATTGGGTTATAGGTTTAGAATATAATTCAACATTAGAACAAATTAAAAGTTTCACTGAAACAATAAGCAACTATATTAAAAATAGTAGTGACTTTTTGGTCAATGATAATTTTAAGTCATTCGTAAGATTGGATAAATTCAATGATAGCTCTGTAGACATACTCGTATATTGTTTTACCGCAACAAATGATTGGGAAGAATTTTTAACAATAAAAGAAAAATTAGCTCTAAAAATAAAGCAAGAGGTTGAGAAAATTGGATTAGGTTTTGCCTTTCCTAGCCAATCAGTTTATATCGAAAATATAAAAAAAGAGGACATTTCAAAAATTTGAAAAATTTATTAAATATATCAGACTTGAGTAAAGATGACTTTAACTCTATTTTGAGTTTTGCTAGTTCTATAAAACCTAATACTGAGAATTGTTTAAAAAATAAAAACATTGGTTTAATTTTTGAAAAAAATTCAACTAGAACTAGACTTTCTTTTCAAGTCGGTATTAATCAATTACAAGGCAAATATATTGACATCAAGCTTGAAGAGTTAAATCTGCAAAGAGTTGAATCTTTTGAAGATACTTTTGAGATTATGTCTTGTTATCTCGATGCTTTAGTTTTTAGAACAACTAATCATGAAAAATTAAAATTAGCATCAAAATATTTTAAAAAACCAATCATAAATGCTTTATCTGATATTTCACATCCATGCCAAGCAATTTCAGATATTTATACTCTAAAAGAACATTTTCAAAAAGAAGACGGATTTAAAATAGTTTGGTGTGGAGATCTAAATAATGTCCTATTTAGTTTACTAGAGTCAATGAAATATTTAACCTCATCAAAAATAGATATTTTTACTGATAAAAAAATTTATGAAAAAAATTATGAAAATTTTTTAAATTTGGATAATATTTCATATCATTTTGAAATTGATGATAAAATTTTAGGCTCAGCTGATTGTATTATGACCGATGTTTTCAATTCAATGAATGACAAAGATGATAAAGAATCTCTTTTAAAAAGATTTATGGTTGATCAAGAACTCATGAATAAAACATCTGATACTGCAGTTTTTATGCATTGCTTACCAGCAAAAATAGGTTCAGAAGTTTCAAATGACGTGATAAAAGGATCAAAGTCGATAGTTTTAAAACAGGCAAAGAATAGAATGGTAGCTCAGAGAGGAATCATAAAATGGTTAGAATTATAAGCTTAATTTTAATATTTTTTTTTATTGGTTGTGAAATGAATAGCAAACAAATAATCAAGCCCGAAAAATTTACATACGATACAATTAAATTTGATGCTGTTTCAAAAAAACTAGAAAATAGTTTTAAAACAAATAGTTCCGACAATGAAATTATGAGTGAAATCATTAATTATTGGTTTGATAATAGAATTAAAACAGATGGGTTTGATGGAAATTTATCAGTAAATGTCAAACAAACTCAATTTGAAAGAGAAAAAAAACAAGATTATTACAAATTCTCTGTTTCTTTATCTTTAGAATTTATAGAAACCAAATCCTCAACAAACATTAAAACCTATAATGTTAAATCAAATGAGTATGGTGAAATATCTGGTAGTTTTGCCATTAAAGATCAAGATAATCTTGACATAAATTTAATGCACAAGGCTCTTGAGAGTATCTCTTCTAAGCTAAAAGAAATAAATTAATTCTTCCAGAAAGAGGGAAGAAATAAAATTAAAATAGTTAACATTTCAAGTCTGCCTAAAAACATTGTAGCAGTTAAAATTGTTTTGGAATAATCACTAAGCGTTGAATAGTTTCCTTCTGGGCCAATAATATCTCCTAACCCCGGCCCAACATTTGAAATAGCTGAAGCAGCAGCTGAAATACATGTTAAAAAATCTAGACCACTAAATGATAATAAAAGTGCTGAAGAAGCAAAAGTAAAAATATATAAAAAGAAAAAGCTCATAACTGACTCATATGTTGACTCAGGTATGCTTTTATTATTGAAGTAACCTGCAATTACAACATGAGGTTGAAGCATTTTCTTAAAATGTAAGCCTATATATTTAAAGAGTATTTGAAATCGGAATACCTTTAACCCACCTGTTGTTGAACCTGCACAACCACCGATAAACATAAGAATTAAAAATAAGACAGAAGCATAGTTTCCCCAACTCTCAAAGTTCTCACTGACATAACCCGTCCCTGAGATTATAGAAATAGAATTAAATGAAATCGTTATTATTTTTTGAAATACATTTCCATCGATGTAAGTTTCAGCAAAGAAATATATGATAAAAATAGATACAAATAGTATTAATAAGAATATTCTGACCTGATGGTCTTGAATAGTTGCAAATATATTATTAAGACTTGTTTGAGCTATAACTAGAAAAGGCAAACTTCCAATTATCATAAAGATAATGGCTATCAGTAAAATTGAATCATTCTGAAAATAAGCAAATGATTGATCGTGTGTTGAAAAACCACCCGTAGATATAGTTGTAAAGCTATGAGCTAATGAATCAAAAAAATTCATACCATAAGAAAAATATAAAATTGTTAAAATTAGTGTCAGAAAAAGATATAAAATCACAATTTTTTTAATCACAGATGAGATTTTTGGTAAAAACTTGTCATAAGGATCATCTCCCTCTAGGTGGAAAAGTTGCATTCCACCAACTCTTAAAAATGGTAAGATAAATAATGCTATTACTACAATTCCAATTCCGCCAAGCCATTGGAGCATTGCTCTCCAAATTAAAATTCCTTTTGGGAGATAATCTAGATTATTGATTACTGTTGATCCTGTAGTAGTAATTCCACTCATAGACTCAAAAATAGCATCTACAACACTTAAATTTACTTTCGTGTAAATAAAAGGGACCGCACTAAGAAACGCAAGAAGTATCCAAGATAAAACCGTAATAATGAAGGCCTCTTTTATAGATATTTTAAGTTCTACATTACGATTAGTTATAACCAAGGACCCACCGACAATAAGATATATAAGTATAGGTACAGCATATGATTGCCAAGACTCAGACTGATAAAATATTTCAGTTATTAAAGGAATGAAAAGTAAAAAACCAACAGCACACACAACTGTTCCTCCAACTAGCGCGATTGGTTTTAAATTGAGCATTTAAAAATTAATGAAAATTTTTTTTATTATAGGGGCTATCCAGTGAGAAGGTAGGAATATCAATTTTTAACTGTTCCCCATTATCTTGAGACATGAGGTAAAATCCTTGCATAATGCCGTTGGTTGTTTTTAATGGTGTTCCACTAGTGTATTCAAAACTCTCACCTGGTTTAAGAATAGGAAATTCCCCAACTACACCTTCACCTTGTACATTAATAATCTTTCCATTCGCATCAATAATTATCCAATTACGATGATTCAACTTCATTGTTAAGGGACTAGTATTTTTGATATTTACTTGATACGCCCAAACATAATGACTCTCTTGCGGCGAAGATTGATCATCTAAAAAATATGGAGTTACAGTAACGGTAACGCCGTTAGTAGTTTTAGAATACATAAAGGAAACTATACCCCAATTGAGGGGTATAGTTAATTAAATTTGATATGATTAAAATAGGCCTTGAATTAAACCTTTTTCATCAAGCATAATTGAGTTAGCGCTCGGAACTTTTGGAAGACCAGGCATTGTCATAATAGCACCTGTTACCACAACGATAAAACCAGCACCAGCAGAAAGTCTGACTTCTCTTACTGGGACAGTAAATCCAGTAGGAGCACCTCTTAAGGCAGGGTTAGTAGAGAAACTATACTGCGTCTTTGCAATACAGATAGGAAGTTTTCCATACCCGCTTTCTTCAAAACCTTTCAGCTGATCACTAATTGCTTTATCAATAACAATATCATCAGCGCGATAAATCTTTTGTGCTACAGATCTAATCTTATCTTCTAATGACATGTCGTCTTCGTATGTAAATTTGAACTTTGAAGTATCACTAGACTCAGCAATCTTAACAACTTCCTCTGCTAATTCTTTAGTTCCTTCACTACCATTGGCCCAGTGTGAACAAAGAACTGCTTTAACACCTAATTTATCACAACCATCTGAAATGACTTTACTTTCAGCTTCTGTGTCGAGAGTAAAGCTATTGATAGCGACGATAGGTTGTAATCCAAACGATTGAATATTTTCAATATGACGCTGAAGGTTCGCAAAACCTTTTTCAACAGCTGCAACATTTTCACTATTAAGATCTGCTTTTTCGACACCACCGTGCGATTTAAGCGCTCTTACAGTAGCTACAATAACAACAGCATTTGGAGTGAGTCCAGCTTTTCGACATTTAATATCTAAGAATTTCTCTGCACCCAAATCAGCACCAAACCCTGCTTCTGTGACGACATAGTCAGCGAGTTTCAAACCTGTTTGAGTCGCAATTACTGTATTACAACCGTGAGCAATGTTAGCAAAAGGCCCACCGTGAATAATGGCAGGATTATTCTCTAAAGTTTGAACTAAGTTCGGCATTAAAGCATTCTTTAAAAGCACAGTCATTGGACCATCACCTTTTACATCTCTTGCATAAATAGGAGATTTGTCTCTGCGATAAGCAATAATAATATCACCAATTCTTTTTTGAAGATCTTCGATGCTAGTCGCTAAACAGAAAATTGCCATAATTTCAGAAGCCACTGTAATATCGAATTTGTCTTCACGAGGAAAACCATTTGAAATTCCACCTAAGTTGACGTTTACTTTTCTTAAAGCACGATCACCTAAGTCAACAACACGACCCCATGTAATTCTTCTTTGATCAATACCTAGTTCATTTCCCCAATAAATATGATTATCAATTAATGATGAGAGAAGGTTATGGGCAGATGTAATAGCGTGAAAGTCACCAGTGAAATGAAGATTAATTTCTTCCATGGGCACGACTTGAGCGTATCCACCACCTGCAGCGCCACCTTTCATGCCAAAGTTAGGACCAAGGCTAGGCTCTCTAAGGCAAACAATTGATTTTTTTCCAATTGCATTCAAACCATCGTTTAAGCCCACAGAAGTGGTGGTTTTTCCTTCACCTGCAGGGGTAGGGTTAATAGCAGTTACAAGGATTAATTTACCATCTGGGTTTGATTGACTTTTTTCAATAAAATCAAAGTTAATTTTCGCTATATCATGTCCGTATGGGACTAAACTTTCTTCTGGAATATTTATTTTAGCAGCCACATCTCGAATGTGGATTTTACTGGCGGCTCTTGCAATTTCTATATCTGACATCTGAACTAAGGTTCCTTTCTCACAAAATCTGGTATACAATATACCAGTATCTTTTAAAAAATTTAAGTCATTTAAAAGGAAAATATGATTTTTTCCTTAATTAATTTAAGCCCATGTGTCGCATTTTGACATCTTAAAAAAGATATGTTTGTATAACTATAAAAGGAGATTGCTAATGTTTAAAAAAATACTTGTTGTGATCGGTTTATTGGCCTTTGCTGGATTTGCCAATGCTGAATCAAGACTCCAAAAAATCCAAGAATCAGGCAAATTACGGGTCGGAACTACAGGAGATTGGAATCCGATGTCCATGATTGATCCTTCAAACAACTCTTATGAGGGATTTGATATTGATGTAGTTACTCAATTGGCTGCCGATATGGGTGTAGAGCTAGAATTAGTTCCAACAGATTGGAAATCAATTGTGGCGGGCATTACTGCCGATAAATATGATATTTCAACGAGTGCATCTTTAAGTCCAAAAAGAGCTCTAGTTTCTGGTTATTCTAATTCATACTTTAAACTAGCTACAGTGCCTTTAACTCTTAAAAAGAATCTAGACAAATTTCAATCTTGGGAAGACATTAATCAAAGCAATGTAACTGTCGCCGTTACTTTAGGAACTACTCAAGAAATGCAAGCCAAGTCTTATTTTCCTAATGCACAGATTAAAGCCATCGAGTCTCCCGCTAGAGACTTCCAAGAGGTATTAGCAGGTCGTGCCGATGCACATATTACTTCAAACGTTGAAGCTGCAACTTTAGTGGAAACGTATCCTGAGCTGGCTATTGTTCCAGTTGCAGAGCCCAAATCTCCCACGCCATTGGCATGGTTAATAGATCAAGAAGATCAAGTTTGGATTAACTATATTAATCATTGGATTGAGCTCAAAAAAGCTCAAGGATTTTTTGATGGGCTAATGAATAAGTGGAATTTAAAAAGCCTCTAATTTCATAAAGAATTCATAATTCAAAATTAGGGGCTACAAAGCCCCTAATTTAAATAATTCTCCAATCTCCAAAAATAATTATTGAGCAAGTCTATTTTTGAACTAAATTGATAATTCTTGAAAATACTTGTTATAGGACTTGGTTATGTAGGTACAGCTAATGCTATCTTGCTGTCCCAACAAAATGAAGTTGTTTGTTATGATCTTAACACCGATCGTATCAATCTAATTAATGATAAAATTTCTCCTATTGAAGATAAAGAAGCGTCTGAATATCTTTATCAAAAAAAATTAAATCTTCGGGGTGTCTCTGAGTTTCCCTCTCAAGATGATTTTGATTTTGTTATTATCGCTACTCCCACTAATTACGATCCTGATACCAATCATTTTGATACTTCAACTGTAGAGTCATGTATTGCGAGTGTGAATTCTCAAAATTCGAAAGCAACAATTGTCATTCGATCAACTCTTCCAGTAGGATTTGTTGAAAACGTTCAAAAAAAATATCGTAACCAAGAAATTATATTTGTTCCTGAATTTTTACGGGAGGGTAGAGCGGTGCACGATAGTCTTTATCCATCTAGAATTGTTGTAGGTTCGCATTCTGATCAAGCTAAAAAATTTGCTGAATTATTAGTTGAAGGAGCTACTAATAAAGAGGTTGAAGTCCTTTTTACTAAATCCACGGAAGCCGAGTCCTCGAAACTTTTTGCTAATGCTTTTTTAGCAATGCGGGTGACATTTTTTAATGAACTTGACTCTTTTGCTATGACAAGAAATCTTGATACAAAAGAGATAGTCAAAGCGGTGAGTCTCGATCCTCGAATAGGTGATTATTACAATAACCCTTCTTTTGGTTACGGTGGTTACTGCCTTCCAAAAGACACTAAACAACTGTTACGTAATTTTGATCAAGTCCCTCAAAAAATCATGGAGGCCATTATCGACTCCAATACAATGCGAAAAGATTTTTTAGGTCTAGAAATAGCTAAATTAAAGCCAAAAAAAGTGGGGGTTTTTAGACTGGCGATGAAAGAGGGCTCCGATAATATTCGTGAATCGAGCATGCAGGGTATTATGAAAAGAGTTAAAGCTAAAGGAATACCTATGATCATATATGAACCACTTATTAGGGAAGAAAGCTTTTTTAACTCACCCGTCTATACAGACTTGCAGCAATTTAAAAAAGACTCAGATTTAATTCTTTGTAATCGTAACTCTTCTGAATTAAGTGACGTTCAAGATAAAATCTTTACCCGAGATATATTTCAACAAGATTAATTATTTCGAATTATAGGATACACTTTAGGACTGAGGTTTTTATAAGTATCTAAGATAATCAATGCCATTGTAAAAATACCAGTTAACAAATAGACCAAGAAAATATCAAACAAATCAAAATGCCATTCAATATTAAAAATATAATGAACCACGAGATACGAAGCAGTAAAGCTAATGAGCAATGTGAGTAAAATCGTATTAGAAAATAAAATAATGAATTCTAATAAACTGGTATTAATGATTTGAGCTTTATTAAGTCCTAAAATTTTAAAAACTAAATTTTGATAAATTTTATTTTTGCCCTGAACTAGTATCGCACTACTGATCACCAATAAACCAATAAAGATAATGATTGCCGCTAAAGCTAATACTGCAATATTTACTTGATTTAAGAGTTGGTTGATTTTTTGAGCATAGCTTGCAATCTTAATAGAGGAGATATTGGGAAACCTTTTTAAGAGTTCATATTCTTGAAAATTATTTTGCTCAGATAATTTGACGGTCGCTAGATACTCATGAGGAATTGCTTGAGCGTAATTTGTATTTAAGAGCATGGCAAAGTTGATGGTAAAATCTGCATAATCCACATCACGGAAGTTTTTAACACTGCCTGTCACTTCGCGGCCATAAATCGATAGAGTAATGGTATCATTGATTTTAATGCCTAAATCTTGAGCTGCATCATGATCAAAAGAGATATACATCTGATCGGAGGGATTATCCTCCCACCATTGACCTTCTAGGATGGGATTATTGGAGGCTGGCTCGTCAATCCAAGAAATTCTTCTTTCTTCTTGAATAACCCAGTAAGAGGGGTTTTGACGATCAATATAAGTTCTAGGATCAACATCATTGATGGATTGAATTTTTGCTGTTGCTATAGGCACGACTACCAAATCACTCAACGGGTCAGCACTCTTGACATAATCTTGAAAATCTTGTTTTAAGTTCTGATCAATACCAATGAAAAAGAAATCAGGTGCTTTGGTATCCACACTTTTTTGAATTAAATTTTGAAAAGACCCCGCAATGGTTAGAATAGTTAGCAAAAGGGATATACCAATCCCCAAAGTCGTTAAAATCAATGGTCCAATGGAACTGGGACTTGTGATATTTCTCTTTGCTAATAAAAGGTTCAGTCCTTGAAAGAGTTTTAATTTAGCAAAAAAATAATTGAATAATTTAAAAACAAAATAAAAAAGACTAATAGCAAATAAAAAACCAATAAGAAAAATGATATTATAAAACCACAAGCTATTACCAAGAGTGAAGATACTAATCAATAATAAGAGGAGAAGTATGATCAAAATAACAGTCTTCAATGAAAATTGAAAACTAACAAACTCATAGGTATTACGAAATAAGCTATTAGCGGAGAGTTGTTGAATAGAATTGAGAGCGGGAAGTAGAAAAATAGTAATAGCTATTAAAGCCACTGAGGTAATTTTTATAAAAATAAAAAAGTTACTGGCACTCGATAGTGAAAAGTTAAGGCCTGACGGTAGAAGTGTATTAACCATCCCAGGTACTAGGCTGCTTAAAAAGAAGGCCATGATACAAATAATCAGTGTTATAAAAAATATTTGATATCCAAGAATACCTTGAATAATTCTTGTATTTAGCCCTAATGATTTTTGTACGGCAATCGCATTATAATTTTGATTGATATAAGCAATCACTGTGTTGGAGATACCGATGCCCGCAATCAAAATTGCAGCTAAAGAGATTAGGCTGAGAAAATTTGCAAAATTATCTAAAGTTCGTTGAATGAAGTTCGTAGTATTTTCAGGAAAGCGAACTCGAATTTCTTGTTTAGAAGAGAAAATATCCTTTAGATTTTGCTTTCCTTGTGCTTCGCTAATCTCATCAAAATATCTAACCCTATACTCAAACTCAAAAAAATTTTCTGAAGATGGTATCGATAAAGAATTAAGTCCTAATTGAGAAATAACAACCAAATCTCCAAATAAGCCAGCCCCTCCAAGGTCAGGCATTTGTTGAATAATAGAATGAACAGTAAAACTTTGATCTCTTATTATTAAAGTATCACCTTCTTTTAATTGAAGATTGGCTGCTAAATTTTCATTGATGATAGCTAGATTTGATTTTTCAAAAAAGTCTGTCTCTACTTTACCTTTTGATGTAACGAACTCACCATACAGAGGATATAAGCTATCAACGGCTCGTAATTGAACAAACGATGTTTTGGGTGGGGTAAGATTTTCATTAGCCACCATAGAGGCAATGGTGGTGTTCAAGGAGATATCGGCAAAAGTCTCAATTGATTGAAGTACAATTTCATTTAGTTCCTGATTTTTCACTTCAATTTCTGCATCACCTCCTAAAATGGATTTGGTATTCGATCTTATTTCTTGAAGTAAGGATTGATTTAAGGTGCTGATGACGAATAAAATAAAGACACTGATAAAAATCGTTATGAAAATTGTTATTTTTTTTTGAAGACTACGCTTTAAGTCTTTGAACGCTTGATGGTGGATGAAAAGAAATTGATTAAATAATTGTACCATTATCAATTTTCATCAATCGATCACATTTTTTGGCTAATTCGAGATCGTGGGTCACAAGACAAAGGCTTTTTTGATATTTTTGAGAAACGTTAAATAATAAATCAGCAATAATTTGAGAGTTTTCCTCATCAAGATTGCCCGTTGGCTCATCTGCTAAAATTAACTCAGGTTTATTGATGATGGCTCTCGCAATCGCGACTCGTTGTTGCTCTCCTCCCGAGAGTTGACTGGGAAAATGATGAAGTCGATCTTTAAGCCCTAAATCTACTAATATTTCTTCAGCTTGTATAAGAGCATTTTTTTGAAAGTTTATCTCTAAGGACAAAGCAACATTTTCTAATGCTGTATAACTAGGAATTAAATAAAATGATTGGAAAACAATTCCGATATTTTGTTTGCGAAAATCAGTTAATTGATCTTCGGTATATGATGTTATTTCCTTTTCTTGAAACTTAATGCTACCTGATGTGGGTTTTTCTAAACCTGCCATTAACATCAATAAAGAAGTTTTACCTGATCCACTTTTCCCGACAATAGCTAAACGTTCGTTTTGATTAATTGCAAAGCTGATACCTTTAATTACCTCTGTTAGGTTTTGTCCATTTTGATATTGTAAGTGAACATCGGAGAACTGAAGTAGTGTATTCATGAAAAAAATAATCTTTATTGTAGTTTTACTTGTATATCCAATCCTTACGCAAGCTCAAGACGTTAAGATTATTCTTTTTGGTGACTCTTTAATGGCTGGTTATGGTCTTGACTCATCAAACCACCTAGATCGATTATTGGAAAAAGATCTTTTAGATAAAGGTATCACAAGCAAGATAACCAATGCTTCAGTTTCAGGTGATACGTCCAATGGAGGTCTAAACAGATTGAGCTGGAGTCTACAAGATGACTATGATCTTTTTATTTTAGGATTAGGAGCCAACGACATGTTGCGAGGTATCTCACCTGATATAACTAAAGCAAATTTGGAGGAAATCATTAAAATCGTCCAAAAAAAAAGTATTCCTATTCTTTTAACAGGAATGCAAGCACCTAGCTCTTATGGACAGGATTATCAATCTTCTTTTAATTCGATTTATTCTCAATTAGCAAAAGAATTTAAAATTTTTCTCTATCCTTTTCTTTTAGAGGGCGTAGCTTTGGATCCAAATTTGAATCAATCTGATGGCAAACACCCAAATGAGCAAGGTATCGCTTTGATTAGCAAAAAAATTGCTGAAAAAATAAAAAATATCCTAAATTAATGCCTGTTTAGCTTCATATCTGCGTCAGAATAGTCTATATTGCTCAAGCTTATAATTATAAGGAGGAAAATAATGACAAAAATTAAGTCTTTATTTGTATCTCTTCTTTTAACACTAGGTGTTTCAACGGCTATCGCTGGTAGTCATGGAAGCACTCTAGACTTAGTAAAAGAAAGAGGAAAATTAATGTGTGGTTCAAACACAGGTCTTGCGGGCTTTGGTGCTCCTAACGATGCTGGTGTTTGGGAAGGTATTGACGTTGACGTATGTCGTGCTGTTGCAGCTGCTGTATTCGGTGATGCTTCAAAAGTAGAGTATGTTCCAACCACTTCAAAAGTACGTTTCACTGTTCTTCAGTCAGGTGAAATTGATATGCTTTCAAGAAACACTACTTGGACTCTATCAAGAGACGTTGATCTTGGTTTAGAATTTGTTGGTGTTAATTACTATGATGGTCAAGGTTTCATGGTTCCTGCTTCTTTAGGTGTATCTAGCGCAACTGAATTAGATGGAGCTTCTGTTTGTATCCAAGTTGGTACAACAACTGAGATGAACTTAGCTGACTATTTCAAAGCTAACGGCATGTCTTATGAGTCAGTTCCAGTAGAAACTAACTCAGAAGCAGATGCTGCTTATACAGCAGGCCGTTGTGACGTTTACACAACTGATGCTTCAGGCTTATATGCAAGTAGAGCTGGCTATCCAGATCCATCTGCACACGTCGTGTTACCTGAGATTGTCTCTAAAGAGCCTTTAGGCCCTGCAGTTAGACATGGTGACAGTGAGTGGGCTGACATCGTAAGATGGTCTCTTAACGCAATGATCATTGGTGAAGAGCTTGGTATTACTTCAAGCAACGTTGAAGAAATGAAAAGTTCTAAGAACCCAGAAGTTCTAAGACTTTTAGGTGTTGAGTCAGGATATGGTGCAATGCTAGGTCTATCTGATGACTGGGCAGCTAACATCTTATCTCAAGTAGGTAACTACTCAGAGAGCTTTGAAAAGCACATTGGTCCTAACACACCAATTAACATTCAAAGAGGTCTTAACGCTCTATACAAAGATGGTGGTATCCTTTACGCGCCTCCATTTAGATAAAAATAATAGGGTATGGGCTTAACGCCCATACCCTCAAATAAGGATTCCATTCATGCAGACCAATTTTTTAAGAAGGCTAATCTTTGATGAAAAATCAAGATCCCTCTTAATCCAAACTCTTGTTATTGGTCTTTTTGCTTTATTTATTTATCTCATCGCTCAACAAACCGCCTATAACCTTGAAAAGAGGGGAATAAGCTCAGGTTTTGATTTTCTAAATATTGCAGCTGGTTACGATATTAGTATTCGCTTAATTCCATTTACGAGTGAAGACACTCATCTAAGAGCTTATTTTGTTGGTTTATTGAACACTCTTATGATTGCTGTTTGTGGATGTTTTTTAGCAACTATTATTGGTTTTATAGTAGGGGTTATTCGCCTATCAACTAACTGGTTATTTAGAAATATAGCCTATGTATATGTTGAGTTTACAAGAAACGTTCCTGTTCTTGTTCAAATTATTCTTTATTACAGCATTCTTCTTCATCTTCCAAAAATAAAACAAGCTATTGTTTTATTTGATGGTTTTTACCTAACTAATAGAGGTTTGTTTTCTCCTCAGCCAATTTTCAAAGATGGGTTTTCTATTGTTGTTTGGAGTTTGGTCATTGCAATTATTGTTTCCTTTTTCTTAAAAAGATCTTTAAAGAAAAAACAAGAGCAAACAGGAAAGCAGTATCCAATTTTTTTAATTAATAGTGCTATTATTATTTTTACCCCAATAATTTTCTATTACATCATGGGCATGCCCTTAGAATTTGATAGTCCAGTTTTAAAAGGTTTTAATTTCAAAGGTGGTATGGTTATCCGTCCAGAATTTCTAGGAATGCTATTTGGTTTATCCATTTATACTGCTGCATTTATATCTGAGACTGTCAGATCTGGAATTATTTCAGTATCAAAAGGACAAAGAGAAGCTTCCCAAGCTTTAGGATTAAAAAGTAACTTAATTATGAGATTAATCATAATTCCCCAAGCTCTTAGAGTTATAATTCCACCTTTAACTTCACAATACTTAAATCTTACTAAAAACTCCTCTCTTGGAATTGCAATAGGTTATGCTGATTTAGTTCATGGATTTGGCGGCATATCTCTAAACCAAACAGGAAGAGCTATAGAGATTATGTTGATGGTGATGCTGACTTATTTAACGATTAGTCTAACTATCTCATTTTTTATGAATTTATATAATAAATCTGTTCAATTTAAAGGTAACGCATGAGTTCTTCAGCTATTCAAAATATTTCGCATAACAAGTACTACAATTGGTTGATTAGAAACTTATTCTCATCTTGGGTTAACACTATTTTAACAATTATTGCCCTCATTTTTATTTATCAGGTTGGAAGTTTTTGTTTGAATTGGGCAATTTTTGCTGCTGATTTTAGATACAACTTTCAAGGAGAGCTAATAACTGATCGTGGACTTTGCTCAAAGAATATCATGCCTGGAGAATATGGAGCTTGTTGGGCCATAATTTATGCAAGGTGGGATCAGTTTATGTATGGGCTATACCCTATTGAAGAAGCTTGGAGAGTAAATCTAGTTTACGCTCTTTTACCCCTAGCAATAATCGGTATCCTTTTTGATAAAATCCCATTTCGTAAATATTTTATTTATTTTACTTTTGTATATCCCTTTCTTGCTTATTTCATGCTTTACGGCGGACCTGGCCTAAGCGTTGTAGGAACAAATAAGTGGGGTGGTTTGCTTGTAACTCTTTTTTTAGGGGTTACGGGTATAGGTTTAGCTTTTCCTCTAAGTATCCTTTTAGCTCTAGGCAGAAGATCGAAGATGCCAATTATTAAATCCCTTTGTGTTGTATTTATAGAATTCATTCGAGGTGTCCCTCTGATTACATTATTATTCACTGCAAATGTGATGTTACCTTTATTTCTCCCAGACGGAGTCAATCCTGATAATCTTTTAAGAGCTTTAGTTGCTGTGACCTTGTTTCAATCAGCATATATGGCAGAGGCTATCAGAGGTGGTTTACAGGCAATACCACGAGGCCAAGTAGAAGCGGCCCAGTCATTGGGATTGACCTATTGGCAAACTACAAGAAAAATTGTTTTACCTCAGGCGTTAAAAATTGCCATTCCACCAATCGTTAATACTTGTATTGGTTTGTTTAAAGATACATCTCTAGTATTGATTATTGGACTTTTTGATTTATTAGGAATAGGTAGGGCAGCTTTAGCAGATATGACTTGGACAAAGCTATATTATGAGGTTTATGTTTTTATTTCGTTAGTTTTCTTTATATTCTGCTTTGGTATGTCGAGGTATAGTTTATATTTAGAAAAGAAATTGAAGACAGATAATAGTTAAAAATGACAGAGCAAGTTATTCAATTAGAAAAAGTTAATAAATGGTATGACGATTTTCATGTTCTCAAAGATATAGATTTATCTGTAGATAAAGGTCAAAAAATAGTGATTTGCGGTCCTAGTGGTTCTGGTAAATCAACAATGATAAGATGTATAAATCGCTTGGAAGCCCACCAAGAAGGCAAAATTGTCGTTCACGGAACCGAACTGACAAATGATTTGAAAAATATTGATTTAATAAGAAAGAACGTCGGAATGGTTTTCCAACAGTTTAATCTTTTTCCCCATTTATCTGTTTTAGAAAACATCACTTTGGCTCCTATTTGGGTCAAGAAAATGCCCAAAAGAGAAGCTGAAGAGATTGCTATGTCATACTTGGAAAAGGTAAAAATTCCTGAACAGGCAGAAAAGTTTCCTGGACAATTATCAGGAGGTCAGCAGCAGCGTGTGGCTATCGCAAGATCTCTTGCGATGAATCCAGATATTATGTTATTTGATGAGCCTACCTCAGCTCTTGATCCTGAAATGATCAAAGAGGTATTAGATGTGATGATCCAATTAGCGGAAGAGGGTATGACTATGTTGGTGGTGACTCACGAAATGGGTTTTGCAAAAACCGTAGCTGATCAAATGATCTTTATGGATGAAGGACGTATCGTAGAACAAGCCAAGCCCGATGAGTTCTTCAATAATCCTAAAAGTGATCGTACTAAACTTTTCCTTAGTCAAATTTTAAATCACTAATCACTCAAATTTAATGACCAGTCAACTATCTGTGCAAGTGACACGTGGTGGTTTGATAGAAAGTAATCATAATATTCAAGCTATTTTTTTAGATCAAAATAGAAAAGTAATTTTTAATCAAAAGTCTTCTCGCAGGGTATTTCCTAGATCTGCAATTAAAATTCTTCAAGCTATTCCTTTTATTCAAAGCAAAGCTATAGACCAATTTAACTTATCAGCGAAGCATGTAGCCTTATCTTGTGCATCGCATAACGCTGATCTAGTTCATGTTGAAACAGCAATAGATTGGATTAAGAAATTAAAGAAAACTGAAAAAGTTTTATTGTGTGGGCATCACCGCCCAATGGGATCCGATAATTCAAAAAAAATTCTAAAATTAACAAATCAAAAATCACCCATTTTAAACAACTGTTCAGGTAAGCATTTAGGTATGATCTCTCGCTGCTTAGTGGATAGCATAAATATCAAGGAATATTTAAACTTTAATAATCAACATCAAATTCAGATTTTTGAAGTATTAGAAAATTTATTTGAGGCAAAAATAGAAAACTTAACAAGAGATGGCTGTCATGCTCCGATGTTTTCTATTCCTTTAAAAAATTTAGCATTAGCCGCATTAAAGGTTTCTAATCATGAAAAAATGATCCCTCAGTATAGCTCTGCAATTGAAAAATCATTAATATCAATTAACCGATATCCCCTTTTAACTGCTGGTCAAAATCAATTTGACTCAAATATTATTAAAGCAACCAAAGGGAGAATTTATTTTAAAAGAGGAGCGGAAGGTATTGGTTTTGTAGTCGATAGAAAAAATAAAATAGGAGGTGCGATTAAAGTCGAGGATGGAAATATGAGGGCATTGCCAATCGCTACACTCGCACTATTAAATCAATTAAAATTAATAAATAAAAATGAATTACACCTTTTAAAAAAGTGGTCAGACATACCTATTCTTAATTGTAATAATTTTGAAGTAGGTAAGATCAGCGTTGCATAGTTGAATAATGAGTGAAATTTTTTTATCTCTTTTATCTGGTTGGTTGGTATTTTATTTTGCTGTCTTTTTGCCAGGTCCAAATACTTTTTTTGTTGCCTCTGTGGGAATGGGTGGAAATAAATATCAAATTTGGGGAGCTGCTGTAGGAACTGCGATTGGTTCTTTTACATGGTGCCTCTTAGCCACGACGGGCATTTCCTTTTTAATTTCTCAATTAATGGGTTGGGGGTTTTATGTTCTTAAAGTTTTAGCAAGTGCATACATGCTATATCTCGCTTATCAAATAGGAAAACAATACTTCAACACTCAAAATGAATTGATTAAGTCGACGAATGAAAAGAACTTCTTTTACAGTATGCGAAAGGCGATCATCGTAGCCTATACTAATCCTAAGGCTTTTGCTTTTTGGTCAGCCCTAGCAACAATCAAATTCAGTGAAAATTTAACTTTTCAAATAGCTTTAATTTTTTCAATGGGCTCTTTTTTTATTTCAGCAATGAATTACTCCATCATCGGTCATTTTTTTGGGATGAAGAAATTCTCCGATTACTTTAGTCGACCTAAAAACATCGTAAACTTAATCTTTTCAGGGTTATTTATTTTTGTAGCTGTGGAGATTTGGTTGTTGGGCTAAAGGCCCTTTCTTTAAAGAAAAGGGCGCTTTAAAATTTTCTTGTAAAACGAGTATCGAGCTCTTTTTGTCGACGCTCTAAATCAAACAAGTCTGCTGATCCTGCAAGGTATAACTCATCTCGGTTGAGAACTTTAGAGTTTTTCTCCTTTTTAATCAGGATCACTTGTTGAAGAGTTTTGAAAATACTATTCATTAAGCAGCTTGTTTAAACGGTGATGGGAATGATTTATTCTTTTGATAGTGTGAATATGCCCACTGCCAATCAGTGCCATATTCAGTTTTGCAGAAGTTTTCAATTCCATCTTCTTTTGTTGTTGTAATAAAGTCGAAGATACCAAGCCAAAACTTCATTGATCTTCCTGTAAATGCATAAGATTTGTTCATTTTTATGTTTCCTTTTGACCATATATATATGCTCAATTGAAAATTTTACTTTTGCTAAAATAGAACAGCTAATGTCTCTTTATGAGACCACAAGTAATAACCCAACCAAAACCATCACGCTACCTGTAATCTGATTTAATCTCTTGGCAGAGGAAGGTTTGGTAACCCACGATTTAATTTGATTGCCAGCCCCACAAACAACTACTAATGAGGCAAATACACTAAAATAAACAGTCAGAATAATTTGAATACCTGTCATTAGACTAATATTAGATAAATCTAAAAACAGAGGAATAAAAGATAGATAAAATAAAATAACCTTTGGATTTGTTCCTCCTATCAAAAACCCCATCAAAAACTGTTTAAGAGCGTTAGTTGAAATTTGATTAGAGGATTCTAATTCAAGTCGAGATAATCGAAATTGCATAATGCCAAGATAAATCAGATATCCAGCACCAATCCAACGAACAACAATCATGACAGGTTCTAGGTAAGTGGACAGATATCCCAACGAAAGTATAGCCATAGTCAAATAAACAACATCACCTACAGCTTCCCCAGCTCCTAAAATTAATCCAGAACGAAGTCCTTGAGTGGTCGAAACAGAAAGTGCAGCCAATGTTCCTGGTCCAGGAGAAATCCCAAATATAAAAGCCGCCCCAGCTAGAGAGAAAAAAGTCGCCAAATCCATCGAGCGAACCTTAAACTTTTCTTATATGGTCACAACTACAAAATGCTATGATGAAATTCAAATGAGTTATCAAATTTTTGATGGGCATAACGATGTTCTTTTTCGTTTATTTTTAAAAAATAAAATTGATGCGCATGAAGATTTTCTCCAAGGAGATAATGAGGGTCATCTTGATTTACCGAGAATGGAAGAAGCTGGTTTTAGAGGAGGATTTTTTGCAATTTACGTCCCATCACCTGAGGCTGAAGTTAACAGCAGTGATAAACCTATTCGTTATGATGATATGGAAAAAGATGAATATTCGCTACCTTTGCCTGACTTAATTGGAAGTGATCAAGCCTTGCCTATAGTTATAAGAAAGATATCTCTTTTATCTCAAATTGAAAAGCACTCTCAAGGAAAAGTCAAAATCTGCCATTCTGGATCTGAATTGGAAAATAGCTTTCAAGAAAGAAGTCTTTCTGTTGTTATGCATATTGAGGGTGCAGAGTGTATAGATGATAATTTTTATAACTTAGAAGCGCTATATCGATCTGGTCTTCGCTCAATAGGGCCCGTATGGTCACGTCCCACTATATTTGGAGAAGGGGTTCCTTTTGCCTTTCCTCACTCGCCTGATACAGGAAAAGGTCTGACAAGCAAAGGGATAGAGCTCATCAAAAATTGTAATGATTTAAAAATCATCGTCGATAATTCTCATTTAAATGAAAAAGGCTTTTGGGATATTGCCAAGCATTCGCACCATCCATTAGTGGCTACTCATAGCAATGTTCATCAATTATGTCCTCACACGAGAAATTTAACGAACAAGCAATTGGATGCCATCAAAGAAACCAAAGGAATGGTTGGAGTCAACTTCGCACCAGCTTTTCTAAGACCTGACGGAAAAATGATTGCAGAAACAGATATCCAAATCATTGTCGATCACTTTAAATATTTTATTGATTATTTAGGTGAAGATTGTGTTGGATTTGGTTCAGATTTTGATGGAGCAATGATGCCTAAAGATTTATCTAGTGTCTTAGGGATTAGCAGTTTGGTTGAATTGATGGTTAAACAGGGTTTTGGTAAAGATTTAATGGAAAAGCTTTGTCATAAAAACTGGCTCTCTTTAGTCAAAAGAACTTTGATATAAAAAATTATATCAGAAACTTTAGTCTTATTTTTAATATGTTATACTTTTAACCATGGGACTACACTTTGACTATAAATCTAAAGCAGGTGAGCGTGCGATGGAAAAAGAACGCAAACGCCAAGAAAAGTTAGCGGCTAAAAAAGCTAAAAGAGAAGCTAAAAAAGAAGCTGAAGAATTGGCTGAATTAGAGCGTTTAACCAATCCTAATGCATCACCTGAAGATAATCAGGAAACTTAAAACTGATTATTTTAAAAAAAATATTTTTTTTCGATCAGTAGTATCGATTCATCCTTCTTTTGTCTTGTAAGCTTTTTGATCTGAGCTCATTGATTTTAACTGGCCCTGATACCATTTTTTAAAATCATTTGAGGTATCGGAATAGAGCATCACTTTTTTTCGGATAAAAAACAACCCTAAGTCAGCCTCAGGAATTCCCACAAAAGTTTGTCTTTCGGTATGCATAACTTTTGTAGAGGAAGGCAGGGGTTCTTCTTCGCATAGAAAATATCCATAATGCTCTCCCCACACATAACGAATAATAGGAGTTGTTGCTTCCACCATCATGGAAACATACTTCTGCTCGTTTTTAAGAAAAGACTTCATCCCAGGTACTGGCTGGTGAATGGTAGCAAAGGTTAAACCAATTTTTTCTTTAGGTACCCAGACAGAAGGAAAAGAGACATGAAGGGCGATTAATTTATTAGTTCGATGGAAAACCGCTAAATCTTCTTGAATAACAAACCCCAATTCTTGAAAGTTATTAAAAGATATTATTTTCGAGGGATACTCCTTAGAAAGGATTGATTGAATTTTTTCACAAATAATCTGATCATGATCAGTTGTGTACATATCATCAAAAAAAATATTTTCTTTTGACTTTCTTTTTAAATCTAAATAACGATTTTCTTCTTCATCAAATTCTATAATCGGCAAATCGCCAATTTTTTTTATTCCAGGCGCAACAGTATAAATGGGTCCATAAGACTGCCAATCAATCATTTTGTAACTAAAATTATTATTCCTATTAACAAGATAGCAATTATTATTAACTTTTTGAATAAAACCTCAGAAATTTTTCGATGGACTAAATATCCTAACCAAACGCTAATCATCACCATAAATGCTATAGGATAGTATTCTGCAACTATTTCTAAATAGCTTCCACCTAATAAGATATAAAAAATTACACGAAGACCGTTGATGATAAAAAAGTAACCTGCCATTGTAGAACGTAATTCTTGCTTTGATGAAAAATGATCTTTATATCCCATCAGCACAAACGGACCACCTATTGTATAAACTCCCTGAATAAAACCTCCTAAGACTACCAACGCCTTCTTTAGGTTTTCTGGGATTAAAATATTTGGAAAAAATAAGTTAAAACAAGCATACACAATCAAAATTAATGCAAAAAATTTGATTAACCACTCAGACGTCATTGAAGAGATTAATAGTGTTCCTATTAAGGCACCGGGAATAGTAAAAGCCAAAATTTTTATCAAATGAGGCCATGATAAATATTTATAAGATTGAATTAATACTGCTAATCCAGATGAAAGCCCAACAATCATGGCTAATTTAAGTAAAGAATTAAATTCGTAAAAAAGACCGCTAAGTCCAAGAAATATTATCGTTCCTCCAAAACCAAAAATACTCTCAATTCCGTAGGCAATACAAGCAATGGTAGCGATAATAGGAAAACTTGGCATAGTGAATAAATCTCGGATTAATTTAGAATGTTTTATGTTAAAAGTAATCTATGTATTTCAAATCACTTTTTATTCTGATTTGTATTTTCGTTTTTAAATTAAATACCCTCATTGCTTTAACCCAAGATTTATCTTTGACGATCTTGGTTAGATCTCCCGTTACTATGGAATATGTTTTGGCAAAAAGTGTTTGTAAATTACTTGATCGAGAACTAAGAATTTCTCATAGTTTTGGTGGCGCCAATACTCTTGATTGTTTAACACGCTTAGATTCAAGTGCTGATGAAATTATCAAAAAAATTGAACAAAACCAATTTCAATATGCCATCATCAAAAAATCAGAATTGGCTAATCGACCATCAAATCTCGCTATCAGATCTATTTTATATTTTCCTGCTGATGAGGATTATGTCTTTATCACTAATCAAAATGTTGATCCCTCTGTTATCAAAGATATCAATTACGGCATCCTTAACCACCTACTAGAGTTTCGATATTTACACGATGCCTTTTATGGTTTTGATGAAGAAAGTTTAATTGTAAAGCAAGATATTCCAATGCACATGGGAACCTTGAGATTTAGTGATGAATGGAAGTCTGATAAAAAGAGAAGATTTATAGAGGTAGACTAATCTTTGTAAAACCTTCTGTTACCACGTAAATAAAAAACAAAGCAAAAAAAATAGATCCTATGAAAATACGCATAGGTCAAAATCTACCTAATAGATTTTAAGAGTAAAGTCTATAAACTGTGCAAAATTGTCATGAGCGAATTTCTCTTTGGATTTACTACTGGCTTGAGCTTCATCCTAGCTATAGGCGCTCAAAACTTGTTTGTTATTGAGCAAGGTATCAAGAAAAATCATATTTTTCTCATCACCACTATCTGTGCTTTAAGTGATTT
This sequence comes from alpha proteobacterium HIMB59, assembly GCA_000299115.1. NCBI lineage: Bacteria > Pseudomonadati > Pseudomonadota > Alphaproteobacteria > Candidatus Pelagibacterales > Candidatus Pelagibacteraceae > alpha proteobacterium HIMB59. The sequence continues at coordinate 68,863 of CP003801.1, read as the reverse complement.
TTTATTAATTTTTCTAGGCATATTTATTTTTTACTCACTTCAATCAATGATGACCAAAACAGTAACTTTATTTTTTAATTTAGCACTGATCGTTTTTTTAGCGCATTTCATATGGGGAAAAATCAAATCATTTCATACTCCACTAGAGGTAAATACCTCAAAAGAGGCCACTTCAAAATCAGCAGTTATAGCTCAAACACTGGGTTTTACTTTTTTGAACCCGCATGTTTATTCAGATACAGTGTTCATTTTAGGCAATCTCTCTAAATCTTTTGTATCTTTGGACCAAAAAATTCTGTTTGGTTTAGGTGCCACTTTGGCATCTTTGCTATTTTTCTATTTTATTGGATATACGGGCTATTTCTTAAGTCGATATTTTCTTAATAAAAAAATTTGGAATATAACTAATTCCATAATTATTATTTACCTCATTGGCCTAGTTATCTTCCTAATATTTTCAGAGATTTTTTAAAACCATCTAAACATACCAATGATACCTGCACTGGCATAAAAGAATTGTAAAAATAATATGCCTTTATGCTTGCCTAAATAGGCCCATGCACCTATCGCTATGGCAGAAATTAATAATAAGGTGAAACCGATAAATTCAGCCCCTATATTGAAAGCAACAAGAAGTGAATAGACAATGGCTGTTATAACACCAAACCACTCTAATGATTTTTGTAAATTCATAAGGTGACTGTAATGAATAATAAAAACTTATCTAATGGTATTTAACTAGTGCATACTCCTTGTGCAAACATAGCAATACTTATTTTAATTATTTTTTATAAACTCTTTTAAGAGAAGAGTGGAAATAACAAATTTTATTACTCTATACATAAGATTCTCAGCTATTCCCTCCTAAAAATAACTGACCACTCTTCTCCTTTACTAATAAGATGAGCAATTTTACAACTCTATACCCGGCTTTACTGTTCCCAGCTATTCCTTTGATGATGATTTCATTTGGAAACCGATACACTTCTCTTGCTTCTTTAATTAGAAAAATTCACGATTTAATCGTCTTAAATAAACACTCTAAAAAAACTGCAGGTCATTATTTTGATCAAATCACAATATTAACTAAGCGTTTAAAACTAGTAAGAGCTATTCAAACTCTTTCAGGTTTAAGTTTTCTCAGCAACCTTTTTAGTATTTTTGCAAGTTATTTAGAGGAGTACCAACTAGCATTAAATAGTTTTGGATTAGGTGTTTTGATATTCGCGATTGCAATATTGATGTTCATATATGAAATTCAATTATCTACCAGAGCTCTGAGTAAACACTTAGAAGATTTAAAAGATCTTACTTAAATCTGGTTTTCTAACCTACATTCGTTATTTTATTAATTATTGATGAAAAGATATATCCTTTTATTTTCAGCTTTTTTTTTATCTAGTTGTGCTGGAAATTATAACTTTGCATGGTTTTCTATTAACCCTTTTCATCCCCAAGGTTCATCAAACATTGAATTTCTACTTGGGGGTCTTTGGACAACCATTTGGATATCATTAGTCAGTTTATTTTTAGCAGCATTAGTGGGGCTCTTAGTAACTCTTCCCAACTTCAGTTCAAAAAAATCTATCAGATCAATTAACATCGTGTATGTAGAAATATTTAGAGCAATACCTGTATTGGTTCTATTGCTTTGGATATATTATGGTTTGCCATCTATATTTGGAGGAGGGCTGTCTTTTAATCCATTTGTAGCTGGTGTTATTACTTTAGTTTTCCATGAGTCTGCTTTTATTTCTGAAATATATCGCTCAGGTATCCAGGCGATCAAAAAAGGTCAAATCGAGGCTGCACGATCTTTAGGTCTTAAACCTAGTTTAGTTTTTTTAAAAGTAACTTTACCTCAAGCTATTAGAATCATCACTCCCGCTTTAATGAATCAGGGTATCTATATTTTGAAAATGAGTTCACTTATATCAGTGATAGGCTTAGGAGATCTTACAAGAAGAGCTAATGAACTAATTGTTACTACTTATCGTCCTTTGGAAATTTACTCTTTTTTAGTTTTAGAATATTTATTATTGATCTTAATCGCTTCTTTCTTTGTTCGTAAACTAGAGAAGAAATTTGAAATTAAGTAGCAGAATTAGCACTAACTGCCGAACCTTCTTTTTTAATTAAGTATCGCATATGAAAGAAAATCAAGAAGGCAGCGATGATATTACTGCATAGAATAGCCCACCAAATACCATTTAAGCCAAGTCCTAAAGTTTGTGAAAAAAAGTAAAAAGTAAAAGGGGGAATAATCGCTAACCTTAAAAGTGTATAAAATGCATTAATTGTAGGTTTTTTCATACCCGATAGAACTGAACCACTTTGATGAATCACTTGATAAACAAAGGTTAAAAAAGCCGCCATGAATAAGTAACTTCCCGCAATTTGTATTACTTCAGTATCTCGAGTAAACAAAAAGGCCATTTGCTCGCCTGCTAAAAAAAGAATGGCCGAACCAAAGACCATTAAAAATAAAGCTAATTTTAGGGAAGTAACGAAGGCCTCATAAATTCTTTCAAAATTTTTGGCCCCATAGTTTTGACCAGTCATACTGAGCATAGCTGTATTAAGTCCAATGGCGGGCAAGAGGATAATTTGCTCTATTCGTAAAGCAATTCCATATCCTGCACTGGCGTTCGCACCATAACCGGTGACATACTTTTGAATAATAAAAAAACCTATTCCAATCAGTAACATATTCATACTTGCAGGAAAAGCTTGCTTAAATATATCAAACACCATTTTCGTTTGTAGCTTACAATAACTAAATTTAAACTTTTGAGATAGCGGGCTCTTCAGTACAAAATATCCTAGATAGACAACATTAAATATTTGACAAAGAATGGTAGCGATTGCGATACCCATTGTGCCTAAAGCAGGAAAGGGACCGATACCCAAAGAGAGAATAGGATTGAATATTAAATTGATAAAAAAACCAATGATAAGAGCGTTTCTATTTTTTTTAGTATCACCTTGAGCATACAAAAAAGAATTGATGACATTGGCAAAAATAAAAAAAGGAGCACCATAAGCTAGCGTCTGCATGTAGTGAAGACCATTTTCTAAAAAAAGATCACTCGCTCCAAAAAATATAAAAACAGGCTCTGAAACTTTATAAGTAATATATCCAATTACAAAAGATAGTAACAAAGAGATGGTGAGAGATTGGATATATATGTAAATGGCATCCTCTTCTTTTTTGGCCCCTAATAAATTTGAAACTAAAGCTGTCGCTCCTTGGCCAAAACCAACAGCAAAAGCAAGAAGAATGAAATAAACGGGAAAAGAAATCGCAAGTCCTGCTAATGCTTCTGTGCTAATAAGACCGGCGTAAAATGTATCAACAACATTATAAAGAGTATAAAAAAGCATTCCGATACCAGCTGGCACGGCCATGCTAATCAATTGTTTTCTTATATTGCCTTGAGTGAGATCCATAAATTAAAAAGGTTTCACTACTACTAGTATTACAATTAAGACCAGAAGGATAGTAGGAACCTCATTAATTATTCTCAGATACTTGGATGTGTAATCTCGATAATTATGTTCTAAGTTTTTTCTTATTTTGGCTAAATACATATGAAAAGCTGTTAAAATTCCTACCAAAACAAGCTTGATTGCTAACCACCAAGCAAATCCAACATAGTGAATAAGAGCTAAGCCAAAAATCCAAGTTAAGATCATGGCAGGATTCATGATAATGCGAAGAAGTTTATATTCCATTTTTTGAAATACCTCATTCATTTCTCTATTGGTATTATTTTCAACATGGTAAACAAATAATCGTGGTAGATAAAAGAGACCAGCAAACCAGGAAACAAAAGAAATAATATGAAGTACTTTTAAAGTTTCATACATTAACTAACTCCACTTTGCCTCTGGGGGCATTGACATAAGTATGGCATCAATATTACCACCTGTTTTTAAACCAAATAAAGTTCCTCGATCATACAATAAATTAAATTCAACATAGCGAGATCTTTTTTGGGACAGAGCTCTTAAATCATCCTCGTTATAATCAAGATCTTTCTTTCGATTGACGTTATCAATAATGAAATTAATAAAATACTGACCAATATCTTTGATAAAAAATAAATCTTTTTCAAAATTATTACTGATGTAATCAAAAAAAACTCCCCCAATTCCTCTTGGTTCTTTTCGATGTTTTAAATAAAAGTATTCATCACATTGTTGTTTAAATTGTTCGTAATATTCTTGGCCATGAGGATTACATGTTCTTTTTAAACCTTCATGAAAATTTTTAGTTTCTTTCTCTTCTGGAATAGCAGGGGTTAAATCACATCCTCCTCCAAACCATTGTTTTCCTTTTGTGGTAATATAGCGAGTGTTAAAATGAGCAGCGGCAATTTTAGGATTTTTCATGTGCGCCACGACGGAAATGCCACTTGCCCAAAAACTAGGATCCTCCTCAGTTCCAGGCATGTTGCCCCTAAATTCCTCACTAAATTCTCCATGAACTGTGGAAATATTGACGCCAACTTTTTCAAAAACTTCACCCTTTAAAATAGACATTAAACCACCCCCTCCACCAGGTCTTTGCCATTCCTTTTCTTGAAAAGTTGAACCATCCACTTTTTGGATAGCGCCAACCATTTGGTTGCGTAGCTCTCTAAACCATTTTTCAGCTTGTTGTTGTTGATTTTGTATTTGTTTGCTCATACCCATCCATGTAATTCGTTTTCTAATAACGAAGTCAGGAGGAGTATATGATCTTCTCGATCATTAAGACAGGGGATATATCCAAATTTTTTCCCACCATTTTCCATAAAAATTTCTCGATTTTCCTCATTGAGTTCTTCAATAGTCTCCAAACAGTCTGAGGAAAATGCAGGGCTAATAACATGGATGTCATCAGTGCCTTCTTTGGCTAAACTTTCAATTGTCTTATCAGTATAGGGTTGGAGCCATTCGGCAGGTCCAAATCTAGATTGGAAAGTTGTCATATAACTACCTTCGGGTAAATTCATGGACTCTGCAACGAGTCTTGTTGTTTTTCTGCAGAAGCAGTGATAAGGATCTCCTTTATCTAAATATTTTTTAGGAATACCATGATAACTAAAAAGTAGTTTTTTGGGTTTATCATTTTTACTCCAAAATTCTTCAATACTGTTTTTTAAAGCTTGAATATAGAGAGGCTGGTCATAATAGCTTCCAATAAATCTCAACGAAGGAACCCAACGCCATTGTTGCAATTCTAAAGCAACAGCATCAAACGTAGAACCAGTTGTGGCTGCACAATATTGAGGATAAAGAGGTAAGACAATAATACGATCACAATTTTGATTTCTTAAATTATTCAAACCCTCTGCAATACTCGGATTGCCATATCTCATACCGATATCAAAAATTAAATTGGGATATTTTTTTTCTAATTGCTTTTTAATTAGATTTTTTTGCTTTTGAGTGTAAAGCAACAAAGGTGATCCATCATCAGTCCAAACGGATTGATAAGCTTTCGCAGATTTGGCAGGCCGGGTACGAAGAACAATTCCATTTAAAATAAACCACCAAATGGCTTTGGGGGTTTCAATCACTCTGCCGTCACTTAGAAATTGGCGTAGATATGTTTTCAGCGATGGAGGAGTTGGTTCATCTGGCGTTCCTAAATTAGTTAGGAGGATGCCCGTTTTCAGTCCAGATCCATGAATGTAAAGCTCATTGCCTTTGAAGTTTGCCATTGAAAAAAAGTACGTTTTTTAGGCTAATTTAGTTCTAATTTGGTCGATAAAAAGGTGAATATTAGTCTCAGGTGTGATCTTTTGTACTCCATGATCTAAACTTGCAATCCACCCAGCTCTCTGACTGACATCATACGATTTACACAAGTCGATGTATTCCCCCAGAGCGGAGAGAAAATCAGATTTTTCTGGAATAGTTAATAGATCATTAGAAAAGTTTCCTTGAAGGGACAAGTGGGTTTGGGAAAGCTCTTGGAAAATATTGTGCTGAGTTCCTAGAACGGTTAATTGCAAACTTGATATTTGTTTCAGAAGCTCAAACTTATTAGGAGATATATTTTTTGTAAAATAACCGATCTGGTTGGGGTATTGATCGGCTATTTGTTTGATAAAAGGAAGACAAAAGTCTTGGAATTCTTGATCAGTCAATTGATTAGCCTCCGTATCAAAAATCATCAATAAGTCGATGTTATTTTGAAATTGAATAGCAATATTCTTTTCAATGAGTTTCTGTAGAACAGGAAGAGCTTGTTCAAGTAAATTATCTGCAATGGGATTATTGCGAATAGCAAAATGATAAAGGGTAATCGGACCTCCGGTAAACCCGATCAAAGATTTGTTTGGAGGAAGGGCAGAGCGAATATTTTGAAGTGCTTGATGTTGAAATTGAATATATTCTTCAAAGGCAGAAATTTGCATATTATCTAACATAGATTTGGTTAAATTTTTTTCAAAGATTGGGCCAGGACTAAATGATAATTCCATCCCTAAAAAATCTAGCGGAAAAAGAATATCGCTAAATAAAATAGCTGCATCAAAATCAAATTCTTGAATAGGACCTAATGTGACCTCACAAGCAAGATCTGGCTCACGACAGAGTTGTTCAAAAGTATACTTTTGTTTCAGTTGTTGATAATGATTGTGATAACGACCAGCTTGGCGCATCATCCATATAGGGGGGACGGCCTGTTCATTTCTTTGTAAAGCATTATGGAAAGAGTGATTATAAATAGGAGACAATATCTCTTGCTCCGTATGTGATAATATAATCTGCTTTTGCTCGACTAAATACTTGCAGTGACTCCATTAACAAATCAGGATATTTTCCCAACCCTTGAGAGTCTAATAATTGCAAACTAGCAAACTCTCCACTGACTTGATAAGCCCCTGTGGGAAGAAGGGTCTCGGCTTTAATATCTTGAATTAAATCAATAGAGGTCATTCCTGGTTTGACCATTAAATAATTAGCTCCTTGAGCCGCATTGATAATTGAGCTTTGAATAGCCTTTGTACGATCACTAACAGGGAGTTGATAAGAAGAACGATCATATCCTTTGGGAGTAGAGTTAGCTGCATCTCGGAAAGGGCCGTAAAAGCCACTTTTAAACTTCGTTGAATAGCTCATAATCTGAGCAGAATTAAATTCATTCTCACTAAATACTTTTCTTAAATATTGTGTGGTATCTTTCATCATATCGCTTGGAGCTATGATATCAGCACCTGCTTCCAGATATGTATTAGCAGCCAGACCTAAAGCATAATGTGTTTGTGGTAAATTAATTTTTTTATTGTGAGAGATGCCACAATGTCCATCAGGAGTAATAGAACATAGGCAAGTATCAATTAACAAAGTCAGATCTTTTTTAAAATGATTTTTTAGGGAACGAATAACTTCATAATGAAAACTAAAATCTTCAGGTAATTTTTGTTTTTCTTTCGGGACTATAAATAAAAGAAAATTTCGAATTCCTTTTTTTAAATCTTTTTCTACATTTCGAAGAATGGTGTTTTGAGACCAGCTATAGTTTTCTCCTAAGCCCTTAATTTTTTTGGGAGATTTGAGCCTTTGATCCACAAACATTGGTTGAATTAATATTTGTTTAGAGAGTTTATTTGTTTTTCTAATTGGAAAATAATTTTTCATTTAAGTTCATATTTCTTAAAGTCTTCGTAGCTAAGATATACATTTAATTTTTCTTTGGGAATAATTTTAGAGATTTCTTGATAGGTATTACCAGGCCCACAAGCATTCTTTTTATTCAAGATATCAGGGCGAAGTTGAATGGCTAATTTAAAGGCTGAATAACTCATCCAATAAAAACTCTCTGCAAGAAAAAGATTATCAATGGTCTGTTCATTCAATGAAGGAACTAATTGATAATGGGCAAGAGGTTGGAAGGTCGAAGATATCTTATTTTTTTCATAAGTTAGTTTAATGGGTTTTAATTTGGATTGGATATAATAGCTTTCAATAGGTCGATATTTTTCTCCAAAACCATCAAAGCTATAGTTGATCTTGACTCCAGTTTGATTGAATTTTCGCCAACTAATCACCCCAGCAGTTCCTAAAAATCCAGCTTTAGAAATCTTAGATTTAGGCAAAAATTCTGTTCTTGTTGCAAGAATATGTTTATCAGAGAGGTCTTTTTTGAGGGGAAAGGGTTCACGATTAAACATTTTATATGTTTTAAGATTAGCAGGAAAAATATGCTTTACTTTTTTAGTTTTAGATTTTGATAAGTATTTTCGTTCATGAAAATATTTTTTAGTGTGTTCGTCTTTTCCTCGAGCAAAAAGAATTTGCTGATCTAAAAAATTCTCAACCGTGACGCCAATATCGAGAGCGCACCCTCCACCCCATCTTGATAAAAATTTTCTTTCTAAATGAGCTTGATGATAAGCATGAGGATCGTTGATTGATTGTAAAATAGTATCTAATTTTCTATTTTTAGCTGAGTACTCTATAGCAATACATCCTTGTGCTGCAGCTGCTGGAAAATTGGATAAAGGTAAAATGATACATTCAAATTGATTAAAATATTTTTTAAACTTTTGAAATTCTTGATTATTAATTTTTTGACCATACTGAAAAACACGATCAATTGCTGCCTTTGCCATAAAAACACCATCATGTTTGGTAGATAAAATTATTTTTTCTAATCGGGTGGTAATGTTTCCACGAATGCTATTCGATTTAAATTTTTTATTTGGTAAAAATTCATCTAAATGGCGAAGATAAAATTTTCTCCTTGGTGAGGATGTGGCGATAGTGAGAGATGGCTTGCGAATTGATTTTTTTTTAACCAATAATACATCCCGAGGATCGTCACGATTAAGGCAGATAAATTTAGATTTTTTTGAGCTTTTAACAGGCAGGTCTTTAAAAGAGTGAACAACTAAATCAACTTTATTTAGGTGGAGTTGCTTACTAAGAGAGTTCGTAAAAACGCCAAAACCATGTTTTTCCCAAGACTTTGAAGAAGTATCCGTATCTCCGATTGACTCGGTATAATGAGTAGAAATTGAACCTTTGAAAATAGTTTTAATTTTTGTAATGGCCAGATGAGTTTGAATTTGAGCAAGAAAACTTGATCGGGATAAGACTTTAATTTCTTTCATTTAAACTAAATTATAGATTATACGTACTTTAACTAACTCTTTTAGATAAAAAAATGGAAATTGGAATAGATAGTTTTGCTGGTTTGCGAGAAGGAGAACATGATGGTGCTGCCGCTATTAATGAACTTCTGGAGCGTATTCAATATGCTGATCAAGTAGGTCTCCACACCTTTGGAATAGGAGAACACCATCGACAAGAGTTTCTTGATTCCTCTCCATTCAATATTCTCTCCGCAGCTGCAGCAAAAACAGAAAAAATTAAGTTGATCAGCGCAGTAACGGTTTTAAGTGCTTCAGACCCTGTGCGAACTTTTCAAAGCTTATCTACCCTTGATTTAATTTCTAAGGGAAGAGCTGAAATGGTAGCAGGCCGTGGCTCATTCTCTGAGGCATTTCCTTTATTTGGTTTTGATTTTAAAGATTATGACGATTTATTTATTGAGAAATTAGATCTCTTACTTCAAATCCGTGCCAATGAATTTGTCAATTGGTCTGGAAAGTTCCGACCCGCTATTAATAATCTGCCTATTTATCCTCGTCCCATCCAAGATCCACTTCCCATATGGTTGGGTGTAGGAGGGACTCCTCAATCTTTTGCAAGAGCAGGGATTCTAGGATTGCCTTTGATGGTAGCAATCATTGGAGGGAATACTCATCGTTTTAAACCCTTGGTAGATATCTACCGAGAAGCTTGGAAGCAAGCAGGCCATCCTCCTGAAAAAATGCAAGTTGGTTTACATTCTTTAGGTTTTGTTGGAAAAACCATGGATGAGGCGATTGACTTATATTATGAGGGATATGCAAAAATGTTTACTAAAATTGGTCGAGAGCGTGGCTGGGGACCAGTAACTCGAGAGCAGTTTGATCAACAAATCGGTCCATTAGGAGCAATAGTACTAGGAAGCCCCGAACAAGTTGCAGAGAAAATACTAAGACATAGTGAGGCACTAGGCGGCATTACCCGATTCCAATTTCAAATGGATATAGCAGACATCACTCATCAAAAACTCCTTAATTCTATTGATTTAATTGGAAAAGAAGTCATTCCTTTAGTCAATAAATAGATAAGAATCTTACCTTATTGCCTTTATGCGTCTAATTTTCTATTTCTTTTAGATAGGAAGCTTCATATTTTATAATCGTGAAAACACATAATTGGAAAACAAATTATTTTAGCACTCTTCAATCTGAAATAGATAAAATTAAAGAAGAGGGACATTACCGTATTTTTAATAATATTGAGCGTAAAGCGGGACAATTTCCTAAAGCCACTCGTCACCACAATGGATCGACAGAAGAAATTGATGTTTGGTGTTCTAATGACTATTTAGGGATGAGTCAAAATCCATTCGTCATTGATGCAATGAAGCTGGCAGCAGAGAAACTTGGAGCTGGTAGTGGAGGAACAAGAAATATCTCTGGTACAACTAACTTTCATATTCAATTAGAAAAAGAAATTGCGGCTCTTCATCAAAAAGAAAGAGCACTTGCATTTAACTCTGGCTATAGCGCCAACGAGTCAGCACTCAAATCTATCATCTCTGCTTTTGATAACTGCTTAGTATTAAGTGATGAGTTAAATCATGCTTCCTTAATTGAAGGAATTCGAGCTAGCAAAAAAGAAAAAGCAATTTTTCGTCATAACGACGTTAAACATTTAAAGGATATTTTACAGGGTGTAGAGTTTTCTCGCCCAAAGATTATTGTATTAGAGTCAGTCTACTCAATGGAAGCAGATTTCGCACCTTTGGAAGATGTCATTGAAGTGGCTCAGGATAACGGCGCTTTAATTTACCTTGATGAGGTTCACGCAGTGGGCTTATACGGACCCAATGCAGCAGGAGTTGCAGAAGAAAAAGGCGTAGCAGAGCATATTGATATTATCAACGGAACCCTTGCAAAAGCTTTTGGTCTTGCTGGTGGATATATCGCTTCTTCAAATACTATCATCGATTTTGTAAGAAGTTTTTCAAAAGGTTTTATCTTTACAACATCTATGTGTCCTGCGGTAGCTGCAGGTAGTTTAGAAAGCATTCAGCAAGTCAAAAAGAATGCTCAAGTTCGAGACACATTTTTTGATAACGTAAATTATGTCAAATCACAGTTGCGTTCGGCTGGAATTCCTTTCCTTGACTCAGGCTCGCATATCATCCCTGTTTTAATCGGAGATAGTAAATTATGTAAGCAAATCAGCGATTTTCTCTTAGATGAACATCAAGTCTATGTTCAGCCGATCAACTATCCCACAGTTCCTAAAGGAACAGAGCGTATCCGAATAACGCCCACCCCTTGTCACTCCGAAGAGGCAACAGAAAAATTTGTGGAAGCCTTAAAAGATGCTTGGTTAAAGTTTATGCCATTATTGGCTAAATATGAAAATGACTTTGCTGGCAAAGTAAAATCTCTATAAAATAAATTATCTTATATTTATGAAAAACGTCTCTGTTATCGCTTTTTATAGTTTTTTTCGAATTGATGACCTTGTCCAAATGGAAAAACAAGTTCAAAATTTTTTTCAACCCATTGATATCAAAGGAACGGTCCTTATTGGACCTGAGGGGCTCAATGGGACCATTGCAGTTCCTTATAATGAAGAGAAAAACACTATTGAGTTTTTAAAGAATTTAGGAGTGGACTCACAAAATATTAAAGTTTCTAAGTTTGATGGAAAAAGAGTCTTTAATCGATTTAAAACTAAAATTAAAAAAGAAATTGTTACTTCAGATTTTGACTTAAGCATTGCAGAAATTGAACAAGGTCAATTTATTAACCCAAAACAATGGGATGATTTTATCAAGCAAGAAGATGTTGAAATCATTGATACTCGAAATGATTATGAATTTAAAGTTGGACATTTTCAAAATGCCACGAACCCTGATATCAAAACTTTTCGAGACTTTAAAAAATATATCGAAGAACGAAAAGAGGAGCTTCAAAATAAAAAAGTAGCTATTTATTGTACAGGAGGCATTCGTTGTGAGAAGGCAGGCCCGCTAATGCAAAAATATGGAATTGATACTTATCAACTCAAAGGGGGAATTCTTAAATATTTTGAAGACACTCCTGCTTCTCAATGGAATGGTGAGTGTTTTGTATTTGATTACCGAGTCTCTGTCGATAAACAACTTCAACCTGGCTCGAATGAGCTTTGTTTTGGGTGCAATATGCCAATTACCCCAGAAGAGAAAAAATCACCTCATTATGAGGAGGGATTTACGTGTCCGTACTGCTACGACCAATTGACGGAGAAGAAGAGACGCTCATTGAACGATAAAAGAGATCATTGGAAGCGAATTTTATGATTTTTTTTGACAATCAATCTTGACCAAATGATAAATTAGTTTATTTTACGCCAATGGCAAAAAAGTCAACATATCAACTAAAACAGCTTGTTCCTGAAGAAAAACCGGAAACTGGAACAAAGTATATTGTCCGTAAACCAACAAAGGGAATGAAAGTTTCAGATAAATTAAGACAAAGAAAGTATGACCCAGTCTTAAAACAACATGTTTGGTTTGTTGAAAAGAAAATGCCTCCTCATAGCAAATAATTTTGCTAAAATCTTATCATCGAACATAAATCCTTATATTGGCTTCGCCGAGACCTTCGTTTAGAAGATAACCCTGCTTTGCTTGCTCTGCAGCAAAGTCAAAACCCAGCTTTATTTGTTTATATCTATGACTCAGTAGAGTGTAATGCTACAGGGGAGGCCGGACACTGGTGGTTACATGAGTCCTTAAAACAATTACAAGAGTCTTATAAGGCAAGATTTGGAGCCTCTCTTATTGTTTTAGAGGGCAAGGCATTAGATGTTTTACAAAAGTTAATCAAAAAATATCAAATCCACCAAGTCTTATGGAATCGTCTTTATTCACCTGAGACAATTAAAAGAGACACAATTATCAAGAAAGCATTACAAGAACAAGGTGTTGATGTAGAGACTTTTAATGGACATCTGTTAAATGAGCCTTGGGAGGTTCAAAATAATTCTGGACAATATTTTAAAGTATTTACTCCATACTGGCGAAAAGCTTTTGAAGTTTATCAATCAAAAAAAGAAAAACTAGAAAAAATCAAATCAATAAATGTTTTGAGTCATCAAGAAAATCTTATCTTTAATTTTTTACCCAAAAAAAAGTGGTATCAAAAATTTTCAAAATATTGGACTCCAGGTGAAAAAGCAGCTCAAGATCAGCTCTCTCGATATTTAAAAACCGATATAGATATATATAAAGATGCAAGAGATCGGCCAGACTTAGATCAGACTTCAAAACTCTCTCCGTATTTACGGTTTGGAGAAATTTCTCCACGAACAGTTGTATTAAATATTTTAAAGTCCAAAAATCTATCTACTTCAGTTTTAACCTATTTATCAGAAATCGGTTGGAGAGAGTTTTCATACTCTTTATTGTATTATTCTAAAAATTTATCCTCTGTTCCCATCAACTTAAAATTTCAAAATTTTCCATGGAGAAAAAGTGTTAAAGACTTAGATTTATGGAAAAGTGGTAAAACCGGCATTCCCCTAGTAGATGCTGCTATGAGACAGATTTATGAAAAAGGTTGGATGCATAATCGCCTTCGAATGGTTGTTGGAAGTTTTTTAGTTAAAAATTTATTACTAAACTGGACCTTAGGTGAGCAATATTTTCAGGAAACACTTCTAGATTACGACGAAGCTAGTAATGCTGCTGGTTGGCAATGGATTGCAGGATGTGGAGCTGATGCATCTCCTTATTTTCGAGTATTCAATCCGATTTTGCAGTCAGAGCGTTTCGATCCTCAAGCAAAATTTATTTTGCAATATTTGCCCCAATTACAAATATTACAAAAACCCTCCTCAATTTTCCAACCACATTTACAAGAACAAGCATTTCAATCCCTAGTTAATCAAAATTTATATTACGAACCCCTTGTTGATTTAAAGGACTCCCGTAATCGAGCCCTAGAAGCCTATCAAAAGATAAAATAATAGAGTGAAAAAAAAATTAGCAGTCATTGGATCGGGTATTGCAGGATTATCTTCTGCTTATTTCCTCCAAAATGACTTTGATGTAACATTATATGAAAAAAATGATTATCTCGGCGGTCATGCAAATACTCGAAAGGTCCAGGATTCTCAGGGAAATACAATCTCGATAGACACAGGGTTTATTGTTTATAATGAATTAACATATCCCAATTTAACCAAGTTATTTCATCAATTGCAGGTTCCTATTGCTGATAGTGACATGTCATTTAGTTTCTACAATCCTTCCAACCAATTCGAATATGGAGGAGGGGGTTTAAGGGCGTTGTTTGCTGATCCTCGCAATCTAATTAATAAAAAGTTTTATGGAATGGTCAAAGACATCATCAAGTTTTACAAAACATTTCAAACTGGCAAACCAGATCCAACGATCTCTATTCGACAATATTTAGAAAATCATCAATATTCTAAAGAATTTATTGATTATCATTTTATCCCCTTAATTTCTAGTATCTGGTCTACGCCTGATCAAAATTCTCTTGACCAACCATTATCAAGCATTGTGAGTTTTTTTCAAAATCATAAACTTTTTAATTTTATTAATCGACCTCAATGGAAAACGGTTCAGGGTGGTTCTCGAAATTATATCGATTGTTTAATTAATACTTCTCATTTTGAGATAGAATTATCTTCTCATATCACATCAATTTATCGAAGCCCTCAAATTCAAATACATACTCGCAATGACAAAAAAACATTTGATTATTTAGTTTTTGCTTGTCCACCTAATAAGTTTTTACCTATTTTAATGGACAAGAATGCAGATGAAATTAAATTATTTTCTTCCTTTCGATTTCAATCCAATCTTACACAACTTCATCAAAATTCAGATTTAATGCCTCCTCATCGTACAGCTTGGTCAAGCTGGAATTTTCACACCAATGAAAATCAATTATGTACACTAAGTTATTGGATGAATAGATTGCAACCTTTGCAAACCAAGGATCAATTTTTTGTCTCTTTGAACCAAAACCAAAAAAAACCTTTATACCAAACAGTTTATGATCATCCCATTTTTTCGATGGCTACTTTGCAGGCTCAAAAAGATATTGGGCGCATTCAAGGAAGCCAAAAAACTTTTTATGCAGGAAGTTACTTGGGCTATGGTTTTCATGAAGATGGTATTCAATCTGCTTTAAAAATCTGCCAACAATTACAAATTCAACCTGAAGGATTTATCAATCCTGACACTTCTCGAATTTTATGGAATTAAATCCTAATCATAGTATTGGCCATGGATTTATTATTCACAAAAGAACTCGTGATACTCAAAACTTTTTTAAATATAAGGCGCCTTATCTCAAACTCAATTTAAATGACTCACAGTCGCTACCATGGTTTATTTCTTTAAATAAGTTTAACTGTTTATCAATTTTTTATCGACAACATGGTTATCGCCAAAAACAAACTTCCCTTTTACAATTTGCAACTGATCTTGCTAAAAAATACAAAATTAAATTCCATCATGTGAATTTAATCACCATTCCATCTTTTTTAGGTTATTCATTTAATCCAATTAGTTTTTATTTATATCTAGATCATAATAGTCAATTAGTAAGTATTTTATACGAGGTTAAAAATACATTTGGCGATCAAGTACATTATCTTTCTTTAAAAGAATTTGATCAAAAGCAATTTAAAAAAAATATGTATGTCTCACCTTTTATCGAAATGGACTGCACTTATAAGATAAGTGTCAAAATTCCTAATCCTCATCAGTTTCAATGTTACATCAATCAATTTAATAAGGATCAGAAACAGATTTTCTTTGCTTCTATCGACTTACATTTAACTAAATTAACTGCCACAAATGGCTTTCTCTTTTTTTTGGGTAATATTTTAGGGAGTTTGAAGGCTATTATATTAATTCATATTCAAGCGATAAAACTTTTTTTTAAAAAAAGTCATTTCTTTAAATATTCCCAACGCATCAAAGATAAACTATACTTGGACTAATCTTTTGGAGGATTAAGGTATTGATTTTTGACCGCTATATAAGACGGGTCTGCTCAAATATAGTTTTTGGAGAATTATATTTGGATGTTAAAGGCACTAAATATTATTTCAAAGGATCTCGACCCGGACCTTCTGTTTCGCTCACAGTAAGCAAACTTAGTATGCTATGGGATTTGTATTTCCGAGGATCTGTTGGATTGGGGGATGCTTACATAAAACAAAAGTTTGAAGCCGATGATTTAAGTAAGTTTTTAGAATTTGGCGCTCTGAATGAACAAGCTTTTGGTGGGGAGATGAGCGGATCATGGATTTACAAAATTTTATCTAAGCCGTATATGAATCAAACGGAAAACTCTGTAAAACAGAGCAAAAAAAATATTCACGCACATTATGACTTAGGAAATAAATTTTATAAAGAGTGGCTCGATGATACTCTTACTTATTCTTCTGGTTACTATAAAACAGGTGAAGAGAGTTTAACTCAAGCCCAAGTTAATAAATTTGATAGTTTAATCAAAGGAAATGAACCTCAGTCAGGAGATCATATTTTAGAGATAGGGTCAGGTTGGGGTAGTTTTGCTTTTTATCTCTTATCCCGTTTCCCTGATATAAAAATAGATACACTGACTATTTCTAGAGAACAATACGACTTTGTTCAAAATAAAATTCAGCAACTAGGTTTAGAAGATCGCATGCAGGTGATTTATCGAGATTACCGAGATCACATCGGACAATATTCAAGAATTTATTCAATTGAAATGTTTGAGGCGGTCGGTATGCAATATTGGCAGACTTATTTTGATAAGGTTAAAGATTTATTAAAGCCTTCTGGTGTTTTCTCTATGCAAACAATAGTAATTTTTGATGGTTTTTTTGATCGTTATGCAAAAAAAATAGATTTTATTCAAAAATATATTTTCCCAGGAGGGATGCTCCCCAGTCCTTCAACTTTGGAGCAAATTGCAGAAAAAAATAAATTCAATTTCTCCATAAAAAATCAAATGGCAGATAGCTACCATCGAACTTTGGAAACATGGAGAGAAAATTTTAATAAAAAGTGGTCGGAGATTAAAAGTTTAGGTTATTCTGATGAGTTTAGAAGAATGTGGAATTTTTATTTATCATATTGTTCTGGTGGTTTTAAGGCCAAAACCATTGATGTCTACCAAATAGATTTTAGTAAAAAATAGACAAATTTTTTAATCAGTCTTTTCTCGCAATAACTGGAGTTTAAGAGATCTAGTTTAAAAGGTCTTCGTAATTAGTCATAGTGCATGTTCAAAAAAGGCTTATTACTTGGGTTTTTGGTTCTAATCGTAACGGGATGTTCCAATATGAAACTTGAAGATTTTGCAAAAAAAAATCCCGAATTTAAATTAGAGGATTATTTTTTAGGAAAAACGACAGCTAATGGATTATTTATTGACCTCTTTGGTAAGGTTAAACGTCAATTCACTGTTGAAATGGAGGGCATTCAAGAAGGTGATGTTTTTATCCTCAATGAAACATTTCTTTATGACAATGGAGAGGAAGAATTTCGCCGATGGGAGATTACCAAAACTGGAGAAAGAACATATGAAGGCAATTCTTCAGATATTATCGGCGTAGCCAAAGGTGAACGTTTAGGTAATGCTGTCAATTGGCATTACACATTAAAACTTAAATATGGAGATGGAATTCTAAATGTGAAGTTTGATGATTGGCTCATCATGCAAGACGAAAAAAATGTCTTCAATAAGGCTACCATGAAAAAATTTGGTGTTCGATTAGGGGACGTGTACTTATTCTTTAGGAAATAGTAGTCGGCGATAGCTGAGCAGCCTTTTCTTTCTCTTTAGCCTTTTTCTCTTTTTCAGCTTTACGTTGACCTTTTTCGACTAGTGCTTCTAAATCTTCATAAGAACATAATCCCAAATCCATTGGATTACGAAACTCAGTGATAGGTTGAGATTGATTGCCTGCTCTAATATTTGCCACCGTAGGCTTAGTGGAGCTTGTAAGCTTTGCAATTTGCGTATCTGTTAATACTTTACCATATTCACGAATGAGCCAAGCAATCGCCTTAGGACGTTCTTGTCTAACTGATAGGGGTAAGTATTTTTTTGCTTTGATATTAGTTTGAATTGACTCAGATTTTTTATTTTGTAATTGCAGGGAAGCAGAAGGATCTTGTTCGCATCTTTTAATTTCATCCATAGTTAACTGTCCACTAGCAATAGGATTGAGACCTTGCATTTTGTAGGCATCTTCACCATCAGCTATACTTTGGACTTCTAACTCATGTAATTGGCAAAACTGTGAGATTTGAGAAAAGCTTAATGCAGTATTATCAACTAACCAAACGGCAGTAGCTAAAGGCATTAAAGGTTTATTATCAGACATATTATTTTTTAACGATTATTAAATCTTGAAAGATTTATATTTATTTTTAAATCTAGCAACACGACCTCCTGAGTCCACCATCTTGCCAGAACCTTGGTTCCATGCAGGGTGTGATAGGGGGTCTATTTCTAATTTCATCGTATCTCCAGCTTTTCCCCAAGTGGAGCGAGTCTTATAAGTAGAACCATCAGTACGTTCTACGGTAATTTCGTGATAATCAGGATGTATCTTTTCTCTCATGGTGTAGAGAAAATAGTGATCAACGATAAAAAAATCAAGTAAATATTTAGAGGTTTTGAAGAAATAGATTAGAAATAGCAGCACTGGACGCAACTAAAGTCTCATCTTCTAAGGGGTTGAACTCTTTACCCTTCTCATTTTGACAAATTCCCCCTGCCTCTTTGACTAGTAGAATGCCAGCTGCAATATCCCATAACTGTAGTCTTGAAGCCCAAAAACCATCAAACTTCCCCGATGCAACGTTAGCTAAATCAAGAGCAGCTGAACCCATAATACGAACACTTGTTTTATGAAGCATTTGAGAAGTTTGCTCAATTCCCCGCGATAAGATATCAGGGTGCTTAATTTGTACTCCTGTAGCAAACATACTTCCTTCTAATTTATTTCTTTGAGAGACTCGAAGACGTTGATTATTATTCCAAGCCCCTTCACCCCTGTGAGCCCAATAGAATTCGTTAAGAATAGGATTGTAGGTAGCTCCTGCAATAATTTGTTTTTTTTCTATTAGCGCAATGGAGACAGCAAAATAACCATTTCCATGAATAAAATTTTTGGTTCCATCAAGTGGATCAAAAACAAAAACGGGTTGGTCACCTTGAAGTTTTTCATTGTCCTGATCGGAAAATGTTTCTTCATCAATTTGTAAAAAATCAGGTCGATCTTTAGATAGATGATAGCTTATAGACTCGGATGCTCTTAGATCAGCAGAGGAGACAAAATCATTTTTATCTTTTTTTGAAATTTGTAACTTTTCCAGTTCTCCAAAATCTCGAACTAATCCTTTTGCTGCACTACGGCATGCCTTTTCCATAACAACAATAACTGGAGGGATAATAGCCATGAGAAACTTACTTAGATTTTTCTATGTAAGTTAATTCTTTGGTATTAATTTTAATTTTATCCCCAGTTTCAATATGTGGAGGGACGGTTACTCGAACCCCATTGGTTAAAAGAGCAGGCTTGTAAGATGAAGATGCCGTTTGACCTTTGACAACAGCTTCCGTTTCAGCGATTTCTACAACCATATGTTCTGGTGGATTAACGGTCATGGGCTTTTCATCGTAAAACTCAATAGAAACCTCCATTCCATCTTGTAAAAACTTGGCAGTTTCTTCATTGACCTGATCTGAGTTCAAAACTATTTGCTCATAAGTTTGATTATTCATAAAGGTGAAATCATCTCCACTTCGAAAAAGAAATTGATGATCGATCTCTTCGGCCCTAATCTTTTCAATAGACTCAGCACTTCTAAAACGCTCATTTAGCTTTGATTGATTGGTAATATTTTTCAGCTCGGCTTGGATATACGCTCCTCCTTTGCCAGGTTGGGTATGCGAGAGTTTCGTAACACGCCACAGGGCATTATTATGTTGAATAATGTTACCTATTTTTAAATCGTTTGCGTTGATTTTCATTTTGATTTGTAAATTTGAATCATTTGATCGAGAAGTTTCAATGAATCCTCTCTAGTACGCTGGAAGCAATTACGACCAATAATAGAACCGTTACCGCCACCTAAATGAATAGCTTTAATTTCTTCCATCAAGGCGTTATCATCTTTTGCATCTCCTCCAGAAAAAACAACTAAACGTTTTCCTTCAAATGCAACTTTTTTAATATGAGCCACTCTTTCTTGAAGAGAGCCAATAGCAATTTTATTATTTTCAAAAGCTGCTTTAGTAGGGTCTTCCTCTAGAAAATCACTAGGTAATTTTACTTTGATGATGTTAGCACCTAATAAAGCTGACATATGCGCAGCATAGGAGATGATGTTCATTGCCGTCTCACCTTTTTTGCTAATGTTTGTTCCACGTGCATACGCCCAAAGCACTACAGCTAAACCTTTCGCTTTCGCTTCATGACTTAGTTCACGATATTCTTCCATCAATGAGAAATTATGATCTGAGCCAGGATAAATAGTAAATCCAATAGCAGCACATCCTAGTTTGAGCGCATCATCAATACTACCTGTTACCGCTTGATCAAGAGAAGTAGCAAGAGTATTCGAACTATTAATTTTAAGAATGGTAGGAATTTGTCCATGAAAACTATCTGAGCTTGTTTGTAATAACCCTAAAGGAGCTGCATAAGCAGAAAGACCCGCATCGATAGCTAATTGATGGTGGTAATTAGGGTCGTAAGCTGGAGGGTTAACTGCAAAACTTCGATCGGGACCGTGCTCAAACCCTTGATCAACGGGAAGAATGATCATTCGACCGGTGCCACCAAGTTTACCCTGACCTAAAATGCGCATTATGTTGGATCGAACTCCTACATTTTCGTGAGTGTAGTGAGAAATAATTTTTTTAGTTGTTGATGTAACCTTCATCTTTCCTCCTATAATTTACAAACCTGCTGAGAAGTCTCAAGCATTCTGTTTGAAAATCCCCACTCATTATCATACCAAGTAAGAATTCTTCCAAAAGTATCGGAAACAGCAGTTGTTTCTGTTAAATCTAAAATAGAACTGCGAGAGTCATGGTTATAATCGCTAGAAACTTTTGGGTCCGTATCGACGCCCAGTATTCCTTTTAAAGAGCCATTTGCATATTCTTGAAACTTTGAGTTTAAAGCTTCGACGGATATAGGGTTTTTCGTATTAAATTTGAAATCCACTAAAGAAACATTTGGGGTAGGAACGCGTATTGCTGTTCCATCTAATTTGCCTTTCAGATGTGGCAAAACCAAACCTACCGCTTTTGCTGCACCCGTGCTTGTAGGAATGATGTTATGAGCTGCTGCACGCGCTCTTCTAAGATCCTTATGAAAGGTATCAACTGTACTTTGATCACCAGTATAAGAGTGAATAGTGGTCATATAACCATTTTCAATTCCAAACTCTTTGTCAATGACATAGGCAACGGGAGAAAGACAATTAGTTGTGCACGAAGCATTTGAAATGACAACATGGTCATTACTTAATTCATCGTGATTAACGCCTTGTACGACTGTGAAATCTGCATTCGTGCAAGGGGCAGAGACAATAACTTTTTTTGCACCACTTTCTATATGACTCATGGCTTTTTCTTTTGATGCAAATACTCCTGTACATTCTAAAATAACATCAACCCCTTTGTCTCCCCACTTGAGATCTATGGGGTTACGCTCAGAAATAACGGTAATTTCATTATCTCCAACTGAGAATTTATTATCAGCTGTTTTTTTAATCTCTTGTTTAAAGGCACCATGAACACTGTCATATTTTAAGAGATGAATGTTTGAGTCAATATCTGCTAAATCATTGATGTAAGCAATTTCATAAGTTTCATTAAATTCTTTTGCTCTTTCTAAGTAAGCACGAAAAACCAGACGTCCAATACGGCCAAAACCATTAATTGCAATTTTCTTTTTTGACATATTTTATTTAATCCTCTTTCTAATAGTCGATGATATTTTTTGGGGTGTTAATCCAAATTTGTTATAAACATCTTTGGCTGGTGCGCTAGCACCAAAATCATCAATTCCAAAGATATTTTCTGTTGAAGTAAATTTATTCCAGTACATTGTTGAACCAGCTTCAATAACGAAAACCTCATTCAATTTAGATTGAAATAATTTTTTTTGAAAAGATGCCGATTGTTGATCAAATAGAGAACTACTAGGCATGGAAATAACCTTAACTGAAATACTTTCTTTTTGAAGAAGGTCAGCAGCTTCTATGGCTAGGGATACTTCAGAACCAGTTGCTATAATTGTAATATCATTGTTTTTCGCTGTTTGATAAATGACGTAAGCACCTTTGAAATTATTAAGATTGATCTTTTTATTAGATAATTGGGGTAAATTTTGACGAGAAAGACAAATAAAAGAGGGTGCGTTTGAAATTTTGAATGCCTCTTTCCAGCAAGCTATAGTCTCCATCATATCACAGGGACGAAAGACGTAGCTGTTAGGAATTAAGCGAAGCATATTCAATTGTTCAATAGGCTGGTGAGTCGGCCCATCTTCCCCAAGACCAATCGAGTCATGAGTGAAAACCTGAATTGGATCAATTTGCATCAGCGCAGCTAATCGAAGACTAGGTTTCATGTAATCTGCAAAACTTAGGAAAGTTCCAGAATATGTTTTGAATAACTTTGTGGCAGCAATACCATTCATAATGGCAGCCATACCATGTTCACGAACACCATAATGAATGTACTGACCGTAAAAATTATTTTGGTTCAAAATAGTCATACTTTTACCTTTAGTATTATTTGAACCAGTTAAATCTGCTGACCCTCCTAAGATGGGCATAGAAGTATGTAGATAATTCAAAACTCCCTCAGATGATTTTCTGGTAGCTTGAGGAGTATCAAAAGATTTAAAATCAGAGGCAATAGATTGAAAAAGTTTATCAATTTGTCCCTCAAATGTTTTTATAGAATTTTTATTTTTTAATGATTTTTTAGATTGGGTATAAACTTTTTGATTTCTATCTGCAGATTTTCTCCATACAGAAAGTAAATGAGAGGGTATCTCAAATGGTTTAGCTTTCCATTGAAGTTTTTCTTTTGTAAGCAATATTTCATCTTGGCCTAAAGGAGATCCATGGGAAGAAGCTTTTGCTGATTTGTTAGGAGAACCAAAGCCAATGATGGTTTTAAAATTTAATAATGTAGATTTTTTTGAGTCCTGTGCTTTTTTAAAGAGCTGTTTGATATTTTTATGATCATGTCCTTTTCCATTATAGACATTCCAATTAACAGATTGAAAACGCAGATTAGTATCATCGCTAAAAGCTAAGTCAGTAGATCCATCGATACTTATTTTATTATTATCATATACTAAGATGAGGTTATCTAATTGAAGGTGACCAGCAAAACTGATTGCTTCTTGACTAATACCTTCCATCAAACAACCATCTCCACAAAAAACGTAAACTTTTGGAGTTCTTTTGAGTTTGTGTTCTTGGCAATATTTTTTAAGAGCAAGTGCCATACCAACGCCATTGGATATACCTTGACCAAGGGGTCCTGTTGTAATTTCAATCCCAGCATCAGGTTCGTACTCAGGATGTCCTGCAGTAATGGCACCTAATTGACGAAAGTTTTTAATTTGATCAATGGTCATTTTTTTGTAACCAGTTAAATATAGTAGGGAGTATAAAAGCATCGATCCATGACCATTAGAAAGAACGAATCGATCTCGAAGAGTCCATGTGGGATCTTTCGGATTATGGATTAAAAAGTCATGGAAGAGAACCGTGGCAATATCTGCCATACCCATTGGCATTCCGGGATGACCTGATTTTGCTTTTTCAACTGCCTCAATAGACAAGAAACGAATGCAGTTGGCAAGGTCTGTGTAATTTTTCAATGGAATAACTCTGTGTAATACTTAATAATTAATGTATGAACGAATTTCAACAACAAATACTCCAAAAAATTGAACAAATTGCGCTAAAATTAGAAAATTACAAATCTAGCAACCAACAATTAATTAGAACGAAAGAAGAGCTGGAAGCAAAAGTCAATTATTTAGAAAAAAGAGAACAAGAATTAAAAGACCAACTTGAAAATCAACAAATCGAACTTTCTGAAAAATCTGAACTTATTGATAAGGCCACCTCTAAAATTGAAGATCTTTTAGGATCGATCGATATAGATGCCTAACCTGACCTTAAGCATAGGGGGTAGACCTTTAAAAATTCAATGCTCAGATCATAATGTAGAGCGGGTAAAAGAAATTGGACAAACGATAAGCAAGTTAATCGATGATGAGAAAAAAGAAAATGTTCCTTTTTTAACTTCTGCGCTTATCGCTTACTTGAAATCGATGGAAGATATTTTAAGAAAAGAGAAAATTTTACAAGACTCACTTAATCAGAAATTATTTTATGAGAGTCGTATACAAGAACTTCAAAATGAAAATCAAAATTTAAAGTCCGATATCGAACAAATTTTTCAAAAATTAAATCAACAATTATCAATTGAATAAAAAAGAAATTCGAAAACACCATCTCCAAATTCGCCAAGAGATGTCTTCAACTAATGTTAGGAACAATTCGATAATAGTGAATAAGAGTATTTTAAAGATCGTTAGCACTTTAAATTCAATAAAGACTATTGGGCTTTTTTATCCCTATAAAAATGAAGTTGATGTAATTTTAATGGCAACAGAATTAGAAAACAGAGGATTGACTTGCTTATTACCCAGAGTGATTGATGAACATAACCCACTCAAATACTTTTTTTATTCCCCAAATAACTCCAATCTTGAAAAAGGATATGGCGGCATTATGGAACCGACAGGTAATGATGCAATTGATCCAGATATTGTCATTGCATCATGTTCCGCATTCAATGAGAAAGGATATCGTGTAGGATATGGAGGAGGATTTTTTGACCGTACACTGAGTCTCTTAAAACAAAAAAAGAAAATCACCTCTATCCTAGCGGCATTTGAAAACCAAAAAACTCCATATCAATTTCAAGATAGTTTTGATGAAAAAGTTGATTATATCTGTACAGAGAATACAACTTATCAAATATGAATTTTTTAATTATTGGTGATGTCGTCGGCCGCTCTGGCAGAAATGCACTTCAAAATAATTTAAAAAAAATTCAAGAGCATTTTTCTATCGATTTCACCATTATCAATGGAGAAAACTCTGCGGGCGGCTATGGAATTACAGGCAAAATTTATGAAGATATGATGAGCTGGGGTGCAGATGCCATTACTTTAGGTAACCATGCTTGGAAAAAGGAAGAAATCATTGCATACATGCAAAATAACCCTGACCACAATATAATAAGACCAATAAATTTTACCGAAGACTCACCGGGCCAAGGATATAAAATTTTTACCCACCTCAACGGAGAAAGAATACTAGTATCACAAGTTCATGGAAAAACCTTTATTGATTTGCCATTGAGCAATCCTTTTGAGTCAATAGACACAAAACTTCTGTCCATTATAAATGACCATGAAATTGATTATTCTTTTTTGGAGGTACATGCTGAGGTCACTTCAGAAAAAAATGGTATCGCTCAAAATTATGATGGAAAATTTACAGCTATTTATGGAACACATGTTCACATCCCCACCATGGATGCAAGAGTCTTGGATAAAGGTACTTGTTTTCAAACTGATATCGGTATGACGGGTGATTACAATTCTGTTATTGGAATGAAAAAAGATAATGCAATCAAGAGAATGAGATCGGAGTCGAATACTCCTCGCTTGGAACCCGCAGAAGGTGAGGCGACCATTTCTGGAGCTGTTATTTCAAGTAATAAGGGACAAAAAAGTACCATTCAATCTATTCAAATTGGTGGTGTTTTAGATCGTAATTTACTATCTTAAGTTATGGCAGGTCATTCTAAGTTTAAAAACATTCAATATCGAAAAGGTGCCCAAGATAAAAAAAGGGCAAAACAGTTTGCTAAAATTGGAAGAGAAATTCAGATAGCAGTAAAAATTGGTGGCACCGACCCTGAGTCTAACCCTCGTCTTCGCCTAGCAATTAATAATGCCCGAAGTGTCAATATGCCAAAGGACAATGTTGACAGAGCTATTAATAAAAATAATACAGATACCACAGACTACACAGAAGTACGATACGAGGGATATGGTCCATTTGGAACAGCATTTATTGTAGAAGCCCTTACTGATAATAAAAATAGAACCGCCTCTGAAATTCGATCAATCTTTTCTAAGAATGGAGGAAATTTAGGAGAAACGGGAAGTGTGAGTTTTAATTTTGATAAAGTTGGAGAAATCCAAATGCATGGAATCTTGGATGATACGACTTTGGAGCAATTACTTGATTGCGGCCTAGATGATTACACGACCGAAGATGGTATGACTTATATATTTTGTAAATATGAAGACCTAGCTTCATTAGAAAAAGCTATGAGAGAAAAAAATATGGAAATTGAAAGTGCATCTATTATTTGGAAGCCTAATATGACTGTCAATATTGAAAAAGAAGATGAACTAAATCGTTTGATAAAATTGAATGAAGATTTAGAGGATAATGACGATGTACAAAATTGTTTTTCAAACTTAGATTTTGATAGCTCATTATTGGATAATTCAAGTGCCTGATAAAGCTTGGAAAAATAGAGAGCGATTAGTTGCTAGATTTTTTGGTGGTGTTCGTAACGCTTTAAGCGGAATTAACTCAAAGGTCACACATTCTGATGTGGTCCATGATAACTTATTTATAGAGTGCAAATTAAGGGCCAAACATTCTGCCGTTAAACTTTGGGATGATACTAAAGTTTTAGCTGATAAAGAGAAAAAAACCCCAGTGATTGCTTTGTGTGAAAAAAATAGACCTGGTTTTTGGATAATGGTACATTCAGATGATTTTGATGAAGTTTCAAAAGAACTTGAAAATAAAGTAAATTCTGACGAAATAGAAAATAACGAGGATTAATTAATGGAAGAAGTTGTAAACTTAGCAGCATTAGAGGGGTCTGTAGACTTTTCTATGTTTGGGATGTTTTTAAAATCTGATTGGGTTGTAAAATTAGTAATTATTTTACTTGTCATTTTCTCCATTCAGTCATGGAAAATTATTATCCAAAAAATTTTATTAATTAACAAGCAAAGAAAGATTTCTAAACAATTTGAAAATCATTTTTGGTCAGGCATCTCGTTAGATGAATTGTATCAGCAAATAGATGATTTCGATCAGGAAAGCTATTCTAACATTTTTAGAAATATAATGGGAGAGTATGAAAAATCTCGTTTACAAAAAAATAAAATAGACTCTGCATTTATTCAAAGACTTTATACCTCTCTAGACTTATCGATCGCAGCAGAGGATACCAGCCTTAATAAAGGCTTATCATTTCTTGCATCTTCTGGTTCTGTGGCGCCATTTGTTGGACTTTTTGGAACTGTTTGGGGGATCATGAATAGCTTTCAAGCTATTGCAATTGCTCAAAATACTAATTTAGCTGTGGTAGCACCTGGAATAGCAGAAGCACTTTTCGTTACTGCTCTTGGCTTATTTGTAGCCATCCCTTCTACCGCATTTTATAATATGATTACTTCTAGAATTGATACTTATTTATCAGAGGCAGAAAGTTTTGGAAAGGACTTGGTAAACATTATTTCTCGTCAAGTTAACTAAATGAGAAAAAAAAATCGTCCAGTTTCTAATATCAACGTCACTCCTATGGTCGATGTGATGTTAGTTTTGCTTATTGTTTTTATGGTTACTGCTCCACTGTTAACAGTTGGTGTGCCTGTAAACCTTCCCAAAGTAGAAGCTAACTCTCTTGATGCTCAAAAAGAGCCATTAGAAATATCTATTAATGAAAATAATGAAATTTATTTAGGTGAGGATCTGATTGTTTTTGAGGAATTGATTTCCAAGGTAAAAATTATTGCTGGTTCCAATAATGATATTCGTATTTTTCTTAGAGCTGATACTTCCATCAATTATGGAGAGGTAATGAAAGTTTTAGGAGCTTTGAATACATCCGGATTTCTTAAAATAGCTCTTGTAACAAAAAAACCAAGTTAAGTGAGCACCATCTCTCTTTATAACCCTTTTCGCAGATTAGTTTTATTTTTTGAGGACTTTTCATATAGAAAAAGTGATCTTTTTTTTCAGTTTCTATCTTTCTTAATACATCTTTTGATACTTATTCCCATGATTAACTTCACTTTTCAAAAAGAAGTGAGTGATATTCCAATGATATTACCTGTTGAAATGTTCATTGTAGAAGAAGAAACAGCTGCACCAGAATTTCAAGAGGAGATCAATGAAATAATACCAACTTTACAAGAGGAAGTGATCGAAGAGGTAGTAGAAGTTGAAGAGGCTCCTGAAATAACCGAACCCGTTGTAGAAGAAACCTTACCCGAAGTTTCAGAACCTGAGCCACCAGTTAAAGAGATAGTGTCTGAAATAGCAGAACCTGAAATAAATGACGTTGAGGAAATATTGGTAGATAATTCTTCAGATCAAGCAAATAAATTTGTAATCGATGAAGTGCCTGAAGAAAAAATCCAAGAACCTGAGGAGATTGCTCCAGCTCCTATTGAAAATGATTTTGAGATACAGTTAAAGAAAAAACCGGAGCCAAAAGAAATTGAACAGCCTTTTGATAATTTACAAATAGTGGTTAAGAAAAAGCCAAACAAAAAATCATTCAATGTAAGTACAGTTTTAAAAGATTTAGAAAATGTTGATCAAGAGTTTAAAAAAGTCCAAGAAGAAACAGAGGTAAAACAAGAGGAGGTCTTTACAGAAAAAGTTGCAGCTACTATGACTATTTCAGAAATTGACCTATTAAGACAACAGCTTCATTCATGTCTAAATCTAAATGTTGGTGTTGCAAATCTGAAAGAGATCAAACCGGTTATTTTCATCGAGGTGAACCCAGATAGAACTGTGAAAAGTGCGAAGGTAGTGAACCAAGAGCGATTGAGTGATCCATCTTTCAGAACTGCAGCAGAGGCTGCCATGAGAGCAGTTAATAATCCTGATTGTAGCCCCTTACTTCTTCCAGAAGATAAATATGATCTGTGGAAAGAAATCAATTTTACTTTTGATTTCAGCTGGATGTTTGATTAATAAATAATTAATATATCGATCCAAGTAGTATGCTATTATTCAACATCAAATTTTAAATAAATGATTAAATATTTAATTACTTTTATTTTTTTTGCTTTTAATTCTTATGGTGCTTTGGAGGTCACTATTGCCCAAGGTAAAGTAGAACCAACACCTATAGCCATCACACAGGTTTTTGGAGAAGACGCAGATACGTCCAGATACGGCAATACTATTAGGCAAATAATTTCTAATAATCTTACTAATTCTGGACTTTTTTATACTGTAAACGAAGATCTATATATCCAATCAGATAACCTTGTAGAAAAAGTCCCTAGATTTGAAGATTGGAAGTTAATTAAAGCACAATTTTTATTAAGTGCGGATGTTACTAAAACTGACAAAGGTATTCGCTTACGAATGAGGTTGTACGATGTTTTTAATGCTAAAGAAATTGAAAAGTTACAGCTTACCATTCCAGACGAAGGACTGATTAGAAGAGTAGGCCATACCGTGAGCGATATCGTTTATGAAAGGATCACTGGCGAAACGGGTTACTTTGATACAAGAATTGTTTACGTATCTGAGGTAGGGCCTTTAGACCAAAGAATAAAAAGACTGGCCATAATGGATCAAGATGGACATCTTGATAGTCATCAATTTTTAACTGATGGGAAAAACCTAGTTCTTACCCCAAGGTTCGCGCCTAATAATCAAACTATTACATATATGGAATACAAGAATAATCTTCCAAGAGTTTATATCTATGATTTAAAAACTGGTGAAAGAGAGATCGTTGGCGATTTTCCAGGTATGACTTTTGCTCCTAGATTCTCACCTGATAGCAAAAGTGTTGTAATGTCTTTTTCAGACTCAAAGACTGCCAATTCAGAAATTTATTCTATGGATCTAAACACTAGATCTATAACAAGGCTTACCAATGACTCAGGTATAGATACGTCACCATCTTATTCACCCGATGGAGAAAAAATAGTTTTTAACTCTGATCGTAGTGGTAGCCCGCAGCTATATATTATGGATAAAGATGGAAGTAATATTAAAAGAATTTCAAAAGGTAAAGGCGTTTATGGAAATCCAGTTTGGTCTCCGAGAGGAGATTTGATAGCTTTTGTTAAAAATAGAAAACCAAACTTTTATATAGGTGTCATGGATACTAACGGAGACAATGAGAGAATTATTGTTCAAGACTTTGCACTCGAGTCGCCTGCTTGGTCTCCGAATGGAAGATATCTAATTTTTTATCGTCAGCAAAAATCAAATTTGGATGGAACCGGAGGTGAAACGACTATCCATTTTATTGATATTACCGGCTATAATGAGAGAATCATACCAACCCCACGAGATGGAAGTGACCCTGCTTGGTCCCCACTTTTATAGACAAATTACTAAATTAGCTAATTTCTTGAACTTAAATTGGGGAATTATTAAAAAATATTAACTTGATTTCCCAGAAATTCAGTGTTTATGTATCACAACTATAGTTAAAATATATTTACGCGGAGATAATAATGTTAAAAAAATTACTACTTTTAGTTGTAACTGGCTTTTTCCTAGCCTCATGTGCAGCTACAAATACCCAACAAGGCGGAGACGTAGATGCTGCTTCTTCCAGCACTAGCTCTGGATCAGATAGTAGTATTACTGCAGGAACCCAAGAAGATTTAATCGTAAATGTTGGCGATAGAGTATTCTTTGAGTTTGATAGCTCAGAACTAACTGTTGACGCTCAAGCTACGCTTGATGCTCAAGCTGCTTGGTTAATGCAATACCCTGATACTAACATAACAATTGAAGGTCACGCAGATGAGCGTGGAACGAGAGAATACAACTTAGCTCTTGGTGATAAGAGAGCTTTTGCTGTCTATTCTTACTTAGCTCAAGCTGGAATTGATACCAACAGAATGGAATACATCAGCTGGGGTAAAGAAAGACCTGAAGTTGTTGGATCAGATGAAACAGCTTATAGTCAAAATAGACGTGGCGTTACTACAGTAACTAACTAATTCTAATTTCTTTTAGGTGCCCAGAATATTGGGCACCAAATCTAAAAATGTTTTTCGTTAAAATCATTTTCTCAACTTTATTTATTTTTCTAAGTTCGTATTCTTTCTCTCAAAATCACAATAAGATTGAAGTTGATCTTGAAAGAGTTAAAAAAGACATAATCGATTTACAAAAATTCGTTTACCAAAATAATTCACCCAATATTGTTGACTCAGACAACCAAGATTTAGAGAAAATAAATAATCAAATACAGCTTTTACTCGAAAAATTTGATTCCTTTGAAAAGCAAATCAAAGATATGAAAGACGATATAGCAAATTTATATCAACTTTATACATCGCCACAATTTGATCAAAATAAATCAATTTCATCATCAAATGAATTAACTATAGATGAAAGTTCCTCCAACTTAGTTACTGAAAAATCAAATGATACTCAGTCTCTAGAGGAATTTCAGATTGCTGAGTCTGATATTCAAAATGAAAATATTTTAGAAGTCAAAGAGGAGTTGCCTGAACAAACCTTAGGAAAGCTCTCAATATCTAGCTTAGAGGAACAAGAAATTATAAACCTCGAACCGAGCGAAGAAGGTCTTGCTACATTATCCGAGTTAGAAGGTTTGCTTGAGGAAAAAGAGATTGAGCTTAACAAACCAAAAATTAATATAGAAGCTCAATTACAACTAGCAAAACAAAGCTTAGCAAGTTTAGAAAATCAAAAAGCCATTGAGAGTTTATTGTTAATCATTGAATCTGACTCAGATAATAAGGAGATGCTATCAGAGGCATATTATCTTTTAGGTAGAACAAACTTTATCGAAAACAACATAATAGACTCAGTTAAGTATTTCGGTATTCGTCATAGAGATTTTTCTGATATAGACAGGTTTAAAGCTGAAAATTATTTCTGGTTAGGAAGGTCTTTATTTGGAATTGGTGATCAGGAAAATGGATGCTTAATTATGGAGGATATTATTTTTTCTGATGAGTACCTGAATAACTCAGACGTAATTGAAGACTCTAAATCTCTTCAAGCTGAGCAAGAATGCGGTTTGATTATTAATTAAATTGCCACTTAATCAAAACCAATTTTTAAAATACCTTCAAAAAAATCTTTCTCCTAAACAAAAAATCTTAATTGCTATTTCATGTGGTATAGACAGTACTGTTTTATATGACTTAATTAATAAATCTCAATTCTTTGATCTAAAAAATATTTTTTATATTTTTTTTGATCATCAAAAAAGAGTTGAGGGGAAATATGAAATTGAAAAATTTATAAATTATTATGGGTTAAATAAAAAAAATACATTCATTAGAAAATTAAAATTAGGAAAAAAAGAAACATCTTTTCAAAATAAAGCTCGCGCCGCTAGGTATAACTATATTCTAAAACTATCCAAGATTCTTGGTACTGACGAAGTCTTTTTAGGACATCATTTAGATGATTTAAAAGAAAGTTACTTTCTCCGAAAGATACAGTCCTCGAATGTTTTAGGACTTTCAAATGTTTTTAATGAAAAATTTGAAAAATTAAATATCCATAGGCCTCTTGTCGAATATTCAAAAACACAAATCAAAGCCTATGCAGGAAAAAACAAACTAATATGGTTTGAGGATCGTAGTAATTTTGAGTTAGACTATACCAGAAATAAAGTTCGATCTTACCTTTCATCAAATTCTAAAATTTCTCAATCTATTAAAAAAGATATGAGTAATTATCAAGATATGAAATTTTTGGTTAATTTTTATTCTTCTTATTTTGAAAGATTATCTAAAAAAAGATTTGAGATTAAAGTACAAGAGTTTAAGCACCTCAATAATACTTTACAAATGATTGCAGTTCAGTCTTTGTACTATAGTTTGAGATTCAGCTTAAAAAAACAGCCTAGAAATGAAAATATTAACAATTTTGTTGATGCTGTTTTAGGTCCTAATAACAAATTCAGAGCAAAAAAATCTGTTTTTGGAGGAAAAATTGGTTTTTTTGGAAAAAAATTATGTTTAAATCTCACATAGGGGTTTAAACGTAAGTAAAGTTAACTATATATAAAGAAACAATAATTTATGAAAAATTTCTCTAAAAACATATTCGTTTGGATAATCATAAGTCTAATACTTTTAGGCTTATTTAACGTTTTCAAAAACTCGCAAAGAGACTACTCATCAGTTACCTATACTTACTCAACTTTGCTAGATAAAGCTGAAAATGGTGAAATCAAGTCTGTTGAAATTCAAGGTAACAATATTTATGGACAAACCATGGATGGTATTGATTTTTCTACTTACGCACCAAGGGATCCAAATTTAATTCAAACATTAAATGAAAATAATGTAGCCATTAATGCAAAGCCCGAACAATCAGGGATGCACCCACTACTTAGTATCTTTGTTTCCTGGTTCCCAATGCTGCTTTTAATTGGCGTGTGGATATTTTTTATGCGTCAAATGCAATCTGGAAAAGGTGGAGGGGCCTTAGGTTTTGGTCGATCAAAAGCAAAACTACTAAATGAAAACAAGATTAGAGTAACTTTCAGTGATGTTGCTGGAATAGATGAAGCAAAACAGGAGTTGGAAGAAGTTGTCTCATTCCTGAAAGATCCCCACAAATTTCAAAGATTAGGGGCAAAAATTCCGAAAGGTGCTCTTCTTGTTGGCCCTCCAGGTACAGGTAAAACACTTTTAGCTAGAGCCATCGCTGGCGAGGCAGGCGTACCTTTCTTTTCTATCTCAGGTTCTGATTTTGTCGAAATGTTTGTAGGTGTTGGAGCAAGTCGAGTAAGAGATATGTTTGAACAAGGTAAAAAAAATGCACCTTGTATTATTTTTATTGATGAAATTGATGCTGTTGGAAGACATCGTGGAGCAGGCTTAGGCGGAGGAAACGATGAACGTGAACAAACACTAAATCAACTTCTTGTAGAAATGGATGGGTTTGAGGCTAATGAGGGTGTTATTATTGTTGCAGCAACTAACAGACCAGATGTTTTAGACCCGGCACTTTTAAGGCCTGGAAGATTTGATAGACAGGTCGTTGTTCCTGCACCAGATATTATTGGTCGTGATAAAATTTTAAAGGTTCATACTAAGAAAATCAAAATGGACAAATCAGTTAAAACAATTGCTATTGCAAGATCTACCCCCGGTTTCTCAGGTGCCGATTTAGCAAACATTGTTAATGAAGCGGCTTTAATTGCAGCTAGAAAAAATAAGAAAATTGTTACTATGGATGATTTTGAAGATGCTAAAGATAAAGTTATGCTTGGTACTCAAAATAAATCCAAGATCATCTCTGACTCTGAAAAAGAAGTTATAGCTTATCATGAAGCTGGGCACGCTTTAGCAAATTTGCACTGCAAGCATGCAGATCCAATATATAAATCTTCAATTATACCTACCGGTCGCGCTTTAGGCTTTGTGATGAGTGTCCCGGAACAAGATAAAGTTATTCATCGAAAAGATGAATATCTTGATAAGCTTGTGGTAACAGTAGCTGCAAGGATAGCAGAAGAACTAATATTTGGACCAGAAAAAATTGGCTCAGGTGCAGCAGGAGATATTCAACAAGTAACTAACCTAGCAAGAGCAATGGTTACCCAAATGGGCTACAGTGAAAAGTTAGGAAGAGTTCGCTATACTGGTAATCAGGAAGAGGTATTTTTAGGACACTCTGTTACTCAGTCCAAAAATATTTCAGAAGAAACCGCACGTATTATTGACCAAGAAGTAATTCGTTTAGTTCAAGAAGCAGAAACTAAAGCAAGAAAAATTTTAACTGAGAATATGAAAGATCTTCATATAATTGCTAAAGGTTTGCTCGAATATGAAACTTTAACAGGTGATGAAATTAAAAATCTTTTAAAAGGCATTAAACCTAAAAGAGATGATGACTTATCTGATGATGCTGACAAACCCTCTGATGATGCTCAAAAAAGTCCTACTAACAAAGGCCCTTTACCTTCTTTTACAAAAGATCAAAATTTTCCACTTCCAAATTAAAGTTATTTCAAATAAGAAACTATCTCTATGAGATTATTTGGAACAGATGGTATTCGCGGTGAGGTAGGTAAGTATCCACTAACGGCAGAGAATATTTTAAAGCTAGCAAAGGCAGCTTCACTTGTCCTGAAAAAGAAAAACTCAATTTCTAGAGTTGTCATAAACAAAGATACTCGTTTATCTGGGTATATTTTTGAACCCACGCTTACAGCAGGTTTTATTTCAATGGGAGTAAATGTAGTTTTGGTGGGCCCATTACCAACACCAGCTTTAACAATACTAAGCAAGTCTTTGAGAGCAGACTTTTCTGTGATGATCACAGCTTCACACAACCCCTATAAAGATAATGGTTTAAAATTTTTTTCAGGTACAGGTTATAAAATTACAGCTGAAGAAGAGAGGAAAATAGAAGATTATTTTTTTAATTATGATTTTGATAATTTTAAAATAAAACCCTCCAATTATGGTAAAGCAGTCAGACTTAAAGATGCTATAGGAAGGTACTCCGAGGCCCTTAAACAAAATACATTTAAAAATTTAGATTATACAAAATTAAAAGTTGTTTTAGATTGTGCTAACGGTGCAGCCTATAAAGTGGCACCTGAGGTATTATTTGAAATAGGCGTAGAGTTAGACACTTTAGGTGATAGACCTAATGGCGTTAATATTAATGATAAGTGCGGTTCTTTATTTCCCGAAAGAGCATCTAAGCTTGTTAAGAAAAGAAAATCAGATGTTGGTATATGCCTAGATGGAGATGGAGACAGGCTTATTATTATTGATGAAAAGGGCGAACCTATTTTTGGTGAAGAGCTAATATACATATTAGCGAAGTATTATTTAAAAAATAAAAATATTAAAAAAGGATCTACCATTGTCACAAATGAGATTGCCAATTTCGGCCTTGATGTATCTTTAAAGAAAATGGGATTAAAACTTAAACGGGTTAAAGTAGGTGATAAAAATATTTTGCAAGAGATACGAATCAATGATCACTATTTTGGTGGAGAACCTTCAGGTCACTTTATTTTTAAAGATGATACTTTGATAGGCGATGGCATGTCTACTGCATTACGTGTTTTAACGATTATGTTGAAAGAAAATAAAAAACTTTCAGAATTAAAGAAAGGTCTAGACTTGCTGAAGGTTGTTGAAATTAATCAAAGAATTGATCGTGAAAAGTTTTTCCAAAATGAAGCCAAGATTTATAGAGATTTAAATACCCTTTTAAAATCTAAAAACTTATTTTATGTAGTTCGTCCCTCAGGCACAGAGCCTTTATTGAGAGTAAACTTGCAATATCAGCCAAGAAATATAAAAGTATCAGATCTAAGAAAATTACAGAAAAATATAATAGATATTATTACAAATGCTTGTTAGCTCTTTTGATACTAAATATTCTCAGACAGCGACCAAATATGAATATTTAGATAATAACTTTACGAATTTAATAAGTAAGGATCGAAGATTTTCTCGCATTTTTACCTCTGTTATTGAAAATCAAAAATTAGATTTATCATCTGACATTGTTCTTCGTTCAGATATGACTGGCCAAGTTATAAATACAATTTTAACTCACGACTTCAAATCTGAGCATTTTTTATACTATATGGGAGACGTATTTAAGCCAGATCTCGTTAATAAAAGTATCAAACAATATCGCCAACATGGTTTAGAGATTATTAATCGACCTAAGATAGAGTCGTTTATTGAAGTAATGAAGGTACTAGATAAACTTTTAAAAAAAATTTTGAAAAATAATTTTATTTATATTTTTACTGATCCTAAAATCAAAGGCAAATCTAACTTTGTTTTTAAGTCATCAGTTCCTCGAAATAATAAAATCAAAACTTTCACAAATGCATTTTCTAAAACAGTGAGATCTCCTTATGAGTTAAATCTTGAAAAAAACTTTTTCTCAAAAGATTATCACCAAGATATTTTTTTTTATGTTTACTCCAATAAATCAAAAAAAATTTTAGCGCAGGGCGGAGGCTATCATTATAAAAAAAATAAAAAAAAATTGATGGTTTTGGATTTTCTTGCAATGTTGATAATTTAGCGGAGATCATCTAATGAATAAGGCAGTTATTGGATTACAATGGGGCGATGAGGGAAAAGGTAAAATTGTAGATTTCTTATCTGAGAATTTTGACTTAGTTGCTCGTTATCAAGGGGGTAATAATGCTGGCCATACCGTGATAGTTGAAGATATTACTTACAAATTGAATTTAATTCCATCAGGCGTAATTAGAGGAAAAGTTTGTTTTCTTGGACAAGGTATAGTGCTTGATCCGGAACATTTCTTAAAAGAATATAAACAAATTTGTGAAAAAATATCTAATCCAAAAATATATTTGTCCTCAAATATACCTCTAATATTACCTTACCATAAACAATTAGATAAAATTAATGAGTCTATCTTATCCGGAGAGGACAAAATTGGTACTACCGCCAAAGGCATAGGCCCCGCCTACCAAGATAAAGTCGGAAGAAAAAGTATCAAATTATATGATTTAAAAAGCTTAGATAAAATTAGAGAAAAACTTGAAAATATCAAAAAGTTCTATGATCCCGTTTTGAATGCATACCAAGAAGAACTCATAAATATCGATAAATATATTTCTATACTCGATAGTTTTTATACAAAAGTAGGCCCGCTAATCATTGATAACAGCTACATTAAGAAAAATTTTAATCAAAATAATATTCTATTTGAGGGCGCTCAAGGGGCCTTGTTAGATTTAGATCATGGTTCTTATCCTTTTGTAACTTCCTCCAATACAATTTCCTCTAACATTGTAATCGGGTCCGGTTTGCAGGTTGATTATCAGACTGTCGGTATTTTCAAAGCATATGCAACTAGAGTTGGTAATGGTCCATTTCCTTCAGAACTTTTTGATGAAATTGGGGATTATATAGCCGAAACGGGCGTAGAGTTCGGAACAGTTACAAAAAGAAAAAGAAGATGTGGATGGTTAGATTTAGTATCTTTAAAATATAGCTGTCAAGTTAATCGAGTGAATGAACTTTGTATCACAAAAATAGATGTATTGAACAACTTAAAAGAAATTAAAATTTGCAAAAGCTATCAAGGGCATTCTTTTGAAGAAATAAATTTCAATGATAGTGAGTCTTTAAAATCACTTTCATTAAGCGAGAGTGACTTTGAAGTATTTGAGTCCTGGGGAGATATCAGTGAAGTTAAAAACTTTGACTCAATGCCTCAATCTTTAAAACTTTATATTCAATTCATAGAAGAATACTTAAAAATACCAATTAAGATTATTTCTTTAGGTCCCGAAAGAAACCAAACTATTATTCGATAAAATTAGTTTTTTGGAAGTAATTTAGTTTCAGAAATTAATTTAATTTCCTCTTGTAGTTTTTTAATAGCTTTATTTTCAATTTGACGAACTCGTTCTCTACTAATTGAGTATTTTTGACTTAGGTCTTCAAGAGTCTTGGGCTCTTCATCTAATCTTCTAGCAGTTAAGATTTCTAGTTCACGAGGTTCTAATTTTTTTACAGCTTGATTATATAGAGCTTTACGTTTGTCGAGCTCATCTCTTTCCTCAACTCTTGTGACGACATCTATATTATCATCTTCAACTTGGTCAATCCATTCGGAGTCATTTTCATCATTTAAAGGTGTATTTAATGAGAAGTCTTGATTGAAAACTCTACCTTCCATTTGTTTAACTTCGTCTTCAGTGACACCCAAGTCTTGAGAGATCGATTTTATTTGGTCATTTGTGAGATATCCCTCTTCATATTTTTTTAATTGGTTTCTCAGCCTACGAAGATTAAAAAATAATTTTTTTTGGGCAGCTGTTGTTCCAATTTTTACTAAAGACCAACTATGTAAAACATACTCCTGTATTGAAGCTCTGATCCACCAAATAGCATAAGTTGCAAGCCTAAAACCTTTATCTGGATCAAATTTCCTTATAGCTTGAATTAGTCCTAAATTACCCTCTGAAATCAAATCAAAAAGAGGTAGGCCATATCCTCGATATCCCATTGCGATCTTTGCTACTAATCTTAAGTGACTTGTAACTAGTTTTTGGGCAGCTTTAGTGTTTCCATTTTTTAACCAATCTATAGCAAGTTTTTTTTCCTCTTCGTCAGTAAGCATTGGGAACTGATTGATTTTTTTTAAATAAGGATAAATATCATTTTCAGATGTAATTACGGGCAACAAATTTTTATTCTCAATGCTCATAGTAAGTTTTGCTCTAAATCTTTCATGTCATTAGGCATATCACAAGTTATTTTAACTTCTTTTAGACTTTTTGGATGAATAAAACTTAGTTTATGAGAGTGAAGCGCTTGTCTAGGGAAGCTTTTGACGGTTTCTCTTACATTATTAGGTAAATTGGCTAATCGAAATTTTTGTTCTTTATTTAACTGATATTGCTTATCTCCAATTATTGGAAGTCCTAAACTAAGTAAATGAACTCTAATTTGATGTGTTCTACCAGTAATTATCTGACAATTTAATTTACTAATTGAACCATAAAATATTTTTTGATTTTCAACATAGGTTAATGCATTTTTACCTCCTGTTTCAGTAGTATCGAAT
Source organism: alpha proteobacterium HIMB59 (assembly GCA_000299115.1). Lineage (NCBI taxonomy): Bacteria > Pseudomonadati > Pseudomonadota > Alphaproteobacteria > Candidatus Pelagibacterales > Candidatus Pelagibacteraceae > alpha proteobacterium HIMB59. Next base: position 29,040 of record CP003801.1, on the reverse strand, counting down.
TTTGTTCTTTGAAACTTTTGTCTAGAAATATTCTTATCAATCTGAATAAAATTTTGATCAAGAACACCATAGCTGAAAGCTAAATAATTTTTTTCTAATTCTCTATTTTTGAATTTATTTTGAAAAAGAATTTTAATTTCTTTATTTTTAGCAATGATAATTATTCCGCTCGTATCAACGTCAAGTCTATGCACTATTCCCTCTTTTAAAACTTCATCATCTTTTATATTAAAATTCATCTTTAAACTTTCAGCTAAAGACGGAGAGCTGTCAGATAGGTTTTTCTTATGAGTAAGTAGGCCGGAGGGTTTATTTAATATTGCTATATCATTATCCTCATATAAAATTTCAATAATAAAGTTTTGATATAGATAAGAATTATTCATTTATTGATGTTAAAAAAAAAATTTTTACTTAGCCTAATTATATTTCAAGGCGTTCTAATTGTTATCGCAATTATAGCAATTATAATTGGTGTTTTCTATAAATACGATAACGATAAAAACTTAAAAGATATATCTTTAACCGATCTTCACATTGACGACATATCGCTTTTGGATGAGGAGCACTATCAATATAAAATTATTGAAGAAAATAAAATTATTTTTCAAATCATTGACATTGAAAATAATAAAATAAAAAGAGAAATCATTATTGAAAAATAGTATCAAACATATTGTTATAGCAGGCTCCTCTGGTGGTCACATTTTACCTGCAATAAAATATTTAAATGAACTTTCTCATTATTGTAGTAGAGAGCAAATTATTTTCATTACAAATGAAGTAGGGGCAGATTACTTACATTTAATTGAATATGAAAAAAAGAATGTGATTCAAATAAACTCTCAAAATAAGACGGCTTTTATCCTTAAAATTATTAAAGAAATTTGGAAAATTTTGCTTTTTAATAAAAAAATAACTTTATTAGGATTTGGTGGGTTTATCACAGTTCCAGTATTATTTTTTGCAAGAATTACAAATATTCTATTTTTTAAAAATCATAAAATAAATTTCCATGAGCAAAATTATGTTTATGGATTAGCTAATAGATTTAATTATTTCATTGCTCATCGTGTATTTACATCATTTCCCAATAATTATTTGAAATCAAAAGAGATTTTTGTAGGCAATTTTTTTACTAACTTAGAAAGAAAATATGAAAAATTAGATAACAAATTAATTAATATTTTATTAATTGGGGGCAGTGCAGGCTCTTTGGAACTCAATAAATTTCTATCTAATGAACTTTTAAAAATAGATAGAACATTGATAAACAATTTTAAATTTTACATTCAAGTTCCAAAAAAGTTTTTAGAAGAAGTTTCTAGAGAATATGAGAATTTAAAATTAGACATAGAATTTTTTACATTTAATGAAAATTTAAATTTTAAAGATTTTGATCTTATTATTTCGCGTTCGGGATCAGGATCATTGCATGAAATTCTTTATTTTAATAATAAAGTTTATTTTATTCCACATTTGCATTCACGTGATGGTCATCAAAGTTTAAATTTAAGATACTTTAAAGAAAATAGTTTTTCTTTAAAAGATTTTGAAATGCCTATATCCAAAAAAATCTCTAAAGAATATCTTAATTCCTTAATTAACCCTTTTTCTATGCAAAAAATTTTGTGTTATTTAACTAGATGAAACTATTAAATCTCATTAATAAAAAAGTCCATATTATTGGAATAAATGGAATAGGGATGAGTGCTTTAGCTGTTTATTTAAAAAAAAATAAGATAGATGTCAGTGGTAGTGATATAGCCAGCAACTCTAATACAAAAATTTTAGAAAAAAATGGAATACCAGTTCAGATAGGACACAAGCCTTCCAATGTTAGAGGTAAAGATATGATATTCTATTCTACAGCTATCAAAGATAATCCAGAAATTGACGCTGCAAAAAAGAGCAATATACCTTTTTATAATAGATCAAAACTTTTACAGTTAATTTGCAACGATAAGTTTACAATCGTTGTAACTGGCTCTCATGGAAAAACTACTACTACTTCTATGTTAGGCCATCTTTTAGTTTGCTCAGGATTAAGTCCTACAATTATAACCGGAGGAATTATGAATAATTTTGGGCAGAATATATATTTAACTGACAGTAATTATGTAGTTGTCGAAGCTGATGAAAGTGATGGAACTGTCTTTAAGCTTAATCCTAAGATTTTAATTTATCTCAATGTCGATAAAGAACACCTGGATTATTATAAAAGCTTTACGAAATTAAAGTCTAAAATAAAAACTTATATAAAAAAGGTTTCCAAGAATTCTTTAGTAATATTAAATAATGATGATATTTTTCTTCAAAAATTATCCAACATCTCAAAAAATATAATTACATACGGAAAATCAACCAAATCAAACTATTATTATAAAATAGATAAATTAACCGAAAAAGATTCTAAGTTTAATTTTTTTCAACAGAATGAAAAAATCGCAAAAATAAAATCACCACTTCTTGGTGAGCATAATGTACAAAATTTATGTGCTATCTTGGCTGTAATTAAACATTTGAATATTCAAATTTCTAATAAGGATGTTATGAATTTCAAAGGTATTCAAAGAAGAATGAATACTTTAGGAAAAATTAAAAATTCAATTTTAGTTGATGATTATGCTCATCATCCAACAGAAATACAAAAATTAATTGAAGTTTGTAAACTATACAAAAATAAAGACTTCTTCTTAATCATAGAGCCTCACCGTTTTTCTAGATTAAATGATCTATATTCTGACTATATAAAAATTCTTAAAAATATTAAAAATTTGATAATTCTTAAAACCTATTCTGCTGGAGAAAGCTTTGAGAAAAATATGAAAGACTCAAAAAATTTAGTTAATGACCTTAATGTGTTGAGTAACAATAAAGTAAGTTATATTGATACTTATGATGAGTTATTTACATTATTAGACACTTTGGTTAATGCAAAGAATAGTAAGATAATAGTTGCTGCTGGAGCTGGAAGTATTTCTGCACAAATGAGATTTTTTTATGAGTCAAGAAAATATTAGTATTATAAAAAATTATGACTCCTCAAAGATATCTTGGCTTAAGTCGGGTGGTCCAATTTCACAATTTATAAAAATTAAAAATTTAGATGATTTAAAGATAAATACACAAATAACATCTAATCAAAATGTTATTTCCATAGGGAATTTCTCTAATCTTTTGATAAAGGACAAGGGCTTTGATGGTATTGCTATTAAACTTGGAGGTGATTTTGCAAAAATTAAAATTGAAAATGACATTATACTAGTTGGCTCAGCCGTTTTAGATAATTATTTTTCAAAATATTGCTATCAAAACTCTATACAAGGTTACGAATTTTTATTTACAATTCCTGGAACAGTCGGGGGAAATATTTATATGAATGCAGGTTGTTATGGAAAAGAAATCAAAGACTATTTAATTAGTGTCATTTTTTACGATATGAAAAGCAAAGAAGTAAAAGAGGAAAAAATTGAGAATTTAAACTTTACTTATAGAAGAGGTTTCCAAAAAAAAGATACTATTATTCTTTATGGTAAATTTAAAAAAATATCTGGTGATAAAACTAAAATAAAAAAACAAATGAAATTATATGAACAAAATAGAAATGATACACAGCCACAAAGGGTTAATTGCTGTGGTAGTATTTTTAAGAACCCACCTAACCATAATGCTTGGAAGCTAATAAAAACAAGTTTAGATGAAAGTTTTTACGAAGGACCTGTAAGACTATCAAAAAAACACTCAAATTTTTTTGAGAATGATCCCAACATAAGCGCAGATAAAGTTATAAAATTTATTGAAACAATCAAATCAAAGGTCAATCAAAAATATCAAATCATACTTGATCAAGAACTCATAATTGTATGAGCTTCAAAGAATTAAAAAAAATTAAAATAGCAATAGTTGCCGGAGGGTGGTCGAGCGAAAGATCAGTTTCAATAAATTCAGGTAAAAATGTATTTAATACTTTAAAAAAAAATGGCTATAAAGTTACATTTTTTGATTTGAAGAAATATAATTTACATGAATTATTTAAGTCCAAACCTGATTTAATATTTAATGCACTGCACGGTGAGTTTGGTGAAGATGGTGGCATCTCTTGTCTTGCAAAAAAATATAATACAACCATTACTCACTCAGAAGATATTTCATCAGCCCTATGTTTCAATAAAAGACTACTTAAAAAGTTTTTAAAAAATGAATTAAACTTACTCTCACCGAGAGAACTCTATGAAATTAAAAAAATTAAATTCCCATTAATCGCAAAACCGAATGCAGATGGTTCATCTAAGGGTGTTAAAATTATCAATAATTATAAAGAGCTAAAAAAATTAAAGATTGATCAAAATACTTTGATTGAAGAAAAAATAGATGGAAGAGAACTAACTGTTACGGTAATAGAAGACAAAAAAAAGGTTAAAGCTTTAGGAGTGACAGAAATTACTTTTAAAAGTGCTCACTATGATTTTAAAGCTAAATACACATATGGAAAAAGTAAACACTATCTTCCAGCAAGGTTATCTAAAAAAAATTATGAGTATTTATTAAATTTATCTGAGATAATTTTTAAGAAATGTAATTGTCGTTCAATAGCAAGATTAGATTTTATTTTAGACTCAAAAAGCAATTGTTTTTATTTTCTAGAGCTTAATACTCATCCGGGATTAACTTCGATTTCACTCGCACCAGAACAGGCTCAATATAATGGAATAAACTACTTATCACTTATTGAAAAAATAATTTACTCATCATGATTAAACGAAAATATTATTATAATTTTTTTAGTTTTATTTCTTTTTTTTTATTATTTTTTTTTTCATTTCTAATTTATAAATATTTTCTCAAATCTGAACCTTATATTGTTAATTTTTATAATAATGAACTCAGTTCAGAGTTTGAAATGGACATAGCAAATAACTTAGAAAATCTTGAGAGATTTTTTGAAAATTATACTTTTATTGAAAAATATTTAATTAATAGAAAAAATTCAGAAATTGATATTAACATACAAATTAAAGAGCCATTTGCGAAAAATCAAATTAATCAAGAAATTATATTTACAGATAACTCCATAGGTTCATTTAGTTTTTTCAAAGAAAAATATATTAATTCAATTGATCTCATTGATATTTCAAATAATCCTATCCAAATAAATAATTACCTTCGAAAATCATTGGCAGAAATAAATAATTTGTTTGAGATTAGTCAAATCGAATATGTAGATGGAAGAAGATATAATTTATATCTCGCTAAAGGGCCAATAATTATGTTACCTAAAAAAATTAATGAAGATTTGTTAATATTTATTAAAGAAAATTATGAGATTCTTAAAAATAATACTAACTTTCAGGAGTATTTAGATTTAAGAAATTTCCACGAGAAAACAATAAGAGCTAAATAAATTGGAGCATTTCAATACAATCATAGAAATCGGATCTTTTTCTATTAAGACCATCATATACTCTGAAATCGATGGTAAGCCTAAAATAGAGGGGATTGGTAAATCAAACACCCAAGGGTATGACGGTAATAATGTCCTTGGATTTGACGAATTTGTCGACAGTATTCATAAATCTATAGTTCAGGCTGAAAAACAATCCAATTTTATTATTAAGAGCAGCTATATTCTTTTATCCAACAAAAGTATAAAAATTAAAAAAATTAAAAATAGTTTAAATTTAGAAAATTCAATTATTGAAAATAATGATTTAAGAAAATTATCTAAATTTAATTTAGATAAAAATACTGAATACAATCAAAACTTATATACCTCTCATTACCAAATCGATAATGATTTAATTACTGATAATCCAATTGGATTAATTTGTAATAAGTTGTCTATGATTTCCCTTGTTTCTTTAATTGATCAAAAACAAATAAATATTTTAATGAATATTTTTCAAAAACTTCAAATTAAAGTTATCAACTTTTTAGATACCACGACATCGTATTTTTTTTATATGAAAAATAAAAAAATTACAAAAAATAATGTAGCTTTAATTGATTTTGGTTTTAATCACATAAATATTCTTATGGTAAAGAATAAACAACTTTCATTCATTAAAACAATTCCAATAGGATGTAAATTAATATCAGATGATTTAGTAAAAATGCTTAATATAAGTTTTGATTTTGCTGAAAAACTAAAAATTTCAACGATTGATTTATTTGATGAAAGGAATCCTACCATAGAAATTCCCGTTTGGGAGGAGTTCGGAAATAATATTAAAAATAAAATTGAACATGACTACATAAAAAAAATAGTTACATCACGTCTTGATGAAATTTTTAATTTAATTTTTAAAATTTTACCTGAAGATAAAAATTTTTATTCTTATTTATTCACAGGTGGTGGGGCCAAAATTAAAAACTTCCAAACTTATTTTCGAAGTAAATTTGGTCAAGATATCCAATTATTAGAACCACCTAGTTCTTCTGGAATACCTCGAGTTTTGAATGACTCAAGCTTTATGTCAGTTTATTGTGCATACTGGTTACAATCGCATAAAACTTTAGAAAAGGAGGACTTTTTAAAAAAAATTGATTCTTTTTCAAACAAAATATGGTACAAAAGATTCGTAGACCTACTATAAGTAGATATTTGCGGGGATAAAATGACACTAGATATAGAACCAGTACTAGATCAAAAGAACTTAAAACCATCTTTAACTGTTATGGGTGTTGGCGGTGCAGGAAGCAATGCTGTCAATAATATGATTCAATCAAATCTAAATAATGTTGAGTTTATTGTGGCTAATACAGATGCACAAGCTTTAGAAAACTCACTTTGCTATAACCGTATTCAACTTGGCCTTGAAAAAACTAAAGGCTTAGGTGCTGGTGCTGATCCTTCAGTTGGTAAAGAAGCTGCGGAAGAAAGTATAGATTTAATCTCTGAAGAATTAAGAAATACAAATATGCTATTTATTACGGCAGGCCTTGGCGGAGGTACTGGTACCGGTGCACTTCCCGTAATAGCTAGTATTGCAAAAAAACTTGGTATCGTAACAGTAGCTATAGTATCAACTCCGTTTAATTTTGAGGGAACTAAAAGAATGAACTTAGCCCTTCAAGGTCTTGAAGAAGTAAAAAATAATGTAGACACTCTTTTGATTATTCCCAATCAAAATTTATTTAAAGTTTCAAATGAACAAACCTCTTTTGCCGAGGCATTTAGAAAAGCTGATAATGTTTTATTCGATGGTGTAAAAGGATTAACTGACTTAATTACCCAACCCGGTTTAATTAACCTAGATTTTGCCGATGTAAGAACAGTTATTAAAGAAATGGGATTTGCTATGATGGGCACAGCTGTAGCTGAAGGTGATAACAAAGCCGTTGAGGCTTCAAACCTTGCATTAACCAATCCACTTATTGAAAATATTGATATGAATACTGCAAAGGGAGTGATTGTAAATATTTCGGGTGGTAGTGATATGACCTTATTAGAGGTAGATCATGCAGCTAATATAATAAGGCAAAGTGTTAATCCTGATGCAAATATTATTTTTGGATCCTTAATTGATGAGACTTTGCAAGGCAAACTAAAAATTAGTATTTTTGCAACAGGTATTGAGGCAACAGGTAAAAAAATTTTATATTATCCTGAATCTGAAAATAGCAATTCTGGTTTTAGTTCGATTCAAAACAAGCTCTCAAGTGAAACGCCGCAAGACTCAAACGAAACTGAGTCAATGTCTGAGCACAATAATGAATTAAATGCTGACAATAACCCTAGTAACTCTGAATTTCACTTATCTCCTCAAGATGAGGATATATCTGAGATAGTTGAAGATATTAAAACTGAAAAAGAAGAGGAGATATCCGTAAATTATACAAATCTAGAAGAGAAGAAAAAAACTGGATTTTTTAGTATGCTCTCAAATTTAATGTCTTCTGACAAAGATAAAAAAGAGACATCTGAAGAAACCCCCTCTAAGGATAAAAAAATAAAGGCCAAAAAGACCAAAACGGATCCAAATTTGTTTCTTTTTAGCGATGTAGTTGAAGACACTAGCAACGATAATCCACCTGTTAATAATGAGGGTGCAGAGATTTCAGATATCACAGAAATTAATGCAGAAAATGAGCTGCTTGAGGATATAGATACTCCTTCATATCTGAGAAAAGGCTCAACCCAATAATTTTAGCTCAATACAAAGTTTTACAATTATAAAGTAATACTCTCTGCGATTTTTCTTAAAATTTAATTATATGAAAAATTTTAGTATCCAGAAACCGATATCATTTTCTGGAGTTGGCCTTCATTCGGGTGTCAATACAAATATCACACTTAAGCCCTCTGAAGAAAATTCAGGTATTTTTTTTAACAGAACAGATTTAGGAAAAATCATTCCAGCTAGATGGGACCACGTAATCTCTACAAAATTTTCAACTAATTTAGGATTGAATGATATTGAAGTAAAAACTGTCGAACATCTTTTGAGTGCTTTAGCCGGTCTCCATATAAATAATTGCGAGATATTAATTGATAATTTAGAGGTTCCTATCTTAGATGGTAGCTCAAAAATTTTTGTTGATGAGATATTAAAATCAGGTTTAAAAGAACAAACCAATTATCAAAATATTTTAGAAATTAAAAGACCCGTAAAGTTTGAATGTGATTATGGCTTTGCTGAATTATTACCTAATGAAAGTGTAAACGAAGGTCTCAATATTTATCTTCAATCTAGCTTTGATGGAAAATATGAAGATCAAGATATATCTATTCAAAATTTAAATGGTAACTACATTGAGTCAATCTCAAAAGCCAGAACATTTGGTTTTTTTCATGAAATTGAATATTTAAAATCTCAAAACTTAATTAAAGGTGGATCTTTAGATAACGCGATTGTGATTAAAGATCGTAAACCCTTAAATAAAGATGGTTTGAGATATGAAAATGAATTGATGAGACACAAAGTTTTAGACGTAGTTGGTGATCTTTACTTAGCCGGATATCCTATTATTGGTCAGTATAAAGGTTTTAAAACTGGCCACTATATTACTAATAATCTTTTAAAAGAATTGTTTAAATCTGAGGATAATTTTCTTATCCATCAAATTCACTAAACCATATTTTTCGGATTAGTATACTTATCAAAATCACTCTCTGATAAAGAGGTAAGCTCTAAACAAGACTCTTTGAGAGAAATATTTTTATTATAAGCATTCAGAGCTACTTTAGATGCTAAATCATAGCCTATAATTTTAGTTAGAGGAGTTACTAGCATTAGAGAATTGTTTAAAAGCTCTTTAATTCTTTTTAGGTTCGCTTTTATTCCGAATAAACAATTTTTATCAAATGATCTAATGGCATCACTGAGTAACTGGATAGCATCGAGAGTATTATGAATAATAACCGGATTATATACATTAAGTTGAAAATGACCTTGGGTGCATGCAAAAGAAACTGCTGATCTTAGGCCAATTACATGTGCACAAACCATAGATAAAGCTTCACATTGAGTAGGGTTAATTTTACCCGGCATAATTGAGGATCCAGGCTCATTTGCGGGAAGTATTAATTCTGCTATGCCACTTCTAGGTCCAGATGATAAAACCCGAATATCATTTGCCATTTTAAATAATGAGCTAGTTAAAATTTCCATTGATGACATGACTTCAATAAATACATCATGGGAAGCGAGCGCTTCATACTTATTTGATGCAGACCTAAAAGGAAGCTTTGTAAATTTTTGTAAATTTTTGATGAATTTTTTTGAGAAATCTTTAGGAGCATTTACGCCTGAACCAACAGCAGTTCCACCTTGGGCTAACTGAAATAATTTATTTAAACTTTGAAGAATTTTCTTTTCCGCATAGTCTATTTGGTCATGAAAGGCTAAGAATTCTTTAGATAACTTAATAGGGGTGGCATCTTGCGTATGAGTTCTTCCAATTTTAATTACTTTATTAAATTCTTTGACCTTTTTTTTAAGAGTTTTTTTTATTTTTAAAATTGCAGGAAGTAGTTCTCTTTTAATCAGTAAAACTGTAGCGATATGCATTGCTGTAGGGATAGTATCATTTGATGATTGTGACTTATTGATATCATCATTGGGATGAAGCGGTTTATTGCTGGGGAGTTTTGATCCCAAAAGTAGATTAGCTTTGTTAGCTATAACTTCATTTAAATTCATATTGATTTGTGTACCTGATCCAGTTTGCCATACTACTAATGGGAAGTGATCTTTAAGTTTTTGATCAATAATCAAATCACAAACTTTAGCTATCGTATCAACATGTTTTTTAGAAAGAAGTTTACAGTTGTAGTTTGCCATTGCAGACGATTTTTTTTGCAGAGCGAGCGCTTCAATAAAAACCTTTTGAAAATGAAATTTACCAACTCCAATTTGAAAGTTTTGAATAGATCTTTGTGTTTGAGCGCCCCAAAGTTTTTCACTCTCAACTTTGACTTCACCTAAGCTATCTTTTTCTATTCGAAATTTGACCATATCTAATAAATACTATATATCACAAATAATGAAAAATATTTTATTAATCCGACACGGTCAAAGTGAATGGAACAAATTAAATTTGTTTACAGGTTTTAAGAACATTGAGTTATCTAGTCAAGGAGTTGAAGAAGCAAATCAAGCAGGCCAAAATTTCAAAGAATTACAATTGAAGTTTGACTTGGTATTTACTAGTGAGCTAAAAAGAGCTCAAGATACAGCTAAAATTATTTTAGAAAATTTATCACAATGGGATGATTTGAATGAAAAAGGTAAAATTATCAAAAATATCAATCTTAATGAGAGAGATTATGGAGATTTAACTGGTTTAAACAAACAGGAGACTGCCGATAAGTTTGGAGAGGATCAGGTTCATAAATGGAGAAGGGGATATTCAGACCAACCTCCGAATGGAGAAAGTTTAGAGGATGTGGTTACTCGAGTTCAGGCTTACTTTGATGAAGTGATTTTTAAAGAAATTCAAAATAACGATAATCATAATATTTTGATTGCTGCTCATGGTAACTCTCTAAGAGCACTCCTTATCGTAATGAACATTTACAGTCCAGATGAGATTAATTCTGTCGAATTGTCAACTGGTGTCCCTATACATGTTCTTTTTGATGATAATAAATTCTTAATAAAGTAATATTTGATCGACATACCTTTAGTTCTGGCTTTGGTATCATACTACACGGTGATGTTTATCACACCTGGCCCAAATAATGCTATGCTTACTATTTCAGGGTTAAAATTTGGGTTCAAAAGATCATTGCCTCATATCTCAGGCATTGCCTTTGGTCATGCCATTCAGGTCTCATTAATTTGCCTAGGGCTAGGATTTATACTAATAGATTATCCAGGGCTGCAGATTATTTTAAGATGGTTATGTTTTGGATATCTTTTATATCTAGCTTATCAAATGATAGGATCTATAAAAGATTACCAAAAGGAGTCAGGAAGGCCACTGAGAGTATATGAAGCTGCATTGTTTCAATGGGTAAATCCCAAAGCTTGGACGATTGCTATCACAGTAGCATCAGGGTTTATGCCTTTAGAGGAAAAATTATGGATAGCAGTAATTTTTACTGGACTAATGTCTTCTCTGGTCAGTTTTCCTTGTATTAGTATGTGGGCCTTGTTTGGAAGTTTGATAAAAACTATGATTTCCAATCAATTTATTAAGAAATTTATTGAGTGCTTATTTGCTCTTTTGCTTGTACTAACAGGCTTTTACTTAGTTTTAAATTAAATTTTTTAATAAATTCATATACCTAAAATTTAGATAACCTTTTTTTGCAATATAATATTCTTCGATACTTTCTTTACTAAGACTATTTAAGATTGAAGGCAGTAAAGAACTTAAAACTTTACTAAAATGCTCAGATGATTCTTGTGGTAATGCACTAGGAAGATTGTCAACAGCCATAATAGTTGTATTCTTATACTTGTAATATGGTTTTTTTAAAGTTGTGCTTTTTGAAGTAGTTGGAATAGAACCATTAATATCGCAAGTAATATCACCTAAAGATTGAAAAAAACTTTTATCAACCTCATTGATTTCAAATAGTTTTGGAAATCTTGAGTCCCAATAATGACACGATAGAAAAATATTGTATTCATTAAAATATTTTGGAAAAACAGACTGATAATCACCTATTCCATTAATTAAATCTCTATAGCTAAACTTTTTATCAAGCCTTTTATAGTATTCCTTAGGAGATAGAACCTTGAAATAAGAACTAGATTTATCAATTTTTAGAGTTTTTTTCTCTTTGATTCCTATTTTCTTTAAAAGAAATTGCGCACCTTTTGATACTGATCCATCACCGGTAATAAGTATTCTTATATTCTTCAAGTCTTTTTTTAAAAGTATTGCCACTAATTCATTAATCTTATTTTTGTATTTTGAGGAAGAATAAACTTTAAGATGTTTTTTTAGTGTTAAGAAGGCTCCCACGATACCCGCAAAGTATCCAAATCCAATGAGTCTAGTACCTTTTTTATCCTTCAATAATTCATAATCAATTAGAGAGCAGTTATTCTTCAATATTTTTTTTAAAAGGGGCATATTATATGACTGCCCTTTAACTGTATGTGAAAACATCATAAAATTTTGATTTGATTTTATTATTTTCGTAGACACTTCTTTAACAGAGAGAAAAAGATCAATATTTTGAGAAGTGTATTTTTTGCAGCCTGATTTATAAAATAGACTATCTGAAAAAATTCTATTTTTAGATGGCTCAATATAAAAATTGTATCTAGGATATTTTTTTTTTAATCGTTTAATATCTTTAGGAGTTAGAGGAGTTCTGAATTCATTTGGTTTATTTTCTTTGAGAATACAAATATTCATAATTGTCTAATCATAATTCCACATTCATTTAGTTTATTTAAAATATAATCTACGTTTTTTTCATCATGAAATATTCTATGAATACCTTTTTTATTTTTTAAATTCATTATGCATTCAATTGTAAAAGCAACTGTATAAGAAACACATTGAGACATAGCAGAGTTTACAATTGGACGAGACTCATCTAAATAGAGAGTTTTATTAAAAATTTCATTGTTGTTTGAATTTTTTGATCTTATTTTTACATATAACAAAACCCTATCATTTTCTAAATTGTCATATTGGTTTTCTTCCCATAATTTTTTACTAAGATTTTCTAAATCAATTTTATCTTCAATATTTTTAAAAATTTCATTCCAAGCTTTTGACCATCCTTCTAGTCTTATTGTCCCTCTCTCAAAATGTTCCAAAATATTTGAGTATTTACCTAGGTTGTATTCATTAATATATGGAATTGAGTTTCTATTTGGGTAAGTTTCAAATTTTTCATTATTAAATTCAATAAAGTTAATTTTTTTGTAGGGTTTTTCTGATCTTTCTTCAAAAAAATTTTCAATATGATTGGCTGGAGTATTCAGTGCTTTTAAAACCCCTAGAGGCGACCAACTAAATTTATATTTAAAATTATTAGGTATTTCAGGAAAACCACCACACATGCTTTCGAACCAGATAGATTTAATATCTTGATAATTTCCTTTTTCAAATTCTTGAATGAGTTTATGCGCTAATAAATGATCTATTCCAGGATCTAATCCACATTCGCAAATAAACAAACAATCATTATCAATAAATTTTTGTTCTAACTTTTCATATTGAGGGTCATGGTAACTTGATGTAACGAGATGACATTTATACTTGATGGCAAGCTCAGCAATTTCTATATGCATTGAGGCAGGAAGCATTGATACTATTAAATCATTTCTCTCTAATTTTTTTGAGAGGCTAGAAATATCTAATTGATTAACATAGATCTTATTTTTTAGAAGAGATTGGGCCTTATCCACCGATCTATTCCAAACTAATAAGTCATATCTTTGTTCATTCAGATAAAGAATCCCTGGGGGAGAAGATAGACCCACACCTAACCAATGAATTTTATTTATGATCATGAGTGTAAACTTTAAAATATTTTCACTATAATTAGTACAGATAAATAAAAATGAAACTTATTCCTGAATGGTATAATCATGACCGGTGCCTCATTGCTTGGCCTTGTAATTTAGAACTTTATAAATCGCAAATTCACTCTGCTAGAAAAGAAATAGCAAATCTCGCTAATCAAATAGCGGAAGAGGAACCAGTCTATATTTATTGCAACTCTCAAGATTTAAAAGATTGTAGATTAACAGTTTCTAATCAAGAAATATCAATCATAGAAGTTGATCTAGATGACTCATGGATGAGGGATATAGCTCCAATATTTTATAAAGAGGACAAAGAGCTAAGGTCAATGAACTTTAATTTTAACGGATATGGAAAATATCCAAATTTCAAAAATGATAATTTAGTATCAGATTTCATATGTGACCAATTTAAAATTCCATTTACAAAATCTTCAATCACATTAGAGGGTGGAGGAATAACTTATGATGATCAAGGAAATTTGTTCACTACTGAAAGTGTTCTTTTAAACTCAAATCGCAACAATCTCTCAAAACAATTGTTGGAAAAAGAATTAAAAAAACATTTTAGTCTTAAAAATATTATTTGGTTTAAAGAGGGGCTGTTTGGTGATGATACTGATGGACATATAGATAATATTTTTTGTCCAATTGGAAATGACCGCTATCTAATAGCAAGTACTGAAGACAAGACATCTAAAAATTATTTTATTCTTCGACAAGCTAAAGAATTAGTAGAAGAACATTTTTCTAGCATAAATCCAAATATTGAAATTATTGAAATTCCCTTACCCAGTGAGACTCAAATTGATAATAAGCCCTTAGTCGCTTCATATATTAATTTTTATTTTTGTAAAAATTCTCTACTAATTCCAAAATTTAATGTTGAGGAGGATTTGCAAGTTTATGATATATTTCAATCATTATTTCCAAGTAAAAAAATAAAAATGATTGAAACATCGAATATAAATTATGGTGGAGGAAATATTCACTGTGTTACTATGAATATGCCCAAGATATGAAAATTAAAGTAGCCGCCTCTCAATTCCAAACAATAAAAGGAAATATCAAGGAGAATATAAACAAAGCTATAAATTTAGCTGATCAAGCCGTAGCTGAGGGAGTTAATATTTTTTTATTGCAAGAATTATTTCAAAGTGAGTATTTCTGCTCTACTCAAAATGCTAAATTTTTTGATTATGCTATTTCAAGCTTGGATAATGAGTTGTTTTCTATTTTTTCAAATTATTGTAAAAAAAATAATATCGTTATCCCAATTAGCTTTTTCGAAAAACAGGGACAAAATTATTTTAATTCATTAATTGTAATTGACTCTCATGGTGAATTAAGTGAGGTTTATCGTAAATCTCATATTCCAGATGGACCTGGTTATAATGAAAAATTTTATTTCACTCCTGGAAACACAGGTTTTAAAGTTTTTAAAACTGATTTTGGAAATATTGGTTGTGGTATTTGTTGGGATCAGTGGTTTCCTGAATGTGCTAGATCTATGACTTTGTTGGGAGCAGATATTCTTTTATATCCAACTGCTATAGGGTCTGAGCCTCATGATCCTACAATTAACTCTAAACTTCACTGGCAAAATGTTATGATAGGCCACTCTGCTGCAAATCAAATTCCTGTTATCGCTTCAAACAGAGTTGGAACAGAAACTGAAAAAAACATCAGCCTAACTTTTTATGGCAGTTCTTTTATTACTGATCATATGGGTAACATTATCAAAAATATGGATGAAAAATCTGAAGGTATAATTTCTCAAGAGTTTGATTTAGATGAAATTAAAAAATATCGCCAATCTTGGGGAAATTTTAGAGATAGAAGACCTGATTTATATAAAAAAATCTGTGATTTTTAAATAAAACTATAATACTATTTATGCACTTAAAGATATTATAAAGAGGAGAGGTCGTATGAAAAAAATTTTATCAATTATCTTTCTTTTGGCGTTACCTTTGAGTTCTAACGCTGAAGAGCTTTTTATTTATAACTGGTCTGACTATATAGCAGAAGACACTATTGCTAATTTTGAAGAAGAGACCGGTATTGACGTAACTTATGATGTCTTCGACTCTAATGAGGTATTAGAAGCGAAGCTTTTAGCAGGTGGAAGTGGATATGACTTGGTTGTTCCTTCAGGTTCGTTTATGGAAAACCAAATTAAAGCAGGTGTTTTTCAAAAGTTAGATAAAAGTAAACTCTCTAACTTATCCAACCTTGATCCTAGTGTTTTAGAAAAAACTGATGCCCATGATCCTGGTGGAGAATATTCTGTAAATTATATGTACGGAACTACCGGTATCGGATACAATGTGGCTGCCGTGGAAGAGAGAGGCGGAGATGTTGAGTCATGGGATATTATTTTTAACCCAGATGAAATATCTAAATATGCTGATTGTGGTGTTGCCATGCTTGATGCACCAAGTGAAGTAGTTGAAATAGCATTAAATTATCTTGGTTATGATCCAAATACTGAAAACACAAAAGCAAATGAAGAAGCTTTAGAGCTTTTAAAACAAATCAGACCTTACATTAAATATTTTGATTCATCTCAATATATTGATGATTTGGCAAATGGTGAAATTTGTTTAGCTGTTGGTTGGTCAGGGGATGTTTTCATTGCTGCCTATGAAGAAATAGAAGAAGTATGGTATTCAATTCCTAATGAAGGAACTGTCATTTGGTTTGATATGATGGGCATTCCTGCAGATGCTAAGAATGTAGATAATGCTCATAAATTTATTGACTATATTTTAAGACCAGAGGTAGTTGCAGAAATCACAAACTATGTTTGGTATTCAAATCCAAATTTAGTTGCTAACACAACTGAGGGTTTAATTGATCCCGAAATATTAGAGGATCCAGCTATTTACCCTACAGAGGAGACTTTACTTAAGCTATTTGCAGACACCGCTGACTCTCCACAAAAATCTAGAATTTCTTCTAGAGTCTTCAATAGCTTTAAAGCAGCTCAATAAATAATTTATTTATGAAAAGCACAACTTGTGATTTGCAGGTTGTGCTTTTTTATTTTTAGATGTCAGAGTCCTTTCTAAAAATAGAAAGTGTGTCCAAGAGTTTTGGAAATACAAAAGCTTTGGATAACGTTAGCTTAGATATCAACAGGTCAGAACTTTTTAGTCTTTTAGGATCATCTGGCTGCGGAAAATCTACATTATTAAGAATAATAGCCGGTTTTGAAAAGCCTGATAGTGGTAGAATTTACTTAGATGGAGAGGATATAACATCCTTACCTCCTTATTTGAGACCACTTAATATAATGTTCCAAAATTATGCTCTATTCCCACATTTAAATGTCAAAAAAAATATTGAGTTTGGCCTTAAAGAGGAAAATTTAGAAAATAATGAAATTGATCGTAGGGTCAAAGAGATAACTGCCTTACTAGAATTAACAGGATTAGAGAATAGAAAAATTACTGAGATCTCTGGAGGCCAACAACAAAGAGTTGCATTAGCTCGCTGTCTTGTAAAAAAGCCTAAGCTTTTGTTACTTGATGAACCTTTGGCTGCTTTAGATAAAAAATTAAGAGTCCAAACTCAGTTTGAGCTAGTAAATCTTCAATATAAATTAGGTATTACTTTCATAATTGTTACCCATGACCAAGAGGAGGCAATGTCCCTTTCTGATAGAATGGCTATTATGAAGGAAGGAAATATACTTCAGGTAGGTAATCCAGTTGAAGTATATGAAAAGCCATCTGATAAATACGTTGCTAATTTTATTGGGACGGCAAATTTATTTCATTTAGATAAAATTAATGAAAAAACACTTATTAAAGAACTGAATGTTGAAATCTCTGATAACTCCTCTCAAAATAAAAACTTATGCTTAATAAGACCCGAGAAGATAAAAATTCAAAAATTTGAAAATCAAAATACTCAAAATCAATGTTTGGGTGTAGTTAAAGAGGTAGCTTATCTTGGCAGTTATACAAAGTATTTAATTGAGTCTAATGGATTTAATTTTTATGCATTTATGCAAAATGAAGAAGTAGCAGAAAATTTAAAAATTAAATGGGATGACAAGGTCATATGTACGTGGAGCGAAGACTCTATTTTTTTCTTTGATGACTAATTTATTAAAAAAACAAAACTTTTGGTTTGTTTTCACTCCATATTTTTGGTTAGTTTTATTCTTTTTTATCCCGTTAGCGTTGATATTCAAAATTTCTATCTCTGTTTCTGAATGGGGGATGCCACCATATCGAGATATGTTTGCTTTTACTGAGGAAGGATTTTCAATAAATGCAACTTTATCAAATTATGCATTTATTTTCTCAGACTCATTTTATTTGAGATCTTATTTAAATTCTTTAACTCTAGCCTTCACTTCAACATTGATATGTTTGCTCATTGGTTATCCGATTGCTTTTTATGTAGCTAAATCTAAAGAAAATGTAAGAAATTTATTGCTTATTTTATTGATTATCCCTTTTTGGACATCTTTTTTATTAAGAGTTTATGCCTGGAAGGTAATTCTGCAAGGTTCGGGAATAATCAATACTATTTTGATAAAGTTTGGATTTATTGATCAACCTTTATCTATGCTGCATAACCACTATGCTGTGATCCTAGGGGTTGTCTATACATACTTACCTTTTATGATTCTGCCTTTATATGGATATTTAGTTAAATTTGATTTGAATTTAATTGATGCCTCAAGTGACTTAGGAGCAAAGCCCTTTAAAACCTTTTTTAAAGTCATTATCCCATTGTCTTTACCAGGAATTGTAGCGGGAAGTATGTTGGTTTTTATACCTGTAGTAGGGGAATTTGTTATTCCTGAGCTACTTGGTGGAAGTGACAAACTATATTTTGGGAAAATTATTTGGGATGAGTTTTTTATAAATAGAGATTGGCCAATTGCAAGTGCTTTAGCCATGTCTGGTATATTTATTTTAGTAATTCCAATAATCATATTTCAATTAATGTATGCAAAATATAATTTTAAAAATGAATAAAATATTTCTTAAATCATTTTTCTTAACAGTTGGATTTGCTTTTTTATATTTTCCTATTTTGACGTTAATAGCCTATTCCTTTAATGATAATAAAAGGGTGATGGTATGGAAAGGTTTTTCTTTTAGATGGTATGGTGAACTTTTTCAAAATGAACAAATCTTAGAAGCCTTTATGATAAGTATAAAGATCGCATCTTTATCTGCTACTTTTGCAACTTTATTAGGAGTGATGATTGGATATTCTTTGGTAAGGATTCCTAAGATTCCCTGGCGCCCATTTTTTATTTTTTTAAGTTCTTCTCCTTTGGTAATGCCAGAAATCATATTAGGACTATCATTATTGTTATTTTTTATTTCTTCTAACCATTTAATTGGATTTCCTTCAAGTAAAGGCCAATTAACAGTTTTAATTTCGCATATTACTTTTTCTGTAGCTTTTGTTGCTGTCATAATTCAATCTCGATTAAGTAGTTATGATAAGAATATTGAAGAAGCTGCTCAAGATTTAGGAACTGTACCTAATAAAATTTTTTGGAAGATTACTGCTCCGGTAATTTTACCTTCTATTATTTCAGGTTGGCTTCTAGCTTTTACTCTATCTTTAGACGATTTAGTTGTAGCTAGTTTCACAACGGGCCCTGGAGCTAATACATTACCTATAGTAGTTTTTTCAAAAGTAAGATTAGGCTTAAGTCCTGAAGTTAATGCACTATCATCAATAATTATGTTATTTGTAGTAGTTGCAGCAATTATTTTTTACTTTGTTAATCGATCAAACGTTCAAAAGTAAATATTCACGTTCCCAAGCGGTAATAATTTTATTATAGGCGTTAACTTCTAAATCTTTAATTGAACAAAAAAGCTCAACAAATGTCTCTCCAAAAATTTCCTTTGCTTCTTTTGATCGAGAAAACATATCTATTGACTGATAAATACTTTCAGTTAGGGAAACGTTTACATTATATGCTGCTTTTTTGGTTTCTTGTGTAGCCTTTAACTTCTTTTTGATACCTAGGTAGCCAGCAGCCAAAGTGGCAGATATTGCCAAATAAGGATTAACATCCGATCCACAAAGTCTGTTTTCAATTCTAGCTTGCTGAGCTGAATTAAAGTTTGGTACTCTAAATCCACATGTTCTATTTTCGTAGCCCCAGTTAAGATTAAATGGAGTTCCTTCTTCCCAATAACCTCTTAATCTTTTAAAAGAATTAACGTTAGGGGCAAATAAAGGCAGGAAGGATTTTGAATATTTCTGCAAACCTCCAAGATAGCGATCAAAGTAACTAGTTGTTTTTAAATCTTTATTTACAAAAACTGGCTTTCCTTTTTTTAATAAAGATTGGTGTATATGCATTGAATTGCCTGGGGAGTCCTCTAATGGTTTAGCCATAAAAGTAGCATAGAGATTATGTTTAAGTGCAGTTTGTCTTAATGTTCTTTTAAATAAAAAGACCTGATCTGCTAAATCTAATGGATTGCCATGCTTAAAATTAATTTCCATTTGAGCTGGCCCATCTTCGTGATTTATATTCTCAACATCTAAGTCTTGTGCCTCACAATAGTCATAAAGATCTTCAAAAATATGATCAAATTCATTAATGGCATCGATGCCATATGATTGATTTCCTTTTTCTATTCTTCCTGATTGCCCTGAAGGTGTCTCAAGTGGATAATCTGGATCGTTGTTTTTTTTAACTAAATAAAATTCAATTTCTGGAGCAATGATAGGTTCGAGACCAATATTATTAAATAAATTTATTACTCTTTTTAAAATTCCTCTTGAATAAACTTCAATTTCATTTTCTTTACTATCCACAGCATCACAAATTATTTGCGCAGTAGGCTCCTCATACCAGGGTACTACTCTTAAAGTA
Source organism: alpha proteobacterium HIMB59 (assembly GCA_000299115.1). Lineage (NCBI taxonomy): Bacteria > Pseudomonadati > Pseudomonadota > Alphaproteobacteria > Candidatus Pelagibacterales > Candidatus Pelagibacteraceae > alpha proteobacterium HIMB59. The sequence continues at coordinate 8,226 of CP003801.1, read as the reverse complement.
TTAAAATCTGGTTTTAATATAAAATCCCCATCAGTAGGATTTAAAAGTTGATCATCAATTGAATAAGAGACACTTCTAGATACCGCTAATTTAAATAAATGAAGAGGTAGTCTCAGCCCTCCAGATTCAAAAGAGCTTAAAAATTTTTTGGTTGGAAGAATTTTACCTCTTGGAATACCCGAATTATCTGGAATTAGACATTCCACCTCCGTAATTTTATTCTTTTTAAACCATTCTATGTAATTATTCATGAGTGTAAGTGTTGTGTAAAATTTGTTATTTATGTATCTGATGAATTATTCAGATAATTATTATGTAAGAACAAAAGCATATAGTTTAGATTCTAACAAATTAAATGAAAGCATACAATGTGATGTTTGCATTGTAGGAGCTGGTCTTTCTGGCATAACTACGGCCTTTTACCTAAATAAAATAAACCCTAATCTTAAAATCGTAATTTTAGAGAAAAATAAGATAGGTTGGGGAGCTTCTGGAAGAAATGGTGGACAACTTTTGCATGGTTTTTCATCAGAGGATTATTCAAAGCAAAAACACAGCGAAGATGAAATAAAAACTCTATGGAATTTTACTGTAGATGCAGTTCGAGAAGTTAAAAAAAATATTAAAGACCTTAATTTAGACTGTGATCTTATTGAAGGATATTTATTAACAAGTGTTACGAAATCTCATGATGAAGAATTAAAAAGATTTATAGATCAACTTCAAAATCAATTCAAATACGAGTCAGCTCAATATTTATCCAAAAATCAAATGCAAGATTATTTTGATAGCCCATATTACCAGTCAGCTATGTATGACTCTGAATGTGGGCAAATCCATCCTTTAAATTACTGCCTCGGTTTAGCTAAAGAACTTCTTAAAAATCAAAATTGTAAGATTTATGAAGAAAGTGAAGTGGTTTCATATAAGCAGGAGGGAAGAATAAAAATACAGCTATCTAATAAATTTGAAGTAACAGCTGACAAAATGGTTCTATGTTGCAATGCATACTTAGATAACCTGAATAAAGAGCTTCGAAGAAAAATTATGCCAGTAAAAACTTATGTTTCAGCATATACCGATATTCCAGATCGAGATTTATCAAATTACTTTAAAAGAAAAATTACTGTGGGAGATATGTTGTTTGTTTTAAATTATTTCCGATTAGATGGAAATAATAACTTAATATTTGGTGGAGGGGTAAGTTATTCAAATATAGATCCAATAAATTTAGAAAATTCGTTAAAAAAAAGTATTAAAAAAATACTTCCTGGCATCGAGAAATTTAAAGCATGGTGTACATGGAGTGGTCATGTTGCAATTACTGCAAATAGATTTCCTCATATTGGCGCCATCAATAGAGATATTTATTTTGCTCAAGGCTATTCTGGTCATGGCCTTGCTTTAACTACTATGGTAGGAAAAATGTTGGCACAAACTCTAGTATCAGATAATTCAAATTTTCCCTTATTTGAAAAAATATATCATCGTAATTTTCCAGGATTTGGTGTAATTGATACTCCACTTTTAGTCCTTGCGATGAGTTATTTTAAAATCAAAGATTTTCTAGGACTTAAATAATTTATTGGTCCCAAGATTTTTATTTGGATCTAAATACTTTTTTAAACTTTTAAGAAAATTATAATATTCTTTCGACTTATATTTTTTAAGTAGCATGTTTTTCTTTTGCCCAAGTCCATGTTCTGCTGCAATACTTCCATTTAGAGATAGTGTCAAATCGTAGATAAAATTACTTAAAATATCTACATCTTTAGACAAATCATTTTCTACTTTAAAATTGCAATGTAAATTACCATCGCCTAAATGACCAAAGAAATAGGGTGAAAATTGTGGAAACTTTTTAATAAATTTATTGGTTTTTAAAATAAAATCCTTCCATTGGGATAAGGGTAATGAGATATCAAATTTATGATTAAAATTTAAATCCTTTTGGATATGGACGAGATCCTCTCTTTTTTTCCAAATCCAAGAATTATGTTTATTTTTTTCTAGTTTAATTATTTTTGTTTGATGTTTTTGAAAAAGATTTTTTAAAGGTTTTTGAAAATTATTTTTTTCATTTGATTGCATTTCTACTATTAAGTGGAAGTTAGATTTTTTATTTAACAATATTGTACTTGGGATGGGAAAAATAATTTCAAAACTAGTTAGATAATCATAAAATTGATGTCTTATTTTTTTAAATAGTAAGATAGCTTTATGTAGACTATTTATCTCAAGAAAGTATGTAGTAATATAATTTTTTTTGGGCTTTAAATTTAGATTAGCTTTGGTAACAATTCCAAAAATACCTTCAGAACCGCAAAAGATTTTCCATAATTTAGGACCAAAGTTATCTTTTTTTAATTTGCTTAAAGAATTCAAAACCTTTCCATCAGACAACACAACCTCTAGCCCATTTATATGATCTTCAATATTTCCGAACTTTAGAGTTTGAAGTCCTCCAACATTTGTTGAAATATTCCCGCCAATCGTACATTCATCACTTGGGGCAATATTCACAGGAAAAAATAAATTCTTTGATTGAGATATTTGTTGAATTTTCTTTAAAGTAACCCCACTCTCGACAGTTAAGATTAAGTTATCTGTATCTATTTCTATTATTTTTTTCATTTTAGAAAAGCTTATGAATAAATTTTTAGATTTTTGGTCGGGTTTTGTTCCATCAACTCTATTTGTTTCACCTCCTAGAGGTATAATATTCAGACCATTTTTATTTGAGAACTTTACTATGTTTGAAACCTCTTCTGTATTTCTTGGATATGCAATCATTCTCTCATTTTGTTTTTTAACTATTGCCGGAAATTTCATTTTGATGCTCTCATTAAACGATCATTTATTGCCTCCCCAATATTTCTATTAGGTATAGGTGCAATTGATATTGTTTTAAAATCTTGGTTTTGATCTGCTAAAAAAATGAAATGATATAAATTTTTGGCAGCTTCATCCAAACTCCCCTTTTCACTGAGGTTTCTAAACTCTTTTTTATGTTTTTTTCCAAAATTTAAATAGGCTGAGTTGCTTGCAGGTTTTTTTATATTTAAAAATATTTTTTTATTTGGAGAATAGTGTTTCTTAGAAGTACCAGAAAAATACCTCTCCGCATTTTCCTTAAGATTTATGAAAGGTAATTCCTTTTTAATTTGTTTTAAACTTATTTTCCCTGGTCTAATAATTTCTAACTTATTCTTTATAATTCTGACTAGGGTTGACTCTAAACCAATATTACATTTTCCCCCATCAATTATAAATAAATTAGTATCTTTAAATTGTTCAGAAACCATTTTTGCATTGATTGGACTTAACTTTTTAAATCTATTTGCTGAAGGCATTACAATAGGCAGACCCACTTTTTTTATCACAGAAACTGTAAAATCATTTTTGGGTATTCTAACCGCACAATCATTATTAATAGTAAGGGTCTTTGGAATAAGGAATGATTTTCTCTTTAAAATGAGAGTAAGTGGACCCGGCCAAAATTTTTTAGCCAATATTTCGTTCTCTTGATCTAAGAAAAAAAATTTTTTAACCATTTTAATATCAGAACAATGGAAAATTAATTTCTTGTGAAGAGGTCTCTCTTTTAATTTGTATATCTTTTTTGCAGACTCTATTTTTGTACCAAGACCAGCTAAACCATAGACTGTCTCAGTTGGTAAACTAACCAATTCAAGATTGTTCAGTTTTTCTTTAATTATTTTAAAAAGAGAGGATGAATAATTTTTTTTTACAATTATCGTCATAATTTACATATTTAGATATATTTTTAGTGTAAAGCTCAGATCTATTAATATTATTTTACTACTTTATGAAAATTTGCGCCATTATTCTTTCTGCCGGTAAAAGTAAAAGATTTAATTCAGAAAAACCAAAATTTGTTCATTCTATTTCAGGTAAGCAATTAATTGATTTCAATTTAGAAGCTCTAGAAAAAAATAAAAATATCAATCAAATAAATATTATTTCAAGTAAGGTAAATTCAAAATTTATACAAAATAAAAATAAATCAATATTTATTCAAAATCCAATTAATGGAACTGGAGGCGCCATTAAACAGTATTTCAATTCTAATAAGAATTTTGATTATTATCTAATTCTTTTGGCTGATACACCGATATTCGATTATAAGATCATTAATAATTTTTTATCTAGAGGAATTAAATCTAAAATTGATATTTCAGTTATATCTCAAAAAGTGAAAGATCCTAGTGGTTATGGTAGAGTGATTATGAAAAATAATAATTTATTAAAGATTGTAGAAGATGCTGATTGTGATCTTGATGAAAAGAATATTAATTTAGTTAATACAGGTATTTTCCTTATATCAAAAAAAGCTATCAAGAATGTTGATGTTTTAAAAAAAAATAAGATAAAAAAAGAATTCTACATAACAGATTTAATAGATATTTCACATAAGCAAAATTTAAAATTAAATACTTATGTCAATAATAAATCTCCAATACTTGGAGTAAATAATTTTAAAGAACTAAATGATTTAGAGAAAGCCTCTCAAGAACTAATTAAATCCGAATTAATAAGTTCTGGAGTTAAAATCTTACAACCAGAAACTGTTTATATTGAAACTGATGTTCAAATATCAAGAGATGTGATTATTGAACCCAATGTTGTTATTAAAAAAGGTGTAAAAATTATGACTGGAACTGCTATTAAATCATTTTCATATTTAGAAAACTGCTATATCGGAAAAAATTGTTCAATTGGACCTTTTGCAAGACTGAGACCGGAGACCATTTTACAAAATGAGGTTAGATTGGGTAATTTTGTAGAAATTAAAAAATCTAAATTGGCAGATAAAGTCAAAGTGAATCATCTATCTTATTTGGGTGACAGCACAGTGGGAAAAAATACTAATATTGGAGCAGGGACGATAACCTGTAACTATGATGGAAAGAATAAATATCAATCAAAAATTGGTAACAATTGCTTTGTGGGAACAAATTCATCTATTATTGCTCCAGTGAGTATTGGTGAAAATTCCTATATCGCAGCAGGTTCAGTAATTACAAAAAACGTTCCTAAAAACTATTTCTCCATAAGTAGGTCTAAACAAAAAAATATTAAAAATTTTAAAAAATAATGTGTGGTATTGTTGGTATTTTAAATTCTGAATCTTTAAAGTCTGAAGCAATAGAAATTTTAAAGAAATTAGAATACAGAGGCTATGACTCAGCTGGGATTTCTTTATTTTCTCAAAAAAAAATAAGAACTATTAAGAGCGTAGGGAAAATTTCAAATTTAGAAAAAAAATCAAAAAATGTAAAAGATAAGTCTTTTTCAGGTGTCATTGGTCATACTCGATGGGCCACTCATGGAGTAGTAAGCAGAAACAATGCGCATCCCTTTGCCAATGAGAACCTTACATTGGTATGTAATGGTATAATTGAAAATTATAGTAAAATTCAAAATCGATATAAAGAAATTCCTAAGAATATTAAATCTGATACTGAAGTCAGTTTTTATTATTTAAGTTATTTAATTGATAAATACAAAGATCCAGATGAAGCAATTAAAGTTTTTCACAAAACAATTCGTGGAAATTTTGCATTCGTTATTTTTATAAAAAGAAATAACAGTTTTTATATTTTAAAGAATGGAAGCCCTATATCTATCTCAAATAAAAACCAATCATTTTACATTTGTTCAGACTCATCAATTCTCTCTAATTATCATGATACTATTTTTCATTGTGAGGATGGTGACATCATTAAAATTTATGAGAGTAAAATTAGCTATCTACAAAAAAAAATTAAAATAACATTTCAAAAAAATATCTCATATCAGAATCCCTATGACAAAGGTGAATACCAACACTTCATGTTGAAAGAAATACATGAACAGCCAATTGTATTAAAAAGCACGCAAACAAAATATACTTCAGAATACTTTGTTGATTTTGAGACAAAATTTAGGCATCTCTTTGAAGTAGACAAAATTGTTCTGGTGGGTTGTGGAACCGCATATCATGCATCTATGGTAGGTGAATATTATTTTAATCATTTTACCAATAAAGAAGTAAGTACCGAATTGGCTTCGGAGTTGAGATATAAAAAAATCAACAAAAACAAACAAATACTTTTTATTTTTATCTCACAATCAGGTGAGACAATGGATACTTTGATGGCTTTAAAATATGTAAAAAAAATGAATCATAAATCTATCGTTATTACGAACTCTTTAGAGAGTAGCATGGTCAGAGAGGCAGAAGTTACCATTCCAACTTATGCTCAGAAAGAAGTTGGGGTAGCATCAACAAAAGCCTTTACTTGTCAATTACTCAGCTTAGCTAACCTAGCACTAGAAGTTGGAAGAATGGAAAAGACAACATCTAATCAAATATACAAAATGAATATTGGTCTTTTAACAAAATTACCCTCTAAAATTGAAAAACTTATTAAGGAGTTCACTCCTGTCGCTAAAATTATTTCTAAAAAATTAGCTCAAGCAAATGCTTGTTATTTTATTGGAAGAAATATTGCATATCCTATTGCTTTAGAGGGGTCCTTAAAATTAAAAGAAATTTCATACATGCATAGTGAGGGCTTCCCTGGCGGGGAGATGAAGCATGGCCCCATTGCTTTGATTGATAAGGATTCGATTACAGTTTGCCTAATTCCTAATAATGATTTGTTCGAAAAATCCGTATCAAATGCTCAAGAAATCTCTGCCAGAAATGGCAAAATCATCATTTTATCTAGTGTTAGAAATATGAGCAAAATTAATGGTGAAATCAAAATGATCAATATGCCAAAAGAAAACATTATTGACACACCTTTCATTTATACTATTCCACTTCAATTAATTTCATATTACTTTGCTTTAAACGAAGGTACTGATATCGATCAACCAAGAAATTTAGCGAAATCAGTAACTGTAGAGTAAATGGAAGAATTTAAAAATTTAATTGTAAATAACAAAGCTGTTGCAGGCATTTTATCCCAAATATCCCAGACTAATATCAAATTAAGTAATAATATTGAGGATAATTCTAACTATCATAGTTATTTTTTACCTCAAAACTTACTAAGAAATATAGAAAAGCCTATCTTGCTTGATACTTTTGGTATTTTAAGTAAATCAAAGTTATTATTAAGAGAACCAATTAGTGGTAGTCAAATATCTTTTTGCTCTGCTGATTATAATCACTTACAAGCAAATGATGAAATAGGAGTTAGTTTAAAATCAGAAAATGTAAAAATTTTTTACTCATGTATCTTTGATAACTTAGATCATAAATATTCATCATCTTTTTTTACTAATTTAAAATCAAACAGTAATGTTAATTTAATATTCCCAAATAATAAAAGTGCCCATCTAATCTCTGATAATGTGAACCAACTCAAGTCTTACGCTAAAAAAATTTTCAACATAAAGATCAATGAAAATCATATACTTACATCCTCTCTTCCTTTAGATATTTCAATTTTCGAAGATGATAAATTAAAAAAAACCATTGCTATTAAAAACAAAAGTTATTTAGGTATTTGCCATCAATTGGCAAATATTTTACATATTTTCTTAAAAGAACATAAAAATGATATAAAACCAAGTGAGAACTATACAAATTACATCAATAAGATATTTTTCACATTTTTTAATTTATTTCCAAATTTTTTAACTACACACATATTCAAATTTCTTTTAAGACTTACCGGTCCTCGTTCTTTTTCTAATCAAATATTAGAGATCAATAATTTTTATACAGACCAAAATTATTTCTTTTCAAATGCTATAGATGATAGCCAATCAAGCTCTTTATTTTTTAAAGGTAATTTTTTTCCTGAAATTAAAATAGAAGGATCGTCGAAATCAATTTTCTCACTACTAAAAAGTGAGTCTAATTTGATTTGCTCTTCTGACTTCTCTCCTAAACAAAAAATCAATACTATATTATTGGCTAACTCATATTCTAAAAATCATTTTGATGTTAAAATCAACGATAGTGCATACGAGCTATTGAATTTAGATAAATGTTATTATTTAGTCTCACCCTCTGGATTAATCACCATGGTTGATTTAATCTCAAATCTTAATCAAAAATCCCCAGTAGCTTCAATAAAATCAAAATATTCAGACCCTCAACAAAAAACTCTTGATACCTTTAATGTAAATAAATTTAAACCCTCTATACCTAAACTTTCTTTCAGATTTCCCTTTTTTAAAAAATTAATAAAAACTTTAATTTAA